>JACDNZ010000019.1 GCA_017656345.1 Thermosipho sp. (in: thermotogales) | reverse complement strand
AACCCCCACCGGTTTTCAAGACCGGCCCCTTAGCCAATTCGGAACACGCCTCCAAATGAAATTATATCACAACATTTAATATTTTCAAGAGTAATTTTTCAAAGAATCTGAAAATTTTAGTTATTAAAAATTCTCTTGAAGTATCGAGAGGCTCAACTTTTATTAAATATGCTCCTAGTAGTTTACCAAAGATCATATCTGTAAAAAATTGATCGCCAATTACAACAATTTTTTCTTTATCAAAATTTTTTGACTTTAGAAATTTTTTAACTTTGAAAGTAAAAGGTTTTCTAGCAAGCCAGATTGTTTCAATATGGTAATTTAATTTTCTTGGCTTTCCGTTTGATACAATGAATATTTGAGCTTTTTTATTTTTTAGTTTTTCAAAGAGTTTAATAGTTTCATTGGATATTATTGACATTTTCCATTTATTTAGTGTGTTATCAAAATCAAACAAGAAAACTTTGTATCCATTTTCTATAAGCTTGTCATAATCGATGTCAAAAATACTTTTTTTGAATTCCATGCATTTCCCTCTCTTATTTGATATTTAAAATTTTGAATTCATTGAATTTTATTGTAACAGTTTCTGTACTATCATCAGTTGAGAAAAGAAATTCGCTAAAACCATATTCATTGAGATTTACATAGATTTTTGTTGGTTCCAGCCCCAATCTTTTTAAAAACACATAACCAGTTGGCACAAAAATTAAACTATCTTCATCTTCAGTGACAGTAAAAACTGAAGATGATAAAAAACCAGCAGCTGTTTTAAAGATTTCATATAGTTTTTCTAAGTTAAAATTTGTAACTTCAGAACTAATATTATTTTTGTACTTATAAACTGCAATATTATTTATTGTATTATAATTAATTTCAATATCTTTTAAAAATTCGGGACTTATAAAGTTTACAGTTATATTTTCCAGATTAATTACAGTGGCTTCTAGACTAATATTGGTTCTAAAATTGTTTTGCTGATTGTCAATAACGTCAAATAATATATCAACGCTAAAATAAAAATCTCTTTTACCGGAGATATTCTTGATAAAATTGTAAATTAAAGGTTCAGAAAAGGATATAGAAGTATAGACTAATAACAGGAAAAGAAAAAGAAGCAAACTCTTTTTGATAAAACTCACCCCTTACTAAAATATTCTTTTAGTACTAAATATATTATAGCAGTAAAAAACGTAAATGTTAAAGGTAGAATTACCTTTTTCATATAACCGAAGAAATTTATGTGTTTATTTTGGTGTTTTTCAAGCAATGAAAGACCAACAATATTTGAAGCAGCCCCGATAGGTGTTAGGTTTCCTCCAAGCCCTGCTCCAAGAGCAATAGCCCACCATAGGTTGAAGGATAAATTATTTAAAATTAATTTTTCGACAACTGGGATAAGTATCATTGTTGAAGGAACTGCGCCAACAAACCCCGACATGAAGAATGAAATGATAAATAATAAAGTTGATAAAAATGTTTTTGAAATGTTTGCATTTATCAATGATTTAGCAATAAAATCAGTAATTCCAATAACTTCTAATGCATAGGTAATTGAGAAGAGACCTATAAAGAAAAAAATTGTATCCCATTCAATGTCTCTACTTATCGTTTCAAAATTTTCATTTGATAAGATTAACAAAAAAGCTGCTCCGGTAAGGGCGATTAATGAAAGTTCGTAATCAACGTACTCATGTAGAACAAAACCTATTATGACAATAATGAAAGTTAATAAACTTTTGAACATAAGAGATTTGTTGGTAATTAGTGAATTCGGGTCAATTTCAATAAATTCTTTTAGCTTTTCATTGATATTTTTAGGAAATTTTATCTTTTTTATGACAATAAACACGATAATAATAAATGATATTAAAGAAGGTAAGAACATGTTTTGAATAAATTGGATGAAACTTATTTTAGCCGCGCTTCCGATTAAAATATTAGGAGGATCACCGATAATTGTTGAGAGTCCCCCAATGTTCGATGAGATAATAGCAAGAAACATTACTGGTTCAGGATTAATATCAATTGAATCTGAAATTAATAATATTATAGGAGTGAAAAGAATTATTGTAGTTACATTATCCAGAAAGGCAGAAAAAAGGAAAATTATTGAGTAGATTAAAAAAAGTAATTTGTGAATATCTGATTTACTAATTTTTACAATTTTTACGGCAATAAATTGAAAAAAGCCAGTTCTTTTTAATATTGAAACAATAATCATCATTCCTAAAAGAAGTGAAATTGTATTGAAGTCAATAAATTGTGAAGCATTTTCAATTTTTATATTTCCTATTTTTAGCAATCCAATGATTAAACCAATTAGAAAAGTAGTTACTGAGGCTCTTTCTTTTTTAAAAATTATAAAATAGTATGCAATTAAAAAAAGTAGTATTGTAAGTATTTCAGACATATTTGTCCTCACAAAGTGGATTAATTTCCTTTTTCTAGGTCTATTAAAGCGAGAAAGTCATCATTAGTTTTAGTATCTTTTAATTTTGAAAGAATAAGTTTTAATCCCTCTTCTTCACTCATGGAAGAAAGCATTTTTCTTAAAATCCAAACCTTTTTTAGTGTTTTTTCATCAAGTAATAATTCTTCCCGGCGAGTTCCCGATAAAATCAAATTAATTGCCGGGAAAATTCGTTTGTTTGCAAGTTGCCTGGAAAGTGCTAGTTCCATGTTTCCAGTTCCTTTAAATTCCTCAAAAATTACCTCATCCATTTTTGAACCAGTTTCAATTAATGAAGTTGCTATTATAGTTAAACTTCCGCCTTCTTTAGTATTTCGAGCTGCTCCAAAAAAGTGCTTGGGTTTGTATAATGCTGCTGGATCAACCCCACCACTAAGTAATTTTCCACTTGGTGGGACGTTGATATTATATACTCTTGCAAGTCTGGTTAAACTATCCATTAAAATAACTACATCATATCCATATTCAACAAGTCTTTTAGCCATTTCTAGAGTTAATTCAGCTTTTTTAATTTGTTTTTCGGGAGGCATATCGAATGGAGCGGCAATTACTTGTGCATCAACCGATTCCTTGATATCTGTAACTTCTTCTGGGCGTTCATCTATTAATAGTACAATTCTGATAGTTTCTGGATGATTTTTAGCAATACCGTTTGCAATTTCTTTTAAAATAGTGGTTTTTCCTGCTTTTGGAGGAGCTACAATCATACCCCTTTGTCCTTTACCAATAGGTGAGAACAAGTCAATTAGTCGAGTTGAAATTATATCTTTTTCTGTTTCAAGAATGTATCTATCATTTGGATAAGTTGGAGTAAGATTTTCAAAGTTAACTCTTTCATTTGCAAGTTCAGGTGTTTTGTAATTTACCGCTTCAATTTTGATCATTGCAAAAAATCTTTCGCCTTCTTTTGGGGGTCTAATTACCCCTGAAATTATATCGCCAGTGTTTAAGTTAAACTTTCTAATTTGAGAATTTGATAAATAAATATCTTTGGAACTCGGTAGCATACTTTCAAGGCTTCTTAAAAAGCCAAAACCATCGGGATGAACTTCTAAAACTCCTTCACCAAAAAAGTACCCTTCGGATTGTGCTTTTGCCTCTAAAATTGCGAAGATCAGGTCATGTTTTCTCATTGAAGTATATCTTGGAATATCATATTGTTTTGCAAGTTTATATAGTTCTTTAATTGTCATTTTTTCTAAATCTTTTATATTTAAAGTGTCAATTTTCAAAGTAACTCCTCCTTATTTTGTTCTAAATAATCTATCACCAGCATCACCTAGTCCAGGAAGAATGTATCCTTTGCTATTGAGTTCTCGATCTAATGATGCAGTATAAATTATTACATCTGGATGGAATTTATTAACATAAAAAACTCCTTCTGGTGATGAAATCAATGTAACTAGTATAATATTTTTACCACCGTGTTCCTTTACAATATCGATCGCTTTTACTGAAGAAACACCAGTTGCTAACATGGGATCTAGTACAAATATATGAGATGAATCGCTTAAAGTTGGGAGTTTGGCATAATATTCTATTGGTTGCAGAGATTTGGGATCTCTGTATATTCCCACATGACCAACTGATGCATTTGGAAGAAGTTGTAATATACCGTCTGACATGCCTAAACCGGCTCTCAAAATAGGTACGATTACGACATCTTTATCGTTGAAAAAATAACCTTTAGTTTTCTCAAGAGGAGTTTCTATTTCTGTTTCGTATAATTCAATATGTCTTGTTGCTTCGTAAGCAATAAGTAATGTAATTTCTTTTAGTAATTCTCTAAATTCTTTTGGACCAGTATCCTTTTTTCGCATTATGGTTAGTTTATGCCTTATTAAAGGATGATCAACAACGTTAACTTTCATTCTCATATCCTCCCTTTAAAATAATTTCTAGATTTTGCATCATATCTATTCTCATTAGTTTTGTAATAAAATCGTCGAGTTCACCATCAAGAACAGCTTGAAGGTTATAAGAAGTGTAATTGATTCTGTGATCTGTTACCCTATTTTGTGGAAAATTATAAGTTCTTATTTTTTCACTTCTTTCGCCTGTACCTACCATTGATTTCCTGTTTGCGCTAATTTTTTTTGCCTGTTCTTCAAGTTTCATTTGATATAACCTTGTTCTAAGAATCATCATTGCTCTTTCTTTATTTTGAAGTTGAGATCTTTCTGATTGACAGGTAACCACTAAACCCGTTGGAATATGAGTAATTCTAACTGCTGATTCAGTTTTATTTACGTATTGTCCACCGGCTCCAGATGCTCTGTATGTATCTATTCTTAAATCAGAAGGATCAATTTCTACATCTACGTCTGAAGCTTCAGGAAGAACAGCAACTGTGGCAGTTGATGTATGTATTCTGCCACCTGATTCAGTAGTTGGTACTCTTTGAACTCTGTGTACTCCACTTTCATATTTTAAATACTTTCCAACGTTTTTGCCTTTTATTCGAACTATGACTTCTTTGAAACCTCCAAGATCTGTTTTGTTTTCATCTATAATTTCAGCTTTGAATCCTTTTTTCTCAACATATCTTAAATACATTCTTAATAAATCAGCAGCAAACAATGCTGCTTCATCGCCACCAGTCCCTGCTCTAATTTCCAATAAAATGTTTTTGCCGCTATATTCATCATCAGGGATAACCAGCGATATCAATTCTTGGATAATTTTTTCTTTTTTGTTTTCCAATCTTTCAATTTCGGTTTCAAAATTTTCAGGCATTTCTTCTTTCCAGAGTTGAATCTCATCTTCTAACTCAAGATACTCTTTTGCCAATGAATTTATTTCTTTCATTTTCGAATATTCTTCTGAATATTTTTTAATCTCATCTGGATTTAAAGGGGTTGACAATTTGATTTCAAGCTCTTTTAAAGCTTGTTCGCTCCAATTATGTATTTGTAGAACTATTTCTAAATTCTCCATCCTAGTCTTTTAGACACCTCCTGAGGATTTCTAATGTTTTCAATTAAAGTTTCTTTAGAAATTTCACCAGAAAGAAATGCATTTATTAGAGCTTCATCGAATAATATATTCCCTTGATTTTTACTTGCCTGCATAACCCCCTCAATTTGATGTAACTTGCCTTCGCGGATTAAGTTTCTAATTGCGGGGGTTGAAACCATAATTTCAGCAACAGGAACAACACCAAAATCTTTTTTAGGTATCAGCCTTTGAAATACAACAGCGACGAGGGTGTTGGCTAATTGTAAGGCAATTTGTTTTTGTTGGTGTGCAGGGAACACATCAATAATTCTTTCGGGTGCTGATGCTGCAGAATTGGTATGAACTGTTGCAAAAACTAAATGACCTGTTTCAGCTGATGTGAGTGCCAATGCCATTGTTTCAAGGTCTCTCATTTCCCCAACTAAAATTACATCAGGATCTTGTCTTAAAGCATACTTTAATCCATCTGCAAAGCTATCAGTATCAGTGCCAACTTCTCTTTGGTGAATTAAACTTCTCTTTGTTTCGAAGACATATTCAATGGGGTCTTCAATTGTGATAATATGTTTTGCGAATCTGTTGTTAATATGATCAATCATTGCTGCCAGTGTTGTTGATTTACCACTTCCAGTTGGTCCTGCAACCAGGATTAATCCATGATCCCTTTCAGCAAATGTTTTTAAAATATGGGGTAATCCTAATTCTTCGATTGTTCTGATTTTTTTTGTAATAAGTCTTAATGCCAGAGCTGGTTTTCTCTTTTCATAGTAGAAATTGGCTCTAATCCTCAATTCTTCAAGTGGAAATGAGAAATCAACTTCTTTTTTCTTTCTTTCAATACCATATTTCAAAAAAATATCTTCAACTGCGTGTTCTAATTCATTAGCTTCTATTGGATAAAAATTTGGTATTTTGACCAATCTTCCGTCGACTCTTGCGATAGGAGGTAATCCGACAGTTAAATGTACATCAGATGCCCTCATTTCTTTAGCTTTAATTAAAATTTCATTAAGATTTAACATCCTATCACTCCTCAATAATAAAGTTATTTCCAAATAGAGTTTTAAGTTTTTTTAGGACATCATCTTCATTATCTTCAGAGATTTTAATATTTATAGGTTTAATAAAACCAGCTTTAGATAGATACAATTTTTCAAGAATATCAGATTTTGTTTTGACAATTTCATAATGTATTTTTTTATCAGGGGTGAAAGAAATAGTTATTTCATTATTATCCTCTTTTATTTTAGCAAAATTAAGGGCAACATATAATGATAAATCTCCTTTAATCTTTAATTCTTCCATTATTTCATCAATAATGTTTGTTGTTTTTTCTTCTTTTTGTTCAATTTTTTCATTTGATTTTGAATTGTTTGGTTTTTCTTTTTTTGGTGTTTCGGGTGATATAAGTGTTTGACTAATTTTTACTTCTTCTTTTTCTTTTGGTTTTTGAATATTTTCATTACTTTTATTAGTATTTGTTTCAGGTTGCATATTTTTAGCAAAACTTTTTGTAATTTCTAAAAATCCTAATTTAGTTAATAAAAGTTTTTCGTCGGAAAACTTTATATCTTTTAAAATCTGGGAAACTGGCTTTAATATTTCTATATATTTGAAATTTCCAGTTTCCACTTTTTCAACGATATTTTCTATGATTTGTTTTAAGAATACTTCAATATCTTTTCCAGAAAAATAAACTTCTTCGATTGTTTTTAGAACATTTGTTAAGTTCCCATTTATAACATATTCAAGTAATTTTTCAACAATTTCATCAGAGACAAGTCCCAGAGCTTCTTTTATGGTATCGATCGTAACCATATCATTAGAATATCTCATAACCTGTTCAAGAATTGTTAGAGCATCTCTTAACCCGCCATTAGCTCTTTTTGCTATTTCATGAAATGCTTCATCTGTGATTTTAAATTTTTCTTTTTCAGACACATATTTCAGTCTTTCAATAATCTTTTCTGGTTCAATATTTTTAAAATCTATGATTTGACATCTGGAGATTATTGTTGGTGGAATTTTTTCCGGGTTTGTTGTTGCTAAAATGAATACAACATTTTCTGGTGGTTCTTCTAAGGTTTTCAAGAGAGCATTGAAAGCTTCTTTGGTTAACATGTGGACTTCATCGATAATATATACCTTGTATTTACCTTGAGCGGCATGATAGTTAACTGCTTCCCTAATTTTTCTTATTTCATCAATTCCTCTATTTGATGCGGCATCTATTTCGTATACATCCATAAAATTCCCGTTATCAATTGCTATACAACTGGAACATGTGTTGCAGGGTTCGGCACCTTTTCGATTTTCACAGTTCAGTGATTTAGCAAGTATTCTGGCAACAGTAGTTTTCCCGGTTCCACGTGGGCCAGCAAAAATATACGCGTGGGATACTAAGTTATTTTCAAGTGCATTTATGAATATTTTTTTAACATGTTTTTGACCAATTAATTCAGAAAAATTTTTGGGACGATATTTTCTATATAGAGTTTCCATCTTATCCTCCTTCTCTAGCTGTTATTAAAAAATTTTCTAATTTTTCGAGTGCTTCTTTTCGTGATATCTCAGAAAGATTCAACCATTTTGCGTTTTTATATCTTCTAAGCCATATTATTTGTCTTCTAGCATATCTTCTGGTATTTCTTTTAATTAAGTGGATAGCTGTTTTTAAATTATACTTTCCCTCAAGATATAATATTAATTCTTTGTAACCAATTGTTTGGAAAGCATTGATATCTTTAGGGTATTTCTCAATTAATGATTTCACTTCATCAATGAGTCCATTTTCAATCATTTTTTCGACTCTTTGGTTAATCCGTTCATGAAGCTCATCTCTATTTCTGTTTAAGACTATTATTTGATACTCATCAGAGATATTTTTATGATTTTGAAGTTGGGAAATTCTTTTCCCGGTTTTTAAATATACCTCCAAAGCTCTTATAGTTCTTTTAATATCGGAAGGATGAATTTTAGCAGCGGAAGCAGGGTCATATTTTTCTAGCATCGTTCGTAAAATACCAGGTTCTTTTTTTTCTAGTTCACTTAGTTCTTTTCTTAAATTTTCATCTCTTGGAACACCTTCAAACATTCCTTTTACTATTGCATCAATATAAAGTCCGGTCCCTCCAACAAATAGTGGATATATATTCTTAGAAACGAGTTGTTCTTTAATTTTTAATGCATCTTGCCTAAATAAAAATGCGTTGTAGTACTGATCAGGTTCAATGAAGTCTATTAAATGGTGCTTTACCTTTTTCTGTTCGTCAGGTGAAGGTTTTGCAGTACCTATGTTCATGTATTTGTATATTTGTCGAGAATCAATGGAAATAATCTGAATATTTAGTTTTTCGCACAATTCTATAACTAGATCAGTTTTTCCTACTGCTGTTGGGCCACTAATGATAACATACTTCATATTATTCCACCACTATTTCTATTTGAACTTTTTCGCCTTTCATATTATTATTTTGTGTATCAATGACAATTTTACTTGCTTTCATTTTGATATCTTTTTCGTTGTCAATTAGTTCGACGTTTCCTTCAAGTATTAATTCTCCATTTTCTCTATCATAAATAAATTTATCAGACTTTGCATTAATTGCACCTTTAATTATATTTACTTGGTTTTTGTTGCTTGTTCCCGTGAAGTAATTATTATTTAAATCAAAAACTAAGTTGTCACAATTTATATATATAGTCTCAGAACTTTGAGCATCAAGTATTGTTAAAGAGGCGTTTTCAATAGATCCCAGTTGAGTTTCTATATTGTATTTTAAATTTTCTCCTTCAAGGGTGCCATTTTCAAATGTAATTTGCACGGTACTTGTTGCTGAAAGATCTATCCATTTATTTTGGATTTTTTTGATTTGCATGCTATTGGTTTTTAAACCAAAATTATCTGAATCAATGAACACAACTACATTTCCTTGATAAGTAATTAAGTTTTCAGTTGGTTCGACGTATTCTGAAGAAATATGAATGGTTTTTGAGAATGCAAAAAATGATATAAAAAGTAAAAAAAGCAAGACAAGTTTTTTCATATTATACCCCCAATATATTTTTTTGAAATTTCATATAATTTTGTTGATAAGTTAAAGGGATTGGAATTTTTGGTTGAAATTTTAATTTTGTATTTTGCATTATTAATTCTTTGATTGATAATTTTTTGAGTTCTTGCGTAAGTGGAGTAAACCATGAAATCAACTGCGTTGTTCAAACTCACATCAAAAGTTTTTTGAATTATTAATAAAAAATCAGCTTCTGGAATACCATATACCCAAGCACCTGAGACATATCCGTTATATGGAGCAAATTCTAATGGTAAAGTTAAAGTTTTTATTATTGCTTCCCTTAAATTATCTTGTAGAATTTCATCGTTAAAGGTATTTAAGTTAAATGCGTGGATTTTTAGTTTCTTATCTATTTTTTCGTCTGGAAAATATTTTTCTACAAATTTCACTAAAACCTTTTGACTTTTAAAACCAGCTAAAGTTTTTGATGCTTTATACAAAGCTCTAATTTGTTCAATTACGTTTGTAAAGTTAAAACCATTTGCAAAATGAAAAGTTTTAATAGCGTCTTCATATAGATTTTTGGAAAGTACGTAACTTTGATTTGAGGAACCGGTTTTTAGATAATAATATACAGGTATACAGGAGAAACCTACGCAATGTATCTCATCAAATTTTAGATTAAATTCTTCACAAGCTTTGAAAAAAGCAGGTAATGAAAAATAAAGGACTGAATTACCTCCAAAAGCGAGGGTCAAATTCTTCTCTCCTTTCATAAGCATAGGAAAGAGCAGAATTGTATATTTCTTTATATCTCAAAAATTCATACCATTCATAGGGGAACCTATAATATATTACCACATTTGCTTTATCTAAATCAATATACTCTATTTCAATTTCTTTCCAAGTATCAATGTAGAACATTAATTCCAACTGATCTTTAGGAAAATTTGTAGGCTTTCTCAAAAAAGTGCTTGCAATTACGAAATTAGCTCCCATTGAAAAAGCTTCTGAAACTGGTACAGGTGAAAGAACACCCCCATCTGTGTTTTGAACACCGGCAATCCATACAGGTGAAAAAACTCCTGGGACAGATGAACTTGCCATTATGGCATCTACAAGGTAGCCTTCCGTAATTAACATAGAATCCATGTTTGAATTATCGAATGTTATTATACCAACTTTTATTTTACAATCACTGAATTTCTTTTTTCCAAATAAAAATTTAAAAAAAGGATAATAATCTTCAATAGGAACTAATGATCTTTGAAGTATCCCCCATATTCCAGTTTTTCTATTTAACTTGTCGTAATATTTTTTAAATGAAGGAAGAAATTTTTCAACAGCAGTTGAGAATTTTTCGTATACAATCTCACTGTCTTCGTATAAACCATATAATCCTGCGACAATTGCTCCAGCTGAAGAACCTGTGATTATCTCAGGTTTAACTTTATATTCTTCTAAGAGTTTTAATGTTGCAATGTGTGCAAATCCTTTTGCACCACCTGCTGCCAATGCTAAACCTATTTTCATTTAATTCACCTCTACAAGTTTTAATACTTCTTTTATATCGTTTTTATGTACTTCATTATCTCCTGGTGTTTCAAGTATCCAGGGTATTTTTTTAATTATTTCATGATTTAGAAAGACTTTTAATCCATCATTACCAATTTTTCCTTTTCCGATGTTTTCATGTCTATCTTTATTTGAACCGAGTTCATTTTTTGAATCGTTTAGATGGATAAATTTTAAATTATTTAAGCCAATTAATTTATCAATCATTGTTAGGAATTCATCAAGCTTGTTTACTATATCATAACCAGCATCCCATGCATGGCAGGTATCGATTGTTATTCCAAGTCTTTCTGGGTATTTAACTTTATCAATAATTTTTTTCAAATGTTCAATTTTGTAGCCAATATTTCCACCTTTTTTTGTGACATTTTCCAGTAAAATAATGGTGTTTTTTTCAGAATCAAGCGCAATATTGAGTGCTTCAACTATTTTTTTAATTCCCACTTCTTCGCCGATTCCCAAGTGGCTTCCAGGGTGAATATTTAAATATTTTATTCCAAGCATACTACAGATTTCCATTTCTTTTATAAGAAGTTTCAATGATTTTTCCCATCCATCTTTTTTAGGGCTTGCAATATTAATTAAGTACCCACTATGACATAACATATATTGTTGCATTATATTAAACTTGTGCAACCCTTCTTTAAATTTTTTTATGTCCTCTTCTTTTGGATAACTGGCATTCCATTGCCGAGGATTATGTGGAAAGATTTGAAAGGTATTTCCACCAATTTCTACAGTTTCTCTTGGAACTCTTTTAAAACCACCACCTATAGGCATATGTGCTCCAATGTATATCATATTTATTCACCACCTTTTTGTGCTCGTAAGTTTAGGGTTGAAAAGATTTCAATAAATGAACGTTAAATATTTAAATATCATTATCATTAATTTTTTCCTACTTTGTTACCATTCTTTGTATTTATTTGTTATGGGCATTCTTCTGTCTTTTCCAAATGATCTTTCGGAAATTTTTATTCCTATTGCTCCTTGTCTTCTTTTATATTCGTTTTTGTCAACTAATCTAGCAACATATTTGACCGTTTCTTTGTCAAATCCATATTCCACGATTTCAGAAACTGCTTTTTCATTTTCTATATAGAGTTTTAAGATATTATCGAGAATATCATAAGGTGGTAGTGTGTCTTCATCTTTTTGGTTTGGTCTTAGCTCTGCACTTGGTGGTTTTTTAAATACATTTTCAGGTATAATTTCTTTGCCTTTATAATTATTGTACCATCTTGCGATATTATAAACTTCTGTTTTATAGACGTCTTTAAGTGGTGATAATCCACCTACCATGTCACCATAGAGTGTGGCGTATCCAGTTGCAACTTCGCTCTTGTTCCCAGTAGCTAACACCAAATATCCAAATTTATTCGATAGTGCCATTAAAATATTTCCTCTGATTCTTGCTTGTAAATTTTCTTCAGTAACGTCTTCGTTAAGTCCTTTAAAAATATCTGAAAAAATGTCAAGATATTTTTTATACACATCTGTTATAGGGATTATGTGATATTTAATATTTAAATTTTTTGCCAGAGCTATAGCATCGTCAATACTGTGCTGAGAACTGTACATTGAAGGCATTAAAACTCCTATAACATTTTCAGCTCCAAGTGCTTCCGCTGCGATAACTGCAACCAAAGATGAATCCATTCCACCACTTAAACCTAGAACAACTTTTGAGAAACCATTTTTTCTTACATAATCTTTTAAACCTAATACTAATGCTTTAAACAATTCTTCATATTTAGAAAGGTTGTAATTAATTCTTTTTGAGTTGTAGAAAACCTTCTCTTTTTTATTTTCAAACGTGTTAATCTCGACAATTTCTTGGGAAGTTAATTTTTCAAGATATCTTCTACGTGGATCATGAAGATTGGTTCTCAGATTTTCTTCGATTGGAATATCCACATATTTAATTTCTTCTTCGAATGGTTTTCCTTCAAAGATAATTTTTCCTTCAGAATCAGTTACAATACTTCCACCATCGAAAACTATTTCATCCTGACCACCAACAAGATTACAGTAAACAATTGGGCAGTGATAATCGTAGGATTTTTGTGATAAATAATTGTTTCTTAAATTTCTTTTTCCATAAAAATAAGGTGAAGCTGAGATATTCAGTATTATCTGAGCTCCATTAATTATTTGATAATACATTGGTCCCAATGGGCTCCAAATATCTTCGCAAATGTTAATTCCTATTTTTATACCATTATGGTTAATAAGTGTGATTTTATCACCGGGTTTAAAATATCTTCTTTCGTCAAAAACACTGTAGTTCGGTAGAAGTTGTTTGTGATATTTTCCAATAATTTTGCCGTTTTGAATTATGGCTGCAGCATTGTATGCATCATTGCTTACATCTATAAAACCTATTATGATTATTACATTTTTTCCTTTCGAGTATTCAACTACTTTGTTTAAAAAATGTATGTTTTTTCGAATGAAAGAAGTTCGAAGAACAAGATCCTCAGGTGGGTAACCGGTTAAAAATAATTCTGGGAATAAGACAAAGTCTGAATTATTATTTTCAGCATAATCAACAGCGTTTACTACTTTTTTAAAGTTGTTTTCAAAGTCACCGAGTGTGGAATTCAATTGCGCTAAAGTAACTCTTAAAAACATTGTTTCGCCTCCCTTGCTTAAAATTATATCACGAAGTATGTTATAATTTTTAGAAAGGGAGTGAGAAAGTGATTAAAGTTGATAATCTAAAAATTTTTGAACCTACACCTTATTTTAGAAAAATGATGATTTTAGAGTTTATTAATGAAAATAGAATGATAACTCAAAAACAACTCTCATTAAAGGTTGGGATTGTTCCTTCGTTAATAAATAAATATGTTGCTGAACTTCAAAACGAGGGATTAATAAGGATAGTAAAAGAAGGAAAAAGAGCAAATTATTTTTTAACAGATGAAGGACTTTCTGAATTAAATTTGATGAAATTAGTTTTTTTCAACGACATAGTTTCACTTACAAATAAAATTAATTCTCAACTTGAAAATATTTTTTTGAAGTTAAGAGGAAAAACTAATATAGCAATTTATGGTGCAGGAGAAGTTGGAAAAGCTTTAGGTAAGCTTCTTACTAATAGGGGATTTAATGTTGTCGCTTTTTTTGATGATGATAAGAAAAAGTTAAATTCACGAATAGAAGGTATTCCTGTAATTAGTTTAGGTACACCAGCGAGATTCGATGCGTTGGTGGTAGCTTCATTTAAAAACTCAAAAAAAATGGCTGAAAAAGCATTAAAATTTGGATATAGAGACGTATATATATTTAAAACGGAGGATTTGAAATTAATATGGTTTGGGTAAGGGCATTCAAATATATTGCATTACTTTTGATTTTAACAAGTTTTATATTTATAATGTTTGAAAAATCAGAATATTCAGTGGATTTTTCAAAATTGGGTACCGTTAATAATTATGTAACTGAAATATATTTGAAAAATAGAGTATATGATACAATTTTCGAAGTTTTGGTTTTTTCCCTGGCATCATTAGGGGTGTTACTTTTTAATTTTTCGTCAGAATTGAAAAGAATTTTTTTGCATGATGAACATATAAGAATTTTATTAAGATTTTTAAGCTATTTTGTTATGTTAAGTTCTTTTTATCTAGCGTTTTATGGCCATATTTCACCAGGTGGAGGATTTTCAGCTGGTGTTGCTGGAGGAACTTCATTATTGTTATACGCTTTGAGTACTACAATTAGTGAATTCGAACATTTGTTCCATGGTTTTAAGGTTGAACTTTTTGAAAAGTTGTTTTTATTTTTTATCTATATGATTGCTTTTTTAAGCTTTTTGGGAAAATTTGCATTTTTTGGAATTGATAATATAATAATTTTAAACTTGCTGATTTATCTAAAGGTAATGTTTGGTACTTGGATAATATTATATAGTTTTATAAAACACAGGGGAATTATCTAATAAAAGGGGTGACAACTTTTGAAAAAGAAGATATTTTATGCTTTAATTACTATTTTAATATTGGTGCTTATTGGGATTTTCTTATCTAAAGTTTTCAGTGGTGAATTAATTGTCAAGAGATATGTATTTAGAGTAGGAAATTTTGAGTTACGATGGTATAGTTTGTTAATTGTTACAGGGATACTTCTTTCTTATTTTCTTGTTAGAAGGAGACTAAAGATTTTTAATATCAATCCAGAACATCTTGATGAAATACTATTTTGGGGGATTATTTCAGGAATAATAGGTGCTAGAATTTATTATGTAATTTTTATGTGGGAGGAGTATTATTCAAAATATCCGTCGGAAATATTTAAAATCTGGCATGGGGGTTTAGCAATTCATGGAGCAATAATTGGAGCAATTTTTTCAGCATATTTGTATACTAAGTTTAAAAAAGATTGTAGTTTTACCTTCCTTCAGGGATTAGATTTGTTTACAAGTGTTCTTCCACTTGGTCAGGCGCTTGGAAGATGGGGTAATTTCTTTAATTACGAAGCTTATGGTGCACCAACTAATTTGCCGTGGGGTATGTATGTTCCACCTTACAATAGATTACCAGGGTATGAAAATTTTTCAAAGTTTCATCCAACTTTTTTGTATGAAAGTCTTATTGACTTTCTTATATTTCTATTTTTATATAAATATGAGCTTAAAAAGAAAAACAATGGTGAAACAACAGCTCTGTACTTCATATTGTATTCACTGAATAGATTTTGGATTGAATCTCTAAGAACGGACAGCCTTTACATTGGAAAAATAAGAGTTGCACAGTTGATAAGTGTTATTTTGATAGTAATAGGTATTATAATGTTTGTATATTTGAGATTCAAAAAGCCTAAGGAGGTGTAAGGATGCTTGATAGACAAGAGGTAATTAAGGATCTAGTTTCTCCAAATAATTCAAAGATTGTTATGTTAGTTATGGATGGTATTGGAGATATTCCTGATAAAGACGGCTTAACCCCTCTTCAAAGAGCTAATACTCCTAATCTCGATAAAGTTGCCAAAGAAAGTGATTTAGGTCAAACAATACCGGTATTACCAGGCATTACCCCAGGAAGTGGTCCAGGCCATTTAGGTATTTTTGGGTATGATCCTTTGAAATATCAAATTGGAAGAGGAATACTTGAAGCTTTAGGTATAGATGTAGAAGTTGGCGAGAAAGACGTAGTAGCAAGAGGTAACTTTGCAACAATTGACGGAGAAATCATTGTCGATAGAAGAGCTGGTAGACCTAAATCTGAGGAGAGTGCAAAAGTTGTTGAATTGTTAAACGAAAAAATTAAACAAATTGATGATGTGAAAATAACATTTTATCCAGGTAAAGAACATCGTTTTGTCGTGAAATTAACGGGAGAAAATTTAGGTGATAAATTGGAAGACGCAGATCCTCAAAAAGAAGGTAAACCTATAAAATATACAAAGGCATTAGATGATTCTTCTTTGAAAACAGAAAAGATTGTGAATAAGTTGTTAAATGAAATTAGAGAAGTGTTGAAAGAACAACCAAAAATGAATTTTGCTCTTTTAAGAGGTTTTTCAAAATATCCAGATTTACCGAGATTTGGTGAAGTATTTAAATTAAAAGCAGCTGCGGTGGCAGTTTATCCTATGTATAGAGGATTAGCAAAACTTGTAGGTATGAATGTAGTATCTACTGGACAAACTATTGAAGATGAATTCAAAACAGTATGTGAATTATGGGATGAGTATGATTTCTTTTATGTACATGTTAAAAAAACAGATTCATATGGGGAAGATGGGAATTTTGAAAATAAAGTAAAAGTAATTGAAGAAGTTGACAAAGCATTACCAATACTTCTTGAATTAAATCCTGATGTTTTAATTGTGACAGGTGATCATTCAACTCCATGCAAAATGAAGGCTCATTCATTCCATCCGGTGCCCTTAATGATTAGGGCAGAATTTACAAGAAAAGGTCTTTCAAATGCATTTAACGAGTTTGAATGTGCGAGAGGAAGCTTAGGTACAATTTATGCTGTTGATCTTATGCCACTTGCATTGGCATATTCTGGAAGGTTGGAAAAATACGGAGCATAAATGTTAGTCTTTTCATTTTTATCCTCTATTTTAGGGGCTTTAATGGCCCCTCTTTTTTCTGTATCAAAATATTTATTAATTGCACCACTATTATTTTATAAAAAACGCTTTTTGTTTATAAATTTAACTTTGTTTTTGGTTATAAATTATCTTGGAGGAACAAATGTACATGGAAATTTTGAATTTGTTGGAAGGGTTGTTCAAACAAATGATAACTATTCCCTAATTAGAGGAAAATTGTACTATGAAGGAAAATGGAAAACCTTAAATTTGAGCGTAGGTGTCTATAAAGAATTTCCTATTAATGATGTGATATATTACTATGGAAATGTAGATACAGAAAGCCTGAATTTTCCAAGAATAATATTAGATAAAAATAGGGTGATGTCATCACCCTATTTTTCAGTGTTAAGGAGAGTGTATTTATTTAGCGAGCAATTTAGAAATTATTTAAAAAATTATTCCGAAGTTTATTATGGATTGTTTGGAGGGAAAATAAAAACCAAATACTACTACAAAAGTGGACTTTACCACTTTTTTAGCATATCTGGAGCGCATGTTTCGTTTTTGTTTGCTTTTTCTGCTTTTTTCTTGGCAATGTTTGGTCTAAACAAAAAAATTAAGAATCTTCTTTCGTTAATTTTTCCACTAATATTTGTAATTGGCACGGGGTTAAATCTTCCTGCATTAAGAGCTTTTAATTTGATCTTGGGAGTAACAGTTGTAGAAATTTTTGATTACCAAATCAATAAATTAGACATTTTATGCCTTATTGGAATTATTTATTTGATTGTCGATCCTTCACTTGCCTTTTCATTGTCGTTTTATATGACCTTTTTTAGTACTTTAGGTATTTTAAGTGTTAAAAAGAAATATCTTAAACCCATTGCTGCTTTTCTGGGTAGTGCTCCTTATTTGTCTTTATTTTCATCAGTTAATGTTTTTTCAATTTTCGGAAGTTTAATATTATTCTTGCCAGTTCAACTTGCTCTTTCTTTGATTTCAATTTCTTTTTTATTTTATTCTTTAAATTTTCAAAATATTTCCAATGTGATTTTGATTTTTACAAAACCATTTGCTTGGTTTATTGAGAAAATTGCTTTTGTTTTTTCAACGATTCCTGGTGTTCCTAGTGGTTTAATTACTTATTTTTTCTTTTCTTTTTTATTCTTCATTTTTTTATTGCATTTTGGACATATTCCATATATTTTGAAGTCGAAATCTTCAAACACAAATCCTTGACTTTCGAGTTCTTGCTTTATTAATTCAAGATGATGTTCTTCAACTTCGAAAATTTTTCCACAATGCTTACAAATGAAATGATGGTGCATTTTATTCTTTTTGGCAAGTTCATATCTATAGATTCCTTCTCCAAAATCTAACTTTCTTAAAAAGCCAAATTCTACAAGAAGTTCTATAGTTCTATATACCGTTGCCTTACTTACAGAATGTTTGTTTGCAAACAATATTCTGTAAACATCTTCGGCACCTAAGTGCTCTGATTCATTATCCATAAAAACTTTTAATACTAATTCTCTTTGAGGAGTCATTCTGTATTTTTTGTCTTTTAGTTCTTTTTTTAGAGCCTCTATATACATTTTTTTCCTCCTTAGATGTTCATAATTGGTTTTATATCAATTTTCCAACCTGTTAATTTTGCAGCAAGCCTTGCGTTTTGCCCACCTTTTCCAATTGCAAGAGAAAGTTGATTTGGTGGAACTATTACTCTTGAAGCCTTATTTTCAATATCCAGAATCTCTACTTCAATAACTGAAGCAGGTTGTAATGATGCAGCAATAAATTCTTTTGGATCATCTGACCATTTTATTATATCGAGTTTTTCACCTTTGAGTTCTTTTAGAATAGCAGCAATTCTTACTCCTTCTTCACCGATACAAGCACCGACAGGGTCAACTTTTGGATTGTTTGATTTTACAGCGACTTTTGTCCTAATACCAGGTTCTCTAACGATTTTTACTATTTCCACTATTTTATTTTCAATTTCGGGTACTTCAAGTTCGAGAAGACCTTTTACAAATTCCTCACTTGTTCTTGTAACTAGAATTCTGGGCCCTTTTTTGTCTTTTTTTACATCTTTAATATATACTTTTATGAGTGAAGAAGGTTCAATTTCTTCACCAGGAATCCACTCTTTTTTTGGAAGTCTTGTTTCAAGTTTTCCAATTCTAATATCAGCCCAATCCTGGGTTACTCTGATTACCTCTGCAGTTGTTATTTTTCCTATTAATTCGGAATATTTTTCGAATTGTTTTTCTTTTTCTATTTCTCTTATTTTTTGAATAAGTACTTGCTTTGCTGTTTGAGCTGCAATTCTTCCAAATTTTTTGATGTTGAGCCTTTTTTTAATTATATCTCCTATGGTTGCATCTGATTTTATTTTTAGAGCTTCTTCCAATGAAATTTGTTTTCTGTCGTTTTCAACTTCGTCTACTACTTCTAAAAGTTGATAAACTTCAATTTCGCCTGTTTGTCTGTTAATTATTATTTCAACGTTTTTTTCACCGCCATGGTCTTTTCTGTAAGCACTTACCAGGGCTTTTTCTATAACAGGAATGATTTCGTCTACTTTTATACCTTTTTCTTCTTCAAGTTGTTCTAATGCTCTTAAGAAATCCAGATTCATTTTTATCCCTCCTAGAAATTAATTTCCAAGTTTGCTTTTTCAATATTTGAGTAATTTATTTTTTCAACTTTGTTATTATCAAGTTGTATGGTAATTGTTTCATCGTGAACTTCTGATATTACTCCAATTATCACATTGTTTTTTGTTTTGATTTTTGCTTTATGACCTTTAAACCTTATAAAATCCTGAATGTTTCTTAAAGGCCTATCGAGTCCGGGAGAAGAAACGGTTAAATAATATTTTGTATGAATGAGTTCTAAATTATCCAGTTCGCTTTCAATTTCTCTTGAAACATTTTCACAGTCTTTTGTACTGACATAGTCAAGAGGATTATCAATGATAATTTCTAAAACCCATTTTCCAGCTTGGTTATAGTATTTAACATCGAAAAGTTCGAGATTGAATTTTTTCACAGCCTTTTCAGCAATTTTTGTTACTTTATCAATGATTTCTCGGTTTTTCATAATTTCACCTCGCTAATAAACATTAAACCGGGACAAAAGTCCCGGTAAAATTTAACATCTGGCGGAGAGGGTGGGATTTGAACCCACGGACGCCTTGTGGGCGTCACACGCTCTCCAGGCGTGCGCCTTCGACCCCTCGGCCACCTCTCCTGAATCCGTATTAGATTTTACCATAAAAATTTGATTTTGCAACTCTTTTATGTGAAGTCATAGTATACTATAATATAAAGTGGCAAATTTTTATATAGGAGTGATTTTAGTGTTTAAATATTTTTTAGGTGGAATACTAATGGGCTTGGCAAATTTGATACCAGGTGTTAGTGGAGGAACTATGGCAGTAATCACTGGAATATTTGATGAGTTAGTTGTTTCAATATCACAAGTTTTTAGATTGAAAAAAAGTGGATTGAAAATTATCATATTTGTTGGTATGGGTATTATTTTTTCGATCTTTTCTGGAGCAAAGTTTTTTGATTTTGCTTTATCTAAATTTCCTTTTTATATGTATTCTTTCTTTTTTGGTTTAATTCTTGGTTCGATAGTTTATTTAATGAGGAAAATTAGTTTTAAAGTTTTTCCAATTGTTTTAGGAATTTTAACAGTTTTGATTCCAAATTTTTTGCCACATAGTTCTTCTATTTCGAGCTTAAAAATTCTTTTTGGGGGTTTTTTAGGTGGTGCTGCTATGATTGTTCCAGGTTTGAGTGGATCTTTAATGCTATTGATAATGGGCATATATGATCTAGCTATTTCAGCGGTAAGTAATTTACAATATGATGTTTTAGTCATTTTGGGATTAGGAGTTTTAATGGGAATTTATTTTGTTACTCAGTTTTTAAGATGGGCAATTGAGAAAAATAAAGTTTTTGTGGATAATTTTGTACTTGGATTAGTTATTGGTTCGTTATATCCTATCTTTCCCACGTTTCACGGGAAAGGAAACGTGATTTTAGGTTTTCTTTTTGCTTTTGGTGGGTATTTTATATCAATATTAATAGAAAAAATTGATAGATAATATGCTATAATTAATTTGGAGGTGTTTTGTTATGGAAATCAAAATTAAGAGACCTTCGAAAGAGGAATTGGAAAAATTGGGAGTAAAAAGCTGGCCAATATGGACAAAAGAAATTTCAGAATTTAATTGGTATTACGATGAGAAGGAAACATGCTACTTTTTAGAAGGAGAAGTTGAGGTGGAAACTGAAGAAGGAACAGTTTATGTTATTAAAAAAGGTGATTTGGTTGAATTTCCCAAAGGTTTGAGATGTAAATGGAAGGTAAAGTCTCCTGTGAAAAAACACTATAATTTCGGCTAATTAGGAGGGGAAAACATGGATATAAAAAATATGACTCTTAAAGAGTTTTGCGATAAAGTTTCGGAAAAATCACCTGTTCCTGGTGGAGGAGCAGTAGGAGCCGTTGTTGCTGCACTTGCAGCCTCTTTAAATCAAATGGTGGCCAATCTAACGCTTGGAAAGAAAAAGTATGAAGATTTTCAAGAAGTTATGGAAGAAGTTTTAGAAAGCATGGAATATTCGAGAAATAAGTTACAAGAAATAGCATCTAAAGATATCGAAGCATTTAATGAAGTAATGGAAGCAATTAAGTTACCAAAAGATAATCCTGATAGAGGAATTAAACTTCAAGAAGCTTTGAAAAAAGCGGCAGATGTTCCTTTTGAATTGGCAAGAGAAGCAAGAAATATTCTCAAATATTGTCAAATTACATGTAAATGGGGAAATAAAAATGCAATATCAGATGCTTATTCAGCTGCGGAACTTTCAAGAGCTGCTTTCAGGATAGCAATGTACAATGTTTTAATTAATTTGAAATCTATAAAAGATGAAGAGTTTGTTGATAATTATAAATCTGAACTTCAAGAATTGAAGAATGAAGCACAAGGTATATACAAAGATATTCGGGAGTTGATCAAAGAAAATGGCTTTGAAATTTGAATTATTAAAAACATCTGGAAAAGCTAGACGTGGTAGAATTCATCTTCCACATGGTGTTGTTGAAACACCAACATTTATGCCTGTGGGGACTAATGCTAATGTCAAACTAATGATGCCTCGAGATTTAGAAGAAATTGGGGCACAGATTATTTTAAGTAATGCATTTCACTTGTATCTAAAGCCAGGAATGGAAATAATGAAGATTCATGGGGGGATACATAATTTTATTAACTGGAATAAACCGGTTTTAACTGATAGTGGGGGATTTCAGGTATTTAGTTTAAGAAAGGGAAGAAAGATAAACGAAGATGGAGTTTGGATTAAATCCCCTCTGGACGGAAGTAAACATTTTATAACACCTGAACTTTCAATGGAAATTCAAAATACGATAGGTTCAGATATAGTAATGGCTTTTGATTATTGTGCTGAACCTGAGATTAGTTATGATGAAGCAGTGTATGCTCTTGAACTCACAACAAAATGGGCAGAAAGAAGTTTAATTAGAATAAGGGAACTTTCAGATCAAGCTATTTTTGGAATTGTCCAAGGTGCTTTTTATTATGATTTAAGAGAAAGAAGTGCAAAGGAGATAACAAGTTTGGATTTTGATGGTTTTGCAATTGGAGGGCTAAGTGTCGGAGAAGAATACGATATAACATTAAAGATGACGGAGTTTACTGCTCCGTTATTACCTGAAAATAAGCCAAGGTATTTTATGGGAGCAGGTTCACCGAAATTGATAGTTGATTTGGTATACAATGGTGTGGATATTTTTGACAGTGTTCTTCCAACTAGAGTTGCAAGACATGGACAGGCGTTAACCTGGAAGGGTAAGAAAAATATTAGAGCGGCAAAGTTTAAGTTTGACAAGGCACCAATTGATGAAAATTGTACCTGTTATACATGTAGAAACTTTTCGAGATCTTATATTCGCCATTTATTTGATAGGGGTGAAGTTCTTGGGCAGATGTTGTTAACAATTCATAACTTGCATTTCATGATGGATTTGAGCAAGAAAATCAGAGAGTCAATTGAAAATGATACTTTTGAAAATTTAAGAGGGGAGGTTTTGAAGTATTATGATTAAAAAATTTTTGATTTTGGTATTATTAATTGTTGCTATATTTTCTTTTGGTATAAGATTTGTAACTAATCCTGTTTTTTCTTTAAATCAAAATACGGCGATGGGATTTGAATATGGTACATTTTTTGGAGGGGTATATGGTTGGATAACAAATTTTGGAATTTATTACAACGAGCTTGAGGAGAACATGGTAGGTAGATTTTATTTATTTTCCTCTAAAGACAGTAGTCAAAGTATTAATGAGGTAGGTTATGCTTTAAGTGGCGAAAATGGAACAATAAATTGGGGTGCGAATTTTAAATTTGTTAATTATTCTGACATATCAACAAGTACATATCTAATGAATATAGGCATAGGATTTTCCGGTGAAGTTTTTGAAAATGTTATTCTTGGAGCATTTTTAGACGATTTTTCAGTTTATTCTGGTTATCCTGGACAGCTTTTTAAGGGGAATGTAGGTTTGGATTTGATCTTTGATTTTGGCCAATATGATTTGTTATTTAATTTATGTTATATCAAACAAGAATATTTCCAATTTAATGTTGGAGGATCTGCTGATTTTGATATGATTTCTTTTGGAGGCTATTGGGCTCCAGAGTATTATAACAAAGTTAACGAATTCTATAATAAAGTTAAAGGATACTTTATTTTGAAGGTAGGAAATTTAAAAGCGAAAGTAAGTGGATTTTATTCGTTTGGAAATATAGGTGTATCGACCGTAGATCTTATGATGAATTATGAAAATCATCCTTATGGATACGATGTAATAATTGAGGTGGAATTTTAGATGAAGAAAATTTTGGAAGCGGATGATATAAAGAGATCTTTAATTAGGATTTCGCATGAAATTCTTGAAAAAAATAAGGGGACGGAAAATTTAGTAATTATTGGTATATTAACTCGTGGATATTATATTGCAAAAAGGATAGTTGAAAATATTGAATTTTTTGAGGGTGTAAAAGTTCCTTTGGGGAAGTTGGATGTGAGCCCATTTAGGGATGATGAAAAGAGAAAAACCGAAGATAATAGCGAGATAAATTTTGATCTGAATAACAAGAATGTAGTTTTAGTTGATGATGTTCTTTTTACTGGTAGAACAGTAAGAGCAGCAATGGATGCAATAACTAGTAGAGGAAGGCCTAGTATATTAAGACTTGCAGTACTGATAGATCGTGGGCATCGTGAATTTCCTATTAGGCCAGATTTCGTTGGTAAGAATATTCCAACTTCTAAAAAATTTGAATCTGTTAAGGTGAAATTAAAGGAAATTGATGGTGAAGATGCAGTATATATAGTAAAAATTAAGAAGGAGGAATAATTGGTGAAACTTTTTGGAACGGATGGAATAAGAGGGGTAGTAAATGAATTTTTAACACCTGAAATAGCTTTTAGGTTGGGTAATGCTGTTGGAAAAATTGTTGGTGGAAAAGTGTTTGTTGCAAAAGATACCAGAATTTCCGGTGATATGTTGGAAGCAGCTTTAATAGCAGGACTTACTTCATCTGGATCTGATGTATATAAATGTGGAATTATGCCAACCCCTGCTCTTGCGTTAATTACCAAACTAGAAGAATCAGCTGGTATCATGATTTCAGCATCTCACAATCCACCAGAGTATAATGGTTTAAAAGTAATTTTTAGAGGTTATAAATTACCTGATGAGATTGAAGAAAAGATTGAGCAAGAGATGAAAGAAGTGAAGTACTTACCGTTTAATAAGATTGGTAAAGTTATTGAATACAAATTTGCTGAGGAAGAATACAGTAATTATGTACGTAACCTTTATAAGGATTTGGATTTAACTGGTGTAAAGCTTTTGGTTGATGTTGCAAATGGTGCGACATATAAATTAAATCCATCAATATTGAAAAGTTTTGGGGCTTCTGTTGAAGTTATTAATAATGAACCTGATGGTGTCAACATTAATGCTGAATGTGGTTCTACACATCCTGAAAGTGCTAGAGGACGTTTAAAGGAAGGATATATTGGGGTTCTTTATGATGGTGATGGTGATAGGTGTATTTTTATTGATGAACAAGGCGAGGAAGTACATGGAGATAAGATTTTGGGAATAACAGCTCTTGAAATGAAAAAAGAGGGAAGATTAAATAACAATACAGTTGTTTTAACTATTTTGTCAAATATGGGCTTGGAAAAATATTTAAAAGAAAATGATATAAACACAGTTAGAACAAAAGTAGGCGATAGATATATATTAAGTGAAATGATACATTCCGATTACGTTCTGGGTGGTGAAAGGAGTGGACATATTATTTTTCTTGATAGATCTACAACAGGAGATGGTTTGATTACTACCCTGGAAATTTTAAATGTTTTAACTAAAATCGGCAAATCACTTTCGGAACTTTCAAAAGTCATACCAGATTATCCTCAGGTCATGTTGAATATAAAGGTAAAAAATAAAGAAATATATAAAAATGAAATAGTGTCTAATAGAATAAAATCAATAAAAGATTATAGAGTGATTATAAGACCGTCAGGTACAGAACCTGTTATTAGAATTTTAGTTGAAGGTCCAGACTATAAAAAATCAAATGAAATTGCAAATGAGTTTTATGAAATTATTGAAACATTAATGCGAGAGGAGTGAATTCATGAGTGATGTAACAAAGGAAGTTATTTGGAACAAGCTAAAAGAAGTTATTGACTTTGAAATAGGTTTAGACGTTGTTTCTTTGGGATTGGTGTATGATGTTCAGGTAGATGAGAATAACAACGTATATGTATTAATGACAATGACTACACCTATGTGTCCTTTGGCAGGGATGATTTTGCAAGAAGCTGAAGCCAAAATTAAAGAAGTTGAGGGTGTAAATGATGTGAAAGTTGAACTTACTTTTGATCCACCTTGGACACCTGATAGAATAGACCCTGAAGTTAGAGGCCAATTAGGAATATGACAATTTTTGAAGCTTTAAAAATTGCAAGACAGAGTGGGCTTCCAGAAACGGAAGCCCATCTTCTTATTCAGTATATTGTTAATAAACGAAAAGAATTTATCATAATGAATCCAGATTATGAAATAGATGAAGAAAGGTTTTTGTCATTATTAAAAAAGAGGTTGGATGGTTATCCAATTCACTATATTATTAAAGGTAAAGAATTTTACAAAAATTGGTTTTATGTAGAAGAAGGTGTTTTAATACCAAGACATGAGACAGAGATTTTAGTTGAAACGGCAATTGAATATATAAAAGAATATAAGTTAAAGATTGTATGTGAAATAGGAGTTGGTAGTGGCGCAGTTATTATAAGTATTTTATTAGAGACTAATACAATAGGTTTTGGAACAGATATTTCAGAAAAAGCTTTGGAGATTACAAAAATTAATGCAAAAAGATTAGGAGTTTATGAGAAGTTACTGTTAAGAAAAGGTCCCTATCTTTATCCGTTCAATGAGTTATATGAAAAAATAGATCTTATTGTTTCAAACCCACCCTATGTTAAAAAAAATGCCAGATTGCCGAAAGAGCTTTATTGGGAACCGAGGGAAGCACTTTTTGCTGGTGAAGATGGACTTGATTTTTACAAAGAGTTCTTAAAGTTGTATGATTTATCTGGTAAAATTGTTATATTAGAAATAGGTCATGATCAGGGTGATTTTTTTAGACAGTTAGGATGGAATGTTAAAAAAGATCTGTCTGGTAATGATAGAATAGCGGTCTTTGATGGATGGAGGTGAAAAAATGAAGGTAGTTTTAATAAAGGATGTTCCAAAAATAGGGAAAAAAGGTGAAATCAAAAATGTTTCAGATGGTTATGCAAGAAATTATTTAATACCAAAAAGATTAGCTTTAGTAGCTACTCCTGATGTTTTAAAGAAGATAGAAAAGGAGAAACAAATTCAGCAGGAAAAGGAACAGAAGATAAGGGAAGAAAGTCAGGAACTTTTGAAATATCTCCAGAAATTTTTATATAAAATTCCAGTTAAGGCTGGTGGAAGTGGTAAGTTATTTGGAGCTTTAACAAATTCAGATATTGCGAAAGTTGTTTCAGAAAAAGTTGAAAGACAAATTGATAAAAAATGGGTAATTTTAAATAAACCTATTAAGCAAATAGGAGTTTATGATATTGAAATTAAACTACCTGGAGGAGTTTCGGGAAAGATAAAAGTTGAGGTAGTACAGGAGGGTAAAAATTGAATATAATAGGTTATTCAAAAGCTTTATATACTACATGGATATACTATTCGCCTGAAAGAATTTTGTTTGATGCAGGCGAATGTGTTTCTACACTTATGAACAATAAGATATATGCAATAAAACATATTTTTTTATCCCATGGGCATGTTGACCATATTTCGGGATTATGGTCACTAATTAATACAAGAAATAATGCTATGGGAGATAGAGGCAAAGATTTGAATATTTATTATCCAAAAGGAAATAAAGGAATAGAAGAATATTTGAGCTTTATTATGAAAGTAAATTCAGATTTAAGATTTAATTTGAATATTTTTCCGGTTGAAGATGGGGATGAAATACTTTTAAGGGATTCCAAACAAAATAAAAAATTTATAAAAGTTTTTAAGGTAAAGCATACTCAGAGTGAAAAAAGTGTTGGATTTCATATTTACGAGGTAAGAAAAAAACTAAAAGAAGAATTTAAAAATCTAAGTCAGGATGAAATAACGCAACTTGCCAGACAGTTTGGTAGTGAATATATAACTGAGAGTTATAATAGTAAAATTTTAACTTTTTCAGGGGATACGTACCTTTTAAAGAAAGAAGATGTTGAAGATACTGAAATGTTAATACATGAATGCACGTTTTTAGACAAAAAAGATAGAAAATATAATAATCATGCAACTATAGAAGATATTGTTGAGCTTATAAAAGGCACAAAGGTAAAAAAACTTATTTTATATCATATATCCGGACGATATTTAAGGAAAATAGATAGTATAATTTCGAAATATAAAAAAGAGTTAGAGAATGTAGATGTATATTATATAAAACCGGATAAATTATTCAAACTTTAGGGGGGTCTATGAAAAGATATATTTTTATTAGCGACCTACATGTTGGAGATGGAAGCGCTAAAGATGATTTTGAACACGATGAAATATTTGAAAAGACTCTTGAAGATTTTTCAAAATTAAATAACGCAGAACTGTTTATTGTAGGAGATGGGTTTGAACTTTTAGAAACTTCCCATGTTTCTCGCATGGGATTAATCGAATTTTCAAAGCTTTTAGAAAATATTAATCCAGATATAATTGATGAAATAGAAAAAAGGCATCCAAAGGTTTTTAATTCTTTCAGAAAATTTTCCAAGTATAATAAAATTCATTATATAATTGGTAATCATGATTATTATATTTTAAAAAATTCAAAGATAATCGATAAGTTAAAGGAAAAAATACCAAATTTGGAAATCGAACCTTACTATTACGATGAAAAATTGAAGCTATTGGTAATTCATGGCAACCAGTTTGATCCTGTAAATAAATTTACAGTGGATAAAAAAAGCGGGGAAATTATCCCGCCATTAGGTGATTATATTGTTAGATATATGATGTCTAATTTTGACAAAAAATTGGAGACTCATGTTCCAAAATATGTGATTAAAGATTACGATAACGTAAGGCCAACATTGGATTTGTTTAATTGGTTCGATTTGATTACAAAAACATACGATTTAAGTATTGATTTATTGGAAATCTGGATAACAGAGTTTTTAAAAATGATGAGATCATTTGAAGCTCAAGAGTGGATGAAAAGCAATTATCCATTTTTAAGTCATTTTTCAAAGGTATTTTTAAATCGAATTGGTGGAATAAAATTCGGTGAAGCACTCGTTAGAGTAGTAATGCATCTCAGAAGAATAAAAAGAACTGATTATTTATTAAAAAAGGCTAAGAAAATTCTTTCGGGTTCTTTAAATTTAATGGATTATTTAGTGGGATATGAGGATGACATAGAAATTGGTGAAGTAGATGGCTTGATAATGGGACATATTCACCAAAATAATTTTAGGATTTTTGAAATTGACAAAAAACCAAAGTATTATATAAACTGTGGTTCCTGGAAACCAATAGTAGAAAAAATAAGACGTAATGTTTTTCATAGAAAGAACGAGTTATTTTATGCGTTAATGACTATAGATACTGACATTGAAATAACAACTGCAACTATTAACAATTTAAAAAGGCGGGAAGTGATAATTTGAAAGTTGTCACAACTCATAGAAATCCGGATTTTGATGGTTTTGCAGCAGCTTATGCTTTTAAAAAATTAAATCCGGATTTTGAAATAGTTGTTAGTGGAAGTTTTCAGCAAAATCTTGAAGAATTTATAAAATTATATGACTTTCATTTTTTGTACGAAAATGATTTGACCGAAGAAATTGATGAGCTTGTAATTGTTGATAATTCACTTGTAAATAGAGTTGGAGAAAAAATAATAAGTCTCTCAAAAAATGCGAAAATAATTATTTATGATCATCATCCTGATATAAAAAATATAAGTGAAAATTTTGATGTTAATGTTTTTAGAGTTGGAGCAGTTACAACTTATTTTGTTAATGAATTGAGAAAGAAAAATGTGCCTTTAAAAGAGCAAGAAGCCAACTTGCTTGCAATAGCTATTTACGAAGATACGGGGAATTTTTTGTACAACACAGTTTCTCCTTTAGATTTTGAAGCTGCAAAATATTTGATAGAAACAGGTGCCAATGTCGATATAATTCATGAATTTATAACTTTGGAATTGAATACTGAACAAATGAATTTATTAAGAACTTTAGAGTTAAATCTGGAAACTTTTGTAGTTGATGATTATGAAATAGCTATTTCAAAAGCTGAAATAGAAAAATTTATAGGTGGTTTGAATATAATCGCCAGCAAATTGTGGGATTTTGTGAATGTTGAAACGATTATTGTAGTTACCAGAATGGGGAAAAAAACTTATATTGTGGGTAGGACAAAGAATCCTGATTTGAGTATAAAAAAGTTAATGGAATACTTTAACGGTACTGGTCATGAAAGAGCAGCATCAGCTACACTTGTTAATGTTTCAATGGATGAGGTGATTTTTAAAATAAAAGAAAAAATATCTTCCTGTATCACTCCTTTACTTAGAGCAAAAGATATTATGTCTTATCCTGTACGAACTATTCTTGCGAATGAGACGATAAAGAAGGCGTACGAAATAATGCAAATAACTGGTCATGGCGGACTACCCGTTGTTGAAAAGAATAAACTTGTAGGGATAGTGACTAGAAAGGCTGTAGATAAGGCGCTGAACCATGGTCTGGGTGAAAGACCTGTTAAATCAATTATGAACACTAATTTAATTACTGTTGATGAAGATTCTTCTGTTCAAAAAGTTAGAGAAATTATGCTCGAAAGTGATATAGGTAGAGTTCCTGTATTAGATAAGCATAAAATTCTAATTGGAATTATTACACGTTCAGATTTGCTGAGAGCAACAAATTCTGAACGAAAATTTCGGTTTGTGGTTAAAAAAGAAGATACAGAAGATGTTAGAAAAATAATGTTAGAAAGACTTCCAAAAAGACTGATAAATCTTCTTAGATTACTTGGAGAATATGGCGAAGAGTTAAACATGCCAGTATATGTCGTAGGTGGATTTGTAAGAGATTTATTGCTTGGGATTGAAAATTTTGACCTTGATATAGTTGTTGAAGGAGATGGTCTTGAATATGCAAAATACGTGAAAGAACAACTTGATGCTTCTATGGTTTCTTACGAAAAATTTTTAACTGCGTCAATATTCTTTAAGGATGGTTACAGAATAGATATTGCAACGGCAAGAACGGAATATTATGAAAGACCAGCTGAACTTCCATTGGTTGATATTAGCACTATAAAAAAGGATTTGTATAGGAGAGATTTTACAATCAATGCTATGGCAATTAAGCTAAATTTAGGCAATTTTGGTGTACTGTACGACTTTTTTGGTTCAAGAGAGGATTTAAAAAATGGAGTAATTAGGGTACTGCATAATTTAAGTTTTGTTGAAGATCCTACAAGGATTATCAGAGCAGTAAGATTTGAACAAAGATTTGGTTTTAAAATTGATAGCGAAACGAAAAAATTACTGGAAAAAACGCTTGAAGAGGGTTATTTAGAAAAAGTTACAGGGCAACGTATTCGACAGGAAATTGAGAAGATTTTGGAAGAAAGAAATCCTTTAAAGGCAATCAAAAGATTAGCGAATTTGAAAATTTTGAATCATGTATTTCCAAAAACTTATTATACGAGATTAATGGAGGAAAAACTTGAAAGAATGTTTAGGGCATTTCCGAATTTGTATGAAATTTTTGGAAAAATAAATAAGTTTTACGCAGTGTTAAGGGTATTACTTGAATTTTATGACGAACAGACGCTTAAAGAGGTTTCGAAAAAGTATGGAATTCCTAAAAAGTTTGCAGATGATTTAAAATCGACTGAAAGGAAAGTTGGAGAAATTAAAAAAATAATAGAAAATAATTCAAAATTTTCAGAACTTTATGTTATGTTGGGTAAACCAACTTCAGAAACTGCTGCACATATTTCAGCGTACCTTAAAGAAACGGAACAAAAATATTTTTTTGAATATTTAAGAAGAGTTTTTTCAACAAAACTCACCAAAGTGTCAGGTGAATATTTAATAAAGAAATATGATATAAAGGCAAGTCCAGTGGTTGGGAAAATTATGAATGAGCTGTTTTGTAAAAAACTCGATAACCCTGATATTGACGAATTGAAAGAAATCGAAAGTTTATATGAAAAATACATTGGGGGTGTAAGTTGATGAGAAGAGGATTAATAATGTTGGCAATATTTTTTAGTGTTGTTATATCTTTTTCAATAGATGTTCAATTAAATGATTATACAATTGGTGTTGTTACATCATTAAGCACAGAAACGTACGAAATTTTTGAGGACGCTAAAATGCTTTTATATGAAAATTTAGAATATGGTAATGTTATATTTTTAAATGCTGCTACTGAAGCAACGTGTAATGAGTATGTATATCTTTATTTGAGTTATAACGCTACAGATAACATTTATAAAGCAACGTATGAAGATGGTGAATACTTTGTAAGTTCCATATATTCTCCAAAAGGTTATAAAAGATATAAAACTTTTTTAATGGAAATAATTTATTATCCGCTGGAAAAGTTGGCTCTTCATAGGTTAAAAACGGGAGATTTTTCCGGGTATCTGAGGTTGACATATTATCCTGGGATAGATGAATACGGGGATTATTCAAATAGATTATTTTTATTTATTAGTGATAGATTAGGTGGGAATAGGAATGTTACTTATTTCGATATAGATAATGAGAAAATAAAGATTTTACCTGTTTTTGGAAGTAGTGAGTATTATCCAAAGTTTTCGCCGGATGGTGAAAAAATAGCTTTTCAGGGATCACTTCACGGTTTCTGGAATATTTATATAATGCCTTTCAATGATCCTAACTATTCCAAAAAAATCAAAAAAATTTCTAATGCAAATTTACCTGCCTATACTCCTGAATGGTTTGATAATGAGAATATTTTGTATATTCAAGATATTGAAAAAGGTAATATGATGATAAAGAAGAACATTTATTCAGGGTATACTGAAACTATCAATACCGTGGGTACAATGGCATTTACACCAAGGGTGTATAATAACGAAATATATTATACATCGCTCCAGGGTGCAAATTTTGGAATTTATAAAAATGTTGAAAATGAAAATTACGAAGTTGAAGATACATTTTACAATGAACATGATCCATTGTTGATTGATGCTACTCATCTTGTTTTTACTTCTAATAGGGATGGGATTTACAGAATATGGTTAAAAAACCTTGAAACAGGATCCGTAACCTGCTTAACTCCCGATTTGAATTATGATGTTTTTTACCCGGCTTTTGGTGATGGAATTTTGTTTTTTTCATTGTATAAGGATGAGGAAGAGCCGGATATTTATGCGTTAAAATTGAACTTGGAAGATTACTAATTATAAGTCTAATTTCAATATGTATTTTTTCGCATCAATATCCCATTCTCTGAATTTATCTCTTGATATAATTTTTGCTTTTTTTGAAATTGCAAGGTTTATTATCATTTCATCGGCAGGAGAATGGAAATAAACATTTGGATAGTCAAATATATTACTTTTGTACATATATTTTGCGTTTTCATCGAATACTATATAAAATGGGAAGTATAATTTTTTTAATGTTGAGAGTTTCTGTAATACTCTTTCTATGTTATAAAAAGACGGAGGAGTAGTCCAATGTATAATATTACTTCCATCAAGGATGATTTCAGAGGTTGGTTTTGAAAGTAATGCTTTTCTAATGTAATTATGTACGTTAATTCTTTCTTTAATTTTTTCTTTTGTTATAGGATCAAATTCCGAAATTAATTCTCTTAGCCACTTTATTTTTTCAAAGTCATGAATCTTTGCAGAATTTATTTCGCGAATAATATCTTCAATAATATTGCTTTTAACGTTTCTTTGGGTATCAAGTGCATAAAGTTGTAAGAAATCTTCTAAGTTATTCTTTTTTAACCTTTCAAATTCAGATTTTATAAACTCTTTTGAATAGTTTTTTTGTGTATTTGGAAATGGGTATTTCTTTGGATTAGCCCAAAATAATATTTCAGATATTTCATTGGAATTCAGGCCAATTTCTTTAAAGGAATTTAATCTTTTTTCCAATGAACCTTTTCCATATATAAGATTCCATGTATAAATTGAAAAATAATTTATATCAATTTTTTTGAGCTTTTCTTTTAATTTTCCTTCCAGGTTTTTAATTAATATTTTGTAGTTTGATAAACTCAATGAGTTTAAGTTTTTTAAAATGTTTATTATTACATTTCTCTTCCTTTTTAATTCATAATATCTATCTAAAAATTCTGGATCATATATCAATTTGACAAACCTCCAAAATAATTTAAATCGTTGTATTGAGCTAAAATATTATATCATATTGAAAAGTATTAATATACAATTTTTAACTTCATATTTTTTTAGTTGTCAGTTAAAAGTTACAAAACTTGTGCTTGACAAAAGCTGGATTTCTGATAATATAATAATTGGTTTTGCAATTAACAAGAGCCCCCATCGTCTAGCGGTCTAGGACACTGGCCTTTCAAGCCAGAGGCACGGGT
>JACDNZ010000018.1 GCA_017656345.1 Thermosipho sp. (in: thermotogales) | reverse complement strand
GATGAAAGAGATTAAAAGTGGTAAAAGGACCCGTTATTCATTCGGTAGGGTCCAGGCACCTATCCCTGTCCCGAATCTTGTGGAAATTCAGACAAGATCCTACAGAGAATTTCTCGAAAACGGGATATTAAAAGTTTTAAAGAAGTTTTCTCCTATAACATCTTCAAAATCGGATTTGAGAAAAGAAAAAGGTTTTTCTCTGGAATTTTTGTCAGTAAGAGTAGGTGAGCCTCAAAATAGCGTACAGGAATGTAAAGAAAGGCTCTTAACTTACACTGTTCCAGTTTATACTACTGTAAGAATTACTGATAACAGTACCAATGAAATGATTGAAGAAGAAGCTTTTCTTGGTTATCTGCCATATATGACACCGAGAACAACGTTTATAATTAACGGAGCTGAAAGAGTTGTAGTTAACCAACTCGTTAGAAGTCCTGGGGTTTATTTTGTTGAAGAACCCAGAAAGAATCCAGGTTCAAAACCTATTTATGTGGCACATTTTTTACCAGTAAGAGGTGCTTGGTTAGAAATTTTGTTGAACCTCAATGACGGTACATTTTATGCAAGAATTGATAGAAAAAGAAGAATTAATCTATTTTTATTTTTGAAAGCTCTTGGTTATAGTGATGACCTCCAACTTTTGTCATTGTTCCCAGATTGGGTGGATGTTGAAGATGAATATTCACTTCAACACTCCCAAGGATTAATAGTTTTAGAAGATGTAAAAGATAAATCAGGTGAAATAATTGCCAAACGTGGTGATGTAATTACTGAAGGTTTAATTGAAAAATTGGCTAATTCATCTGTTGAGAAAATCAAAGTTTCACACAGATATGCAATTAATACTTTAGAAAAATTGAGACATGTATACGGAGAAGAAGTTGATGAAAATAGAGCTTATATAGAAATATTTAGAAAACTAAGACCCGGTGAACTTCCAAGAATTAATGCAGCAAAGATGTTTTTAAATAACCTTTATTTCAACGAAGAAAGATTTGAACTTTCTGAAGTTGGAAGATTTAAGATGAATAACAGACTCGAAGAAGCATATAGAAGATACTTAGTTGAAGTTGAAGGAAAAGATCCTGAAGAAGTTGAAAACGTTAAATATATTGAAAATTCAAATGTACTTACTCCAATGGACATAGTTCTTGCTTCCAGAAACTTACTTGAAATATATAAGCATCCAGGAACAATGGATACAAAAGACCATCTTGGTAATAAAAGAGTCAGAACAGTTGGAGAGTTAATTAGAATAGAGTTTGAAAGAGCTTTTTCAAAAGCTGTATTTATGATACAGGAAAAATTGGCAACTTACACTTCTTTGGACAAAATTTCTGTCCAGAGTTTAATTAATGTAAGAAGTATTATTGCAACAATCAATTCATTCTTTGCAACCAATCCTCTTTCTCAATTTATGGATCAAACTAATCCTCTTGCAGAACTTACACACAAAAGAAGATTGACAGCAGTTGGTCCTGGTGGTTTAAAAAGAGAAAGAGCGAGATTTGAGGTTCGTGACGTTCACCACTCTCATTATGGTAGAATGTGTCCTATTGAAACACCTGAAGGTGCAAATATAGGTCTTATTACTTCTTTGTCAGTATATGCAACAATTGATAAATATGGATTTTTGATTACCCCATATATCAGAGTTAACAAAGGAAAGGTAACAGATGAGATAGTATACCTAACAGCTGACGAGGAAGAAAATTATAAAATTGCTCCATCAACTACTCCGGTTGATGAAAATGGCAACATTATCCCAGAACATGTTACTGTTAGATACGAGGAAAAAGTATTGTATGTACCTAAAAATGAAGTACAATTTTTAGATGTTGCACCGAATCAAATCGTCAGTGTTTCAACCTCACTTATTCCATTCCTTGAACATGATGACGCCAACAGGGCTTTGATGGGTTCAAACATGCAAAGACAAGGTGTTCCATTGATAAAAACAGAAGCACCAAGAGTTGGAACTGGAATGGAATGGGAAGCAGCAAGGTATGCAGGTACCATGGTTTTAGCTGAAAATGATGGAATTGTTAAGAAAATTGATGCAAGAAGAATAATTATTCATAGAATAGATGAAAATGGAAAAGAAATGTATGATTCAATGGGCAATCCAGTACTTGACACATATGAACTTTTAAAATTTACAAGAACAAACCAGGATACATGTATAAACCAAAGACCAATAGTAAATGTTGGAGACATTGTTAGAAAAGGTGAACCCATAGCTGATGGGCCAGCAACAGATATGGGAGAACTTGCTCTTGGTAAAAATGTTCTTGTTGCTTTTGTTCCGTGGGAAGGATACAACTTTGAAGATGCTATCCTTGTTAGTGAGGAACTTCTAGAGAAAGAAACTTACACATCAATTCATATTGAAGTATATGAAACAACAGCTAGAGATACACGACTTGGACCTGAAGAAATAACACCTGATATTCCAAATGTAAGCAAGGAAAAATTAAGAAATCTTGACGAAGATGGAATAATAAGAATAGGTGCTTATGTAGAAGAAACCGATATTTTAGTTGGAAAAGTTACTCCAAAAAGTGAAAGTGATACTACACCTGAAGAAAAGATAATCAGATCAGTGTTTGGAGAAAAAGGTAAAGAAGTAAAAGACTCCTCTTTGAGAGTACCACATGGAATTGAAGGAAGAGTTATAGGTGTTAACGTATTTGATAAGGAAAAAGATGGAGATCTTGGACCTGGTGTTAATAAATTGATAAGAGTATATGTTGCAATTAGAAAACCACTTGAAGTTGGAGATAAACTTGCTGGTAGGCACGGAAACAAAGGTGTTGTTTCCAAGATATTACCAAAAGAAGATATGCCATTTTTACCAGATGGTACACCAGTACAAATTGTTTTAAGTCCATTAGGTGTTCCTTCACGTATGAATGTTGGTCAAATTCTTGAAACCAGTTTGGGTTGGCTCGCAGTTTTAACAAATAAATGGTTTGCTACCCCGGTATTTGATGGTGCAAAAGAAGAAGATATTTTACCTGCTCTATACAGAGCAAGAAAGGAAGTAGGTCTTGAAGAAGGTGACAATGAAGACAATCCAACTGGAAAAGTTATACTAAGAGATGGAAGAACTGGAAAGGAATTTGATCATCCAATCCTTGTTGGTTATATGTATGTAATGAAACTTATACATATTGCAAGAGACAAAATACACGCAAGGTCAACCGGACCATACTCACTTATTCACCAACAACCACTTGGAGGAAAAGCTCAATTTGGTGGTCAAAGGTTCGGTGAAATGGAAGTTTGGGCACTTGAAGCATATGGGGCTGCACACACATTAAATGAGATGTTAACAGTAAAAAGTGATGATATAAAAGGTAGAAACGAAGTTTACAAGGCAATAATGAAAAATAAAAATATCCCGGAACCTGGTTTACCAGAAAGTTTCAAAGTTTTGGTCAGGGAGCTTAGAGGAATTGCACTTGATGTAAGAGTATATGATGATGAAGGTAACGAGATTGATATAGAGAAGTTATAATGCCCCGTAAGGAGGGAAAAAAATGGGTTCAACGTTTAAAAGAAAAATTGCTAAGGTGACTGTTAAAGTTGCTTCTCCTGAGGTTATTAGAAGCTGGTCAAGTGGAGAAGTAAAGAAACCTGAGACAATTAATTATAGAACCTTTAAGCCTGAAAAGGATGGTCTTTTCTGTGAGAGGATCTTTGGCCCAACAAAAGACTATGAATGTGCTTGTGGTAAATATAAAGGGAAAAAATATGAAGGAACAGTTTGTGAAAGATGTGGAGTTAGAGTTGAGTCAAAAGAAGCAAGAAGAAAAAGAATGGGTCATATAGACCTGGTTTCTCCTGTTGTTCATATTTGGTATTTAAAAAGTAGTCCAAGCATTCTTTCTTCTCTTCTTTCTATACAAGCAAAAGAACTTGAAAATGTAATTTACTTTGGTGGTAAAAGAATTATAGAAAAAATACTGGTTGTTACCGATCCAAAAAATACAGATTTTATAAAAGGTTCTTTACTGTACCAAACAGAATATGAGATTTATAGCCAAAAGCTTGATTTTGAAGTAATGCCTGGTGTCATAATCAAATCACCAGTTTCGCCGGTTATTACAAACATCTCTGGAGAAGTAAAAATTAGAAGAGAGAAAACACATACTGATAGAGAAATTACATGGGTAGATATTAGGAAAATTTCCAGAGCTGAACATAGAGTGTACACCGGAATGGTTTTAAATGTAAAGAATGGAGATTACATTGAGCAAGGTGAAGAAATAGTATCAGAAATGAAAATAGATCCTATTTATGCACCATTTGATGGAACAGTGGAAGTAGATGAGATTTCTGAAACAATTACAGTAAGGCCACTTACAACAAGTAAAGAGATGCCTGTAACTTTCTCATTACCTTATGGTGTATCTCCTGTTGTTTCAGACGGAGCAAAAGTGAAAAAGGGAGATCAATTAACCAATGGAACAATTTTACCAGCAGTAGTTGCATCAGTTTCTGGTACAGTTAGTTTTGGAAAAGAATTAAATGTAAGACCTAGAGAAGATGGTAGCTACGAAGTGCTTTCAACAGGCAACGTTTATATAGAAAATGTAGTTGAGGAAAAGAGTTATCCGTTATTTGAAGGAGCACTTGTGTATGTTGAAGATGGTCAGGAAGTTTCGGAAGGCGATGTTATAGCAGATCGTTTCTTATTTGAAGATGAATACTTAACCCTTGAAGAATATAAGATATTTGAAGAACATTATCCTGCAATGTTTACTGCGGAAACTGAAGTAGAAAATGATAGACCAATTGTTGTAATTACAAAAATTGACGAAGAAGTTTCCATGGAAACCGGTTTGAAAATGGGAGATATTATAACAGATGATCAGTATGGAGCATATAAAGTACTTTACGGTGAAAAAATTGAAGCAGATTCCGGAGCTATGGCAATTAAAAAGCTTTTACAAAACTTGGATTTAGAAAAATTAAAAGTTGAAATAGAGGCTGAACTTAAGAAAGTTTCTAAGAGCAGCGGACGTGCAAAGAAACTTTTGAGAAGGTTAAAAATAGTAAAAGATTTATTAAAGAGCGGTACAAAACCCGAATGGATGGTACTTGAAGTTATACCGGTAATTCCACCTGATATTAGACCAATGATTCAGGTTGAAGGTGGAAGATTTGCAACAACAGATTTGAACGATCTTTACAGAAGAGTTATAAATAGGAATAATAGACTTAGAAAATTGTATGATATGAATTCTCCTGAAATAATTATAAAAAATGAGAAGAGAATGTTACAGGAATCGGTTGATAGCTTAATTTACAATGGAAGAATGGGTAAGGCAGTTACTGATAGAAATGGCAGACCATTGAAGTCTTTAACTGATCTTTTAAAAGGTAAAAAAGGAAGATTTAGAAGAAATCTGCTTGGAAAACGTGTTGACTATTCAGGACGTGCAGTTATTGTTGTAGGTCCACATTTAAAAATTCACGAATGTGGTTTGCCAAAGAAAATGGCGATGGAATTGTTCAAGCCATTTGTTCTGGCAGAACTTTTAAATAAAGATGAAGAAACAAGTAAAACTGCTAGAAAAATGAAAAAAGCAATTATAGAGAAAGAACTTCCACAGGCATATGAGGTACTGGAAGAAATAATTAAAGGTCATCCAGTACTTCTAAACAGAGCTCCAACTTTGCATAGGATGTCTTTACAAGCTTTTGAACCGAAGCTTATTGAAGGTAATGCAATACAACTTCACCCACTTGTTTGTCCTCCGTTCAATGCTGACTTTGACGGAGACCAGATGGCAGTTCACGTACCACTTTCTGCAGCAGCTCAAGCTGAGGCTAAATTTTTAATGCTTTCAAGATATAATATTATCTCTCCGGCACATGGTAAACCAATTTCAATGCCGGGAAAAGACATAGTTGCAGGCATTTATTATCTTACAATGGTTGGAAAAGATTTTGATAAAGTTCAAAAGGAAGATATAAAATGGAAATTTTCTTCAATGGAAGAAGCAGAACTCGCTTATGAATTTGGACATATTAAATTGCATGATCCAATATTGGTAGATGTTGGAGGTAAGGTTGTAAAAACAACATATGGAAGATTAGTATTTGCCAGCATAGTACCCGATGAATTTAAAGATTATAATAAGACATATGGAAAAGGTGGAATTAAAGACCTTGTCTATAAGACCTTCAAAAAATATGGAGTTGATAGAACTGCTGATCTTCTTGACGATATTAAAGACTTAGGATTCCGCTATGCAACAATATCAGGTCTTACTGTAAGTATTACAGACTTTACAATTTCACCTGAAAGGGAAGCAATTATTAAAGCTGCAAGGAAAAAAATTGAAGAAGTAGAAACATTGTATGCTCAAGGTTTCCTTACTGATGAGGAAAGATATAAAGAAACAATTAAAATATGGTCGGAAGCAACAGAAAAGGTACAGGAAGCAACTTTTGACTATTTGGGTAAAGATCCATTCAATCCTATATTTATAATGGTAGATTCGGGTGCAAGAGGTAATAAAGACCAGCTAAAGCAACTTGCAGGTATGAGAGGATTAATGGCTGATCCATCAGGACGAACAATTGAAATTCCAATTATTTCAAACTTTAGAGAAGGATTGTCGGTTCTCGAATTCTTTATCAGTACCCATGGTGCAAGAAAAGGTTCGGCTGATACCGCACTAAGAACAAGTTCAGCAGGTTATCTTACAAGAAGACTTGTTGATGTTGCACAAAGTGTTGTAATTACAACGACTGATTGTGGAACACATAATGGAGTGAGAGCAACAGTACTGAAAAGTAGTGATGGTTTGACTGTTGAAAAACTTGAAGACTTCTTGTTTGGTAGAATTCTTGCAAGGGATGTTTTCGATCCTGAAACCAACAATATACTTGTCAATCCTGACACAGGAAAAGAGTATACAAGAGATACGATGCTTGAAGATGATGATGCAAAATTCTTAGGAACATTTACCAGAAGGATACCAGTGGTTGTAGAGAAAGAAATAGATTTATCAAATCCAGAATTGCCAGAAAGTTACTCTGAACTTGCTGAAGATTTCATATTTGAAAACGTACATTATGAAGTTGGAACGGAAGTAAATTGGGAAGTTATTAGAACAGCTAAAAACGCGGGAGTTAAAAAATTAAAGGTAAAAGAATACCCAATTGTTGGAAAAGTTTCAAGCGAAACAGTTGTAAGCAGTAAGGATATGACTCAGCTTGTTATTGAGGAAGAACTAATTGAACCTACAACAGCAAAAATATTAGAAGAAAATAATATACAATCTCTTGAAGTAAGACCAGAAATATATGTAAGATCAGTGCTTACTTGTGAAGCCGAACATGGAGTCTGTTCGAAATGTTATGGTATGGACCTTTCCAATCACAAAGTTGTAGGAGTAGGAGAATCTGTAGGTGTTGTAGCAGCACAATCAATTGGAGAGCCAGGTACACAACTTACAATGAGAACATTCCACACTGGTGGTATCGCAACCACAGCTGATATTACACAAGGTCTTCCAAGAGCCGAAGAATTATTTGAAGCAAGGAAAAAATTAAAAGAACCAGAAGGAGTATTTTCTGCAATTAAAGGTTTTGTAAAAGATATTGTTGAAGATGAAACTGGTAAGAAAAAAGTATATATAGAAGATGAAGCTGGAAGTATTCATGAATATGATATTCCAACAAAAGTTAAGGTTAGCGTAAGTAAAGGTCAAAAAGTATTACCAGGTCAATCAATTACAACTGGTGCAATTAGGCCAAGGAAGATTCTTGAAACTTTAAGTGTAGATGCAACTGCCCTTTACCTCTTAAAAGAAATTAAAAAGGTTTATGTTGAGCAGGGTGTTGACATTCACGACAAACACTTTGAAATAATTATCAAGCAAATGTTAGATAAAGTCGAGATCGTTGATCCAGGAGACACTGATTTCCTCCCGGGTGATCTTATAAGGTTACAGACTGCGAAAAGAATAAATAGAGAAATTCTTGAAGGAAATGCTCATGTGGAAATGAATAAGAAACGAGTCATAGGAAAAGAATTAGTCCATCATTTAATTGGTGAAAATGAAGAAGGTCAAATTGTTGAGATTGCACCTGAAGGTGCAGAAGTAACAGAAGAAATACTTGAAAAAGCAATTTCACTTGGAATCAAAGAACTTGTGGTAAGAAATGGAGAAGGAGAAGTGATAACATATCAAATTCTTCCAAAAGAACCAATTAAGTATAGAAGAAGACTACTCAGAATTACTAAAGCTTCACTCGAACACGTTGGATGGTTAAGTGCGGCAAGCTTCCAGCAAACACCACAGGTATTGACTGAAGCAGCAATCGAAGGAGCAGTAGACGTATTACTTGGATTAAAAGAAAATGTTATAGTTGGACAGTTAATTCCGGCTGGTACAGGCCTTGATATGTTTGCAAATATTCAAATAGAAGAAACGCCTAGACTTGCTCAACAGGAAAAAGAAAAGATGGCATAAGATAAGAGAATCTAAAAACCTGGCAGATATCTGCCAGGTTTTTTTTAAGTAGAAATTTAACCTGGAAATTTGTTAGTCATACGAAATATATGTTATAATTAAATAAAATTATAGATTTTACGGGGGTGAAGGAATGATACTTCTAAAAGGTGGTACAGTTTTTCCAATAACTTCAAAACCTTTTAAGGGAGATGTGTTAATTGAAAATGGAAAGATAAAAAAAGTTTCAGAAAACATTAACGAACCCAATGCGGAAATTATAGATGTAACGGGTAAATATGTATTTCCAGGATTTGTTGATGCGCATTCTCATATTGGTGTTTTTGAAGAAGGTGTAGGTGAATTTTATTATCAAGATGGTAATGAATATTCTGATCCGTTAACACCGCATGTAAGAGCGATAGATGCTTTTTATCCAGGAGATTCAGCAATAAAAAGAGCTTTATCTGGTGGAGTTACAACAGTTATGGTAGTACCAGGGAGTGCCAATCCTATAGGTGGACAGGGAGTAATTTTAAAGTTTAAATCTGATATTGTTGATGAGATGGTTATAAAACAACCTGCAGGATTAAAAATGGCTTTTGGTGAAAATCCAAAAAGAGTATACGGTTCAAAAGGTAAAATGCCAATGACAAGGTTAGGTGTTGCAGCCGTTATAAGAGAGTATTTTGCAAAGGTAAAAGATTATATGAAAAAAAGAGAAACCGATGAAAAAACGCCTTTAGATTTTAGCCTTGAAGTTGGTGCGAAGGTTTTAAGAAAAGAAATTCCTGCAAGATGTCATGCTCATAGAGCAGACGATATAGTAACAGCAATTAGAATTGCTGAAGAGTTTGATTTTGAAATAGTTATTGAACATGCAACCGAAGCATATAAAATAGCTGACTTTATCAAACAAAAGAAAGTACCAGTTGTTCTGGGCCCTTTATTTGGTTTTAGAACAAAACTTGAACTTGTAGACATGACATACGAGGCAATTAAGATAATAAATGAAAAAGGAATACTTTCAGCATTAATGTGTGATCACCCTGTTATACACCTTGAACATGCTAATATTCAAGCAGCAACTGCGTTAAGATATGGTGCAAAAGAAGAAGATCTTTTAAAAATGCTCACTATAAATCCTGCAAAAATTTTGAAAATTGATAATCGAGTTGGTTCTCTCGAAGAAGGGAAAGATGCAGATATAGTTATCTGGAATACACACCCATTTGATTTTAAAGCAAAGGCAGAAAAAGTGTTTATCGAAGGTAAACTGGTTTTTGAAGATTGATAATTAAAAGATAATTGATAAAAAATGATAAGGCATGGCGGGTAAGCCATGCCTTTTTTAATTGAATAATTAAATTAACTTGACAAAATGATATTAATTTGTTGTATAATATAATTATAAAAACTGAAGGAGGGGATAGTATGAAGAAGTTTAAGTCATTGTGGATAGTTTTTGTTGCTGTACTGTTTGTTGTGTTTGGCTGTGTAGGCATTCAGCCTATTGATTTGGGACCATCTGAAGTGAGTGATACAGGTAATTTAGATCCGGATACACCTGCATATTTTATTGATATTGTTACAGATGAAGATTTTAGCGATTTGTTAGATGAATTATTTGGTGCGGGAATAGTTGTAACATCAGTAGATGGTGTTTCAAGTTTGCCGGAAAAGAGTTTTGAAAGTGCAATAAATGGCTTATCAGCAAATATTGGTATAAAGGATTTTGACCCTGTCTTGAATGCTACTATCACGAATAATTACGATCGACTTATACATATAATAAATATTATATCAAGCAAAGAAAACTTGATAAACAAAATGAAGCAATTTAGAGTAGGAGTAAACAATCTATTACAATACGAAGGAAGGTATGATTATGTAGTTGAAATTACTGGCAATGCGAAAACAAAAGTAGAAACTGTCTTAAATCACCTGAAAGATTTGGATCCAGAGTATTCTGTTGATACTTTGTATGGAGATTTTAGAGACGTTATGTTGCTTAATTTATTAATAGAACCATTCATTTTTGTTTATGATAACCAAGCTGAATTGATTACTATTATTGAAAATGCCTCAAAAACCATAGAAGAAGGAGACGACTCGTTCTTCAGGAGTGAATTTTTAACGGAAACAAGTAGTTTTACTGCTATGTATCCAACAGTAGACTTTTCTAGCCCAACTTACCTGGAAGGATTAAAAGCATTCCTGTATACAATTGCTGGCCTGGCCCCAGATGTAAATTATCTCGATCTTTATGATATTTTTGCTGATGATGCGTTTGTTTATACCTGGATTGATAATATGATTCACCTTTCTGATTTACTTGTTAAAACAATTGTTGAAATTAATGCATATGAGGTTTTGAAAACAGATGCAAATGGATTCAGGACTGATGGAAAGGTTACTCTTTGGTCATATGGAATGGATCCTAACTATGACTACATTGCAATAACTCTGGGATGGTATGATGAACCATTCATATACGATATGCCAGAAGGTCTTACTGCAACACTTAATGGCCAAAGTATTGATGAAACAACAACTGTTATAGATGTTTTGAATATTTTAAATACAGCACTTCCAAATAATACATTAAACCTTGCACTTTCTTATGCTACACCTATAGATTTGGAACATTCGATAAATATTGATCTGGATTTAACATTTGATTTTGAAAAACTAAGTGCTCCATCAATTGATATGAAGAATTGTAATCTTAGGGCTAATTCAGAATTATTTGAAATATTGAACATTGCTTCTATAACAGAATTTTCAACTGCTGTATATAGACTTTCAAATGGTTTGGGAGATCAAAATGATGTAAATACTGTTTTAGATTATTTAGCATTTATTACATCAAATCTTGAATTTGTTTCATTTAATTACGACGAACAAAGCACAACCACAACTATTGTATTTGAGTATAATCTGGAGAATGGAGCAATTGTTGCAACTTTAACCATAACCCTTGAAGGATTTACAATTCCACAGTTATTCAATCCATTGTCAATTCCTGAGGATGTGATAAGCAATTTGGGATTTTTAAGCAATTCATTTTTAAATAAAATTGAAATTTTCAATTAGAGTTCATACTAAGAAAGGAGCCCTCGAGGGCTCCTTTTTCATTCGTTAATCAACATTTTATAGAGTTCTTTGTATGATTTCGCTTTTTTACAATCAATGTTGAACTTGTCTTCAGGATCGAATAATATGAAATCAATATTTGCTCTTTTTGCTCCTTCATAGTCTGTTTCTATATTATCTCCAATGTATATTGAATTTGAAAGTGAGACTTTTGAAATTTTTTCAGCAAAGAAAAAAATGTCGGGTTCAGGTTTTGGTTTTCCAACCTTTTCAGATGTTAAAATGAATTCGAAAAATCTATCAAGTTTTCCTAATTTAAATCGATTTTGTTGGACAAATTCAACACCATTTGTAATTATTGCCATTCTGAAACCTTTTGATTTTAGGTTGTGTAATAGTTCTTCAGCTCCCTCGATAAAGAAGGCAGCGTTGGATAGATTTTTAAGGTATAACTTTGAAATAGTTTCATAATCTTCAAGTTCAATTTTTAATTCTTTGAAAAATTCCCTAAATCTTTCAATTGTTATAACTTCTTTTGGGAATTTTCTTTCAGAAAATAACTTCCACCACTTTTCATTAATTGGTTTATAAATGGAAATGTATTTATCTTCAAATTCAAGATTTAAATGCTCAAATATTTTTTTTAGTGCATATTTTTCAGCTTTATTAAAGTCAAGAATGGTATTGTCTAGATCGAAGTAGATCATTTTGTATTTCATTTTATAACCCCATTTCTCATATCAAGAGTGGAAAATTCGAATGGGAATTTAACAGGCTTTCCTTCTATTGCTGATTTATATATTGCAAGAACAATTTCCATGGCTTTTTTTCCTTCTTCTCCAGAAATATATGGTTTTCTATCATTAACTATTGATTCATAAAAATCTTTGTACAATGGAACATGGCCAAAACCATACACTGTATCTGGGTCTGGCAAATTCATAAACGGATGTTCTTCTTCCCCTTCAAATCTCCATTCTTCTATTTTATTTACTGCCAGCCCTCCTATTATTACTGTTCCTCTTTCTCCAAATATTCCAAGCTTTTCGTGCAAATTCCTGGGATATATACTTGTTGTCCCTTCTATTATTCCTATTTTTCCATCATTAAACTTTATTATTGCCCCGCCAAAGTCTTCTGCTTCAATATATGGATGATTGAAATTTCTTATTACTCCATATACTTCTTTTATCTCTCCTCCCAGCATCCACTGAAGAAGATCTATGTTATGCGTGCACTGGTTCATCAGTGCTCCACCATCTTCTTCCCAGGTTCCTCTCCAGCTTGCTTGTCTGTAGTATTCTTTATTTCTATTCCATCTTATTGTTGCAACACCATAGTTTATTTTCCCAAACGCACCTTCTTCTATTTTTTTCCTTAACTCTTGTATAGGAGGATTAAATCTGTTTTGAAAACACACTTCAAGTTTTAAGTTCTTTTTTCTTGCAAGCTCTATCATTTCGTCTGCATGTTTTGTAGATAAGGCCATTGGTTTTTCAACTAGAACATGTTTGTTTGATGATAATGCTTCAATAGTTATCTCATAATGTTTACCACTTTCTGTGGCAATTGCAACAGCATCGATATCTTCCCTTGATAAAACTTTTTTGTAATCAATTTCAACTTCAGGCCTTTTATTTAGTTTTTTTTCAAAAATATTTGCACATTTATTAGCTTTATCCTCATTTATATCACAAACTACAACTGTTTCAAATTTATCAGAATTTTGTATAAGTGCTTCTATGTGTTTTTTTATTGCTATCCTACCGCATCCTATAATTGCTATCCTCAACATATGTCTCCTCCTATCCTAGAATAACGTCAAGTACTGACATGATGAAAAAACCAAATATGAGGAAATATGTAGAGAGTCTTTCATTTCCTCTTAAGTGTGTTTCAGGTATTACTTCGTCACTTATAACGAATATCATAGCTCCACCGGCAAATGCCATCATATATGGAAGAAGGGATTGTGAGATTGAAACAATTCCTGCTCCCAGAAAACCACCAATAATTTCAACGACGCCAGTTAAAAAGGAGATAAGAAAAGAAGTTTTAATACTATATCCGGCATTTATTAATGCAGCGGTTACTGCAGCACCTTCAGGGATATTTTGTGCACCTATTGCAAAAGCTATATTGAAAGCTTGATCTGAAAATGCGCTTACACCAACAGCCATTCCTTCTGGAATGTTATGGATAGTTATAGCGATAACGAAAAGCCAGATTCTACTCAATCTTTTTAAATTTTTGCCTTCGTAACCCTTTAAAAAATGTTCATGAGGTGAATATTTGTCCATTAAATCGACCAGTAATGCTCCCAGAAAAAAACCTATTGAAAATCTTAAGATTCCACCTATTTCAATAGATGGTGCAACTAAACTAAAAGCACTTGCTGCAAGCATAATACCTGCAGCCATTCCGAGCAACGCATCAATAAATTTTTCATTTACCTTCTTTTTAAAAAATAGAAATGGAATAGCTCCCAGTGATGTAGCTAATCCTGCAGCTGTGCTGAGTAAAATTCCTTTCAAAAATGGATTCATTTTACCGCATCCTTATATAAATTACCGTTTCTATTTAATAAATACGCATGAGATTTTCCTTCTTCAACAAACCTATAATAATCCAGGATTGAAATATCTATATTATGAACAATTAGTTCTTCTTTTTTTCTAGCATTTATTAGTATTTCACCATCTGGACCAACTATTCTTGAATTTCCAAGAAAATTCATAATACCTTTACCTGAAGTTGATGAGGTAACAAGATATGAACCATTTTCAAGTGCTCTTGCTCGTGTTGCTATTTCATAGATGTGCTTTCTTTCTTTTCCAAATGCAAAAGATGCTAAAAGAATTTGTGCGCCATTTAATGTTAAAATTCTTGAAATTTCCGGGAATCCAATTTCATAACAAATTAAAACACCGAATTTTATGCCGTTAAACTTGAATACTAGAAATCTTTCACCGGGTTCAAAAATTTCTTTTTCCTTTCTAAATAAGTGTGTTTTGTCGTAAAATAAAATTTCTTTTTTCTTTTTTATAACAAAGATAGAATTTCTAAATTTACCAAGAACTTTTCGAGGTGTACCGCCAACTATGGCCATGTTATATTTTCTTGAGAGTCTTAACAATTCTTCTTTAGCTTCTTTAAAAAATTCAATACCTTTTTCAAGAATTTCAAGATCGTATGTGTAGCCGGTAAGAGAAAGTTCTGGAAATAAAATTAGCATAGCTCCTTCTTCTCCGGCTTTATTTATAAAATCTATGTATTTGTTTAAATTATATTCAAACTTACCAGGTAAAGGGTTAAATTGGGCTGCTGCTATTAACACTTGCAACCCTCCTTGCAAGTTCCTCCTGTTTTAACCAGTAACCATCAAGATATCCCTGAGCGGTGAGTGTTCCTAAGAATTTATAGTGTTTCTCTTTTAATTTTCCTGCACCAATATTTGCAAGTGGTGTTCCTGGAAGAGGCATAAAGGTATGAGCGTGGACTTTTGCATTGTATTTGTTAACGATCTTTTTAATAAATTCGAATGTTTTATCGATATCTTCATCAGTTTCGAATGGAAAACCAAAAATAAAGTCGACTCTGGGTATGAAACCAAATTTGTTAAGAAGGTATAAAGCATTTTCAATTTGTTCAATATCATGTCCTCTATTTATTAGTTTTAAAATTCTGTCACTACCACTTTGGGCTCCAATAACGATGTATTTATTATTTACGTATTTTTTAATTACTGAAAGTATTTCTTCATTAATGCTTTCAGGTCTAACGTCTGAAGGAAATGTACCGAAATAGATTTCTTCTACACCAACTTTTTTGAGATTATATAGAAGGTTATCAACTTTTTCTGGGTTTGGGATTACTCCGTTCTTACTTCCATAACCAAAAGAATTAGGGGAAATAAACCTTGCGATTTTTCTTCCATTTTTAACGCCAATTTTTGAAAATTCGATTATTTGTTCTAATGTTCTATGTCTGACGACTTTTCCAGCAAGTCTGGGAGTTTGGCAATAACCACATGAAAAAGGACAACCTCTTGTAATTTCAATGGGCATATATAGATTTTTTTCTGGACAAAACGGAGGAAAGTTCGATAAATCAACTCTTTTCGAAATGCCATCATAAATCCTATTTGAAGGGAATTCACCGTTAATAAATTTTCGTATATTTTCTTCTCCATCACCTATAAAGACGTAATCAAAACCTATATTCAGAGTTTGTTGAGGATTTGCGGTGGCATGAGGGCCACCTGCAATTAATGTATAACCTTTGTTTTTCAAAATCTTAACTTCTTTTTCCACTGTTTCAAAATCAAAACTCATAAAAGAAAAGAGAACCACCGTTCCCTTTACTTCAAAATTGAATATTTCATTTAAATGTCTTACTTCAATAAGATCTATATCTTTTCGGTAAGAAAAAATAGAGGCAACGAGTGCCGTAATACTGTATCTATTTGTTGGTGTGTATCTAAATAAAAGTCTTTTTATTTCCACAGTGCCTCATCAACCTCTTTTAAAGTTTTATCAGATACTAAAATATGACCACTATCCATTATTAGAATAGTTTTTGCTTCTGATCCATATGTAATGTTGACAATTTTTCCACTGTTTTTGTTTAATCCTCTAATTTTTCTGGCAATAGATGAAGAAATTGGTAAAATTGCTACGATTCGATCTCGTGGAATATAAACGTTGGGAGTAAGTTTGAAAACCTTCTTCACGCTATTCCTCCTATACATTAAATCTTACGGTAATAATGTCCCCATCTTCGATTACGTGCTCTTTTCCAACTAATTTCATCAATCCTTTTTCTTTAACTTCTTTTTCACTACCTAAATTTATTAAATCATCGTATTTAATAATTTCAGCTTTTATAAATCCTCTTGCAAGATCAGAATGTATAACTCCCGCGGCTTCAACTGCTGTACTTCCTTTTTTGAGAGTCCAGGCTCTAACCTCGTCTTTGCCAACTGTGAAAAATGATATTAATCCCAGTTGCTCATACATTGTTTTGGAAAGTCTTTCAATACCACTTTCTGTAATACCAAGATCCTTTAAAAACTCTTCTCTTTCTTCTTCAGGAAGTTCTTGTATCTCTTTTTCCATTAAACCACAAAGTTCAATATATGCAAAATTGTAGTCTTTAACTATATTTAATACTTCTGTTTTACTTTCATAATTTTTTTCTGAAAACTGATTTTCGTCAAGATTTACTGTAATTACAACTGGTTTTAACGTAACTAAAGAATAACTTGACACCAGTTTTATTTGATCTGCAGTAAATTCTTCTCTGTGTCTTGATAGAAAATCTTCATTTTCAAGTATTTCTCTCATGTGTTTAAGAACTTTTAACTCATTTTCCTCTTTGTTATCCAGTTTTCTTTTTGCATTTTCTAATCTTTCAATTCTATTTGTAACTATTTCGAGATCTCTAAAAATGAATTCGTCCAGTGTTATTTTTAACTGTTTGAATGCTGTTTCACCGTTTTCGGGAAATGGGACGCTATCATTTTTAAAAGCTCTTAATATTAAGAGTAAAGCATCTGCATTTTGAACTTGGTTAAAAACTTGAGATCTGCTTTTTTGTTCATTTGGAATTAAAGAGGGTGTATCGTAAAATTCAAGAGTAGCATAAGTAGTTTTTTTCGGTTGATACATTTCAGATAATATTTTTACTCTTTTATCATAAACTTTTGCAATTCCTTTTTGGTGTACTGTTGAATATGGATCAGCTTCTATACCTGTTAAAAGTGAAAAAATTGTTGTTTTTCCAACTTGTGGTAATCCCACAATTCCAACTTTCAAATTTTCGCCTCCTTAAATACTTTCTTAAGCGTGAAAATTCTTTCTTTTAGTCTATTTTCTCTTTTTAAAGTTTCTAGAAATGAAAAATTTCTTTCAGCTCTTGCAATTGCTACTAATCTATTTTCACACATTAACATGACATCTTCGCCTTTTTTAAAATTATCTTGTGCATTTTTAATAAATTCCAGAGTAGGTTGAACACCATTAAATATTTTTTCAACATAATCTTTATAAACTACGACTCTAGGTAAATTTAAAATATCTTCAACTGGTATAAAATGTTTTAGAATGTCTTTTTCGGATAGTTCGAAGGGGTTAATTGAATCAGTAATTTTAAACTCCCCAACCTCTGTTCTGATCAATTCTAAAGCAGTTGCACCACATGAAAGTTTGTAACCTATGTCCATACACAAACTTCTTATATACGTTCCTGGTGAGACAACTACTTCAAAAGAAAAATAAGGCTTTTCAATTTTTATATTCTCAATTTCAAATATTTCGACTTCTTTTGGAGGTAGAGAAATAATTTTTCCCTCTCGTGCAAGTTTGTACAACCTTTTTCCTTTATATTTTTTCGCAGAATAAGCAGGTGGAACCTGCATGTATTTTCCTTTAAAAGATTTAATCACTTCCTCAATTTCTTTTTCATCTTTTTCACATGTGTTTTCTTCCTGTACTTCTCCGGTTATATCGTATGTTTCGGTTATTAAACCAAGAATAGCTTTTACAAAATATTTCTTTTTTTGATTTTTAAAGTATTCCAGAACCCTGGTAGCACTACCAATTCCAACAACCAAAACCCCTTCTGCAAAAGGGTCCAGCGTACCGGCATGTCCCACTTTTTTGATTTTTAGTTTTTTACGCAATTCATCTATTACATCATGCGATGTTAATCCTTTTGGCTTGTAAACATTTAATATGCCATTCATATTAATAATTTTCCAGGAATTTGATGTCATTTCTAACAAAATCTCTGATATCTTTTATACCGTATTTAACCATTGCAATTCTTTCGAGTCCTAATCCAAAAGCAAAACCAGACCACACATTTGGATCATATCCGACATTTTTGAAAACATTTGGATCAACCATGCCTGCACCAAGTATTTCAAGCCAGGTATTTCCAAACCAAACATCGACTTCATAGCTTGGTTCTGTGAATGGGAAAAAGCTTGGTTTTAACCTTACTTTTGCATCTTTTCCAAATATCCTGGTGACCATCTGTTCTAATGTGAATTTTAGATGTTTAACAGTTACATTTTTATCAATGAACAATCCTTCCATTTGAGTAAACATTGGAAGATGTGTAGAATCATAATCTCTCCTGTAAACTCTTCCTGGTGAAACAATTGCAAGTGGAGGTTTTCTTTGAAGCATTGTACGAACTTGAATAGGTGATGTATGAGTTCTTAAGAGAATATTTTCTGTAAAATAAAAAGAATCCTGAACATCTCTTGCTGGATGCCAATCTGGGGTATTTAAAGCATCGAAATTGTGCCATGTATCTTCAACCTCTGGCCCTTCGACAACTTCAAACCCCATGGAAATGAATATATCTTCAAGTTCTTTCTGTATTTGAGTCAAAATATGAAGATGTCCAATGTCTCTGCGAGCACCTGGCGTGGTAACGTCGACTGCCATTTTTTCATATTTTTGTCTTTTTTCCATTTCAGAAATTTCACGAAGTTTTTCATTTATCCTATTTTGAACAACATTTTTTGCATCATTAACCAAAGCCCCGAATTTTGGTCTTTCATCCTGGGGAAGATCTTTTAATTTTTTCATTAATAAGGTGATCAATCCTTTTTTTCCAAGATATTTGATTCTTATATTATTTAATGTTGTTGAATCTTTTGCAATATTAATTTCACTTACTGCTTCTTCGACAAGTTTTTTAATCTCGTCCATTGATACACCTCCATAATTAACCATTATGAAACGAAATTCAATTCTAATTATAACATATATATGATATCATATGAATAACTTGGAGGTGGAGAAATGGACGCTATTGAATTAAGACATATACTTCATCAGAACCCTGAAATTTCATTTCATGAATTTGAAACTCAAAAGATTTTATTAGATGCTTTAAGATCCTTAGGTGATAAAAAATTAAAAATATATAAAATAGCAGGTACAGGTGTAATTGCGATTTTGGAGAACAAAAAAGGAGAACCTTTTATTTTATATAGAGCAGACATGGATGCTTTGCCAATTAAAGAAGAAACAGGTTGGGAATTCGCCTCAAAGAATTCGAATATGCATGCATGTGGTCATGATGTTCACATGGCAATAGCATTTGATTTAATTAAAAAGGTGTTGGAAAATAATATTAATGAAAATTTTATTTTTGTTTTTCAACCTGGAGAAGAGACGGGAGCAGGTGCTTCGTATATTCTAGATGAAATAGAAGAAATACCTATAAAATATGCATTTGCACTTCACGTTACTGATGAATATGATTTTAAAACAGTTGCTACAACTTCTGGAACATTATTTGCCGCTGCAACAGAAATTGATGTAACATTCTATGGAAAATCTGCGCATGTAGCGTTTTACGAACAAGGAATTGATTCTCTAAAAATGGCAACGCAGTTTTTGAACAACTTTTATAATGAAAGTTTTGAAAATGTTCTTGTTGGATTTGGGAAAATTGAAGGGGGTAATGCAAGAAATATAGTATCTCAAGAAACAGTTATTATGGGAAGTATAAGGGCACCGTCGTTGGAAATCACAGAAACAGTTATAGAAAAGCTTTCGAAAATTGCTAGAAACGTGTCTATTGAATATAGGGGCGATTATTCCATCACAAAGGGAAGTGTTTATCCACAGGTTAATGTTGACAGTAAATTATATGAAATATTTAAATGCTATGTAGAAAATAAAGATAGCGTAAGTTTCTTAGATTGTGGAATGAAATATACGGGTGAAGACTTTGGTTATTTTTCAAGTAGATATCCTTCTTTAATGTTTTGGGCTGGAACATCAAAGTATGAAAAAATAGGACTTCATAACCCTAAATTTTTACCTGATGATGAAGTGATAGGTTTTTATTCAGAACTTGTTTTTGGATTTTTAAAGGAGTTGATTGAAAATGAAAGAAATATTTGAAAAAATAGCTATGAAATTTGGAACACCAACATATGTATATTTTGAGGAAATTTTAGAAAAAAGGGCTTTAATGGTAAAACAGGTTTTTGAAAATTTAAATTTTTTACCAACAGTGGCTGTAAAAGCGAACAATAATCCATATCTTTTAAAAATATTAAAAGATATGGGATTTGGTGCAGATATATTAGGAGAGGGAGAATTTTTGGCATGTAAATTTGCAGGTATAACACCTGAAAAGATAGTATGGAATGGAAATGGTAAGTCAAAAAAACAAAGAGAGTTTTTCCTTAGTAAAGGAATAAAATACGTAAACGTTGATTCAAAGGAAGAATTCGAACTTTTATGGAAAGAAAAAGAGGGTTTTGAATTGTTTTTAAGAGTTAATCCGGATATTGATCCAAAAACTCATCCATATATTTCAACGGGATTGAAAAAACACAAATTTGGTATGAGTTTTTCCCAAGCGGAAGAAATTCTTGAAAAATATGGAAGAAAAATATCTGGATTTCATATTCATATTGGTTCACAAATAAATGATATCTCTCCATTTAAAGAGGCTTTGGAAAAAGTTACCCTGTTAGCAAAGAAGTATAATGTAAGAAGTATAAATATAGGTGGAGGGTGGGGCATAAGGTATAAAGATGAAAGTGAATTGAATGTTGATGAACTTAAAAAAACAATGGTTCCAATTTTGAAAAATTATGAGTTTGTTATAAATGAAATAGGCAGGTTTATTTTCGCGCCATCAGGAGTTTTACTTACAAAAGTTTTACTTGTAAAGAGAACTGAAGAAAAAACTTTTGTGGTTGTAGAAAGTGGGATGAACCATTTAATTCGTCCGGCATTATATGGAGCTTTCCATGAGATTGAAGTACTTGATCCCAAAAATCCGGTAGTTAAACTGGATGTAGTTGGACCGCTTTGCGAATCAGGAGATTTTCTAGCTGAGAATATTAACCTTCCTTTACCTGAAGTTGATGATCTAGTAATAATAAAAAATGCAGGTGCGTACGGATTTTCAATGGCAAATAATTACAATGGAACTACCAAACCCGCTGAAGTGCTAGTTAAAAAAGATGGAGCGATAAAATTAATTCGAAAAAGGCAATCAATAAATGAATTGTTTGATTCGTGTATTTTGGATTAGGATTTAAAACATAGCAAATATGGCATGAGGATACATTCCAAAACCAATAAATGGCGAAATTTTGCCATCAAGATTAATCAGTAAACCGGTTTGAATATATAAAATGTTTGATTTGGGATGCCCACAGTAAAGATATGGAATAAAAACATTATTTGAATTGTAATTTTTAAAGTTGTACGTACCGGAAAAACTAATACCAAAGCCGGCTTGTTTATAAAATGAGAAAGCATTTATTAAAGTACTATAAAAGTTTACATAATTTGTATTGAAATTTAAATTACCGTATAAGTACTTGTTTTGGGAAATAATGTTTAATACATAAAAATTAATTGAGGGAAGGAAATACAGAGTAGTACCATCGAAAGAAATTTCATTACGCTCGCCTATTCCGTAAGATAAGTATTCTTTCGAAATGAAAAGATCGAAAGAAATTTCTGAAGAAAAGTTCCAGCGATCGAAATATGAATAGTTTGACGTTTGGTTTACTTGGAAAGTTATGGATGTGTCATAGCTAATCTTTTTGTTTAGAAGTTCTAAAGAGAAGGAAGAAACTCCGGAAAAATAACTGTGGTTAAAATCAACAAAATTTAAAGAAGTTATGGAAAATTTTTCAGTAATATCCTGTGATATTATCCCAAAAGCACTTCCATAATATGTGTAATTTGTGGTAGTTCCTGAATCATTTATATTAAAATTTAAGTAGAAAGGTGCAAATATTAAATCATTTTTTGTGTTTGTAAAATCAAAAAAACTACCAACGGCAAATCCATCAATTCCAGAGGAAAGTTCTTCTGGTAAGAAGTTTGTAGTAATAAAAATAGGGATGAAAACAGAAGGTGTAAAATAATATTCGTATTCTTCAATTTTTGAAGCTTTTTTATATTCAAAATTTAACGAGAAAATTTTGTTGTTCTCTATTTTAAATTTTGCTTTATTGAGAGTTTTTGGAATTTCATAAACAGCCATGCCATCTCCGTCTTTAGAGTAAGAAATGTAGTAAATATGATCATCCAGAAGAATGCCATCAATTATATTTAGGTTTTCTGTGAGTTGAATGAATGATTCATTAACTTCTAATAATTGCATTTTATCTTTTACTTTCGCAGTTAAATAAACTTTTTCACCATCTTTCTTTAAAAATGCTCCTTTTAATGAGGTGTTATCAATTAGTTTCATCTTTTCATTTTCAATTTCCCACAGGGAATTTCCGATAAAAAAATATAAGCTTTTACCATTAAATGCCATATTTCTGATAAACCCTTTAATTCTATATGTAGTGTTTAGACCATAAATTGTTGATATATCTTCTGAATCATCGTATATTGAATATATTAACTGGTTATTATATACATCAAAAGCACTTATTTTTCCAGAAACAATTTTTTTATTTTGGGTTAAATTCCAGATTTCCATTGTGTTGTTTCCATATGTTAGAACATAAATATTCCCATTTTCAACTTTAAAATCATTTGCATTTATATAATATCTGGCAAGTACTTCCTTTTTTTTATTAATTACAACTATTTGATGTATGGGGTGATTAAAATACCCTGCTACCGGACCATATTTTGAAGTAAGAATGTAGAGTTTATCGTTTTCTTTTTCGATTTTAAATATTCTTTCATTTTTACCTGTATAAAATATCTTTCCTCTATTGTCTGATTTAGGCAAACTGTTTAGCCAGATTTTAATTTCATCGTTGTAAGAATGTCCAAAAGTAGTTTTAAAGTTATCTTGTACAAGATAAGGAATTTTTGCTAAGAAAATATACGGAAAAGATATTCCAAACATAATTTCAAGATAGCTCGTAGAGTTGTTCATGGAATGTTCGAGGTAAGATAATACTTTTTCCTTTCCATAGTTATCAATCAAATATTTGAAGAATCCACCGTTTGCATTGTAATATACGAGGCCATATCTATAATCGTTCATCAATCTATCATTTGGTAATTTGTCTTTAAAAGTGTTGAACAATTCAAGAGAGATGACAGGATTGTTTAATCTTCCTGAATTGTTTGAATAGGTTGATTCTGAGAATACCGTGACTGATTCATACGAAAACTTACCGAAATCTGGAAGGTATGGGATAGCCAAATCCGCGGTTATCTTTTTTAAACCGGAAAGTTTTTTCAGTGTGACGATATGCGTAAATTCATGTATAAGAAGAAAGGTATACCAATCATCGAATGGTAAGTACGTATAATCAATACCTGAAGGATGCCAGGTGTATATTTTAATTGTGTTTTTTTGGAGGTAGTTTGCATAACCGTTGGTAATGATAGTATTGGGCTCGATAAAAATGTTAATACTTCCTGGATCAAAGTCAAAAAAATCAACAACGTAAGGTCTTACGGTTTCAAATTTATTTCCTATTATTACCGCAAGTTTCTCATAACCTGTTGGGTAATATACCTTACAATGTTTAAAAATTAAAGCTTCAGAAAATACTGTTGAGAAAAATAATAAAAGAATTGCTAAAAATAAAATTTTAATTTTTTTCAAAGTAATTCCTCCATTATTATTTTCTTTTGTATAATCCTATTATTTCACCCTTGGATATTATGTAAGGTTCAATGGCACTTTCAAGTACATGCTTTGTAACCTTTCCATCAAGGTTTAATACGTTATTTAAGGCATAAACTTTGAAGAAATAATGATGAACGTTGTGAGTTTTTGGGGGGCAGGGGCCATCGTAGCCTATTCTTCCAAAATCGTTAATTCCTTGTTGAGCACCATTTGGGAGTTTGGATGATTTTGGTATGCCTTCTGGAATTATTACAGGGGATTCTTTCACAGTTATATTCCATATTATCCAGTGAACAAATGTTTTTGAAGGAGCATCTGGGTCATCGCAAATAATTGCTAGTGTTTTAGTTTCTTTTGGAATATCGAAGATTACCATTTCTGGATTTATATTTTCACCATCACAGGTATATTTTTCTGGAATGTAATCATTGTTATCAAATTCAGTGGTAATTTTTAACATAATATCACCACCTTTTGTTTTAATTTCAAAGCGTTTATTGACTTTAAAAAGAATTTCCAGGTGTTTGGATTTTTCCAACGGGTGCCAGATATACCACAAATTCTTCCTGCCCATCGAGACCAATGAGCAGGTCCATCTTTTCTTGATCATATGCGGCAACAGCACATGTACCACAATTTAGTGCTTCTGAAGCCAGATAGAGATTTTGACAGATATGTCCAGCGTCTAGTGCAATTGCTTTATACGATTCGTGGGTATATTTCCATTCGGTTCTGTATGGTATTGCTGCCCATATAAAGACGACGGCTGAATGACCTACAAATTGTTGTCCAAGTGTTGCTTCAATTGTTTGTTTGGAAAAATCTCCTTCTTTTATAAGAATAAGTTTATGTTCAATGGAAAGATATCTATAAATGCCTTTTTCTAAACCATCAACGTTGAATACTATAAGATAAGTTTCAAATGGATGACAGGCACCTGCAGAAGGTACTGTCCTAAAAACTACTTCCTTATCTTTTACATATTTTTTTACACCCTGGGTTGCCCAGAGTAAAAACGATAATTCTTTTAGCGATAGTGGTTTATTTGTATATTTTCTTCTACTTCTTCTGTTTAAAATTAGATCAAATAAGTTAGTTTTAGTTATTTCTTTAAATTCATCAATTTTTGGTAATGGTATGATTTTTTTGTTTTTGTCATATGGTTTTTCAACGGGTGGTTTTGGTACACCTTTACTTCTATCAGTATTTACAATGCTTTCCCAGTCGGACTTTAAAAATTCCTTCGATTTTTTCATTTTCCCTCCTCCCATTTTGATTATAACACTTTTAAAATAAAAAAGAATGGTATAATATTAAAAAGAAACAATTTTAAGGAGGAGTAATATGAAAGTATTTGTAACTTATAAGATACCCGAAGAAGGTTTAAAGCTTTTGATGGAAAAATTTGAAGTAGATGTATATACTGGTGAAAAATTTTTAGCGAAAGAAGAAATGATGGAAAGGGTTAAAGATGCAGATGCTGTTGTTACACAATTACGTGATCCGGTTGATAAGGAATTTATCGATGCAGGTAACAAATTAAAAATTATCGCTAATTATGCTGTGGGTTATAACAATATCGATGTAGAATACGCTAAGTCAAAAGGGATATTTGTAACAAATACCCCGGGGGTTTTAACCGAAGCAACTGCAGATATTGCCTGGGCGTTGTTATTGGCTGTAGCGAGGAAAATTATTCCTGCTGATAAATTTACAAGGGAAGGAAAATTTGAAGGCTGGAAACCAAAGTTATTTTTAGGATACGAGATATATGGTAAAACTTTGGGAATAATTGGTATGGGTAGAATTGGTCAAGCCGTTGCTAGAAGAGCTCTTGGCTTTGGAATGAAAATAATATATCATAACAGAAGAAGGTTACCTCAAGAAATTGAAGAAAAATATAACGCGAAATATGTTGATCTTAATACACTTTTAAAAGAAGCAGATTTTATTTCAATAAATGTACCTTTGACACAAGAAACTTATCATTTATTGAATGAAGAAAAATTAAAACTTCTAAAACCAAATGCAATATTGATAAATACAGCAAGAGGGCCAGTAGTTGATGAAAGAGCTTTGTATAATTTATTAAAAGAAGGAAGAATAGCGGGAGCGGGTTTTGATGTTTATGAAAACGAACCGGAAATAACACCGGGACTTGAAAAATTAGAAAATGTTGTTCTATTACCGCATATTGGTTCAGGAACATTTGAAACAAGAGCAAAAATGTCCATAATGGTTGCCGAGAATGTTATTGATGCTCTTGAGGGAAGAAAACCAAAAAATTTAGTGTGGGATGATTAAATGAAACTTAGAATAGCAGTAGCTGGTGGGGTAACCGGTGGACATCTTTATCCTGCATTATCTGTTTTAGAAGGTTTAGAGAAATATTTTGAGCTGGATGTTTTGTATTTTACTGTGAAGGGTAAGTTAGAAGAAAGAGTGTTAAAGAATAGTAGTTATAATATATTTTCACTTGATATAAAGGGTCTTAAAAGGCCAATTTATTCGTTTGAAAACATAAAAACCCTCGTAAAAGTAGTTACCAGCAAAAAGAAGGTGACGAGAAAACTAAAAGAATTTAAACCCGATTTAGTTTTTACTACAGGTGGATATGTAAGTTATCCGGTAGGTGTGGCAGCATACAAATTGAAAATCCCACTTTTCATACATGAACAAAATGTTATTCCAGGTCTTTCAAACCTCAAATTGTCAAGGTATGCTACCAAAATATTTGTTTCATTTGAAGATTCTAAGAAATATTTTGATGCAAATGTTATAGATAAAATAGTTGTTACAGGTAACCCGGTAAGAATAAGAAATTTAGAGGAATTGTCGTTCGAAAAACCAGCTATATTAATCGTTGGTGGTAGTGGAGGGAGTGAATTCTTAAACGAACTTGCCTGTAGGTTGGCAAGAGAAGTAAAAGAGTATATTTTTATATTATCTTCGGGAAGAAAAGTAGTAAATTGTATTGAAAACAATTTGAAAGTTGTTCCGTATATTGAAAACATGTCTGATTATTATAAGGCAGTTTCGTGTGCTATAACTCGTGGAGGCGCGACTACTATAAGTGAACTTTTATATTTTGAAGTTCCTTGTATTGTCATTCCGTGGGAAGGTTCTACTGAATCACATCAGATTGAAAATGCAAGACAGGTAGAAAAAGTTAATTTAGGATATATGGTTAGAGAAAAAGATGTTAAACTTGAAGATATTGTGAAAAAAATAAATAAATTAGTTGAAAAGAAAAGAGAAGTTGTTAATAAAAAAAATCCTGTAGAAAATATAATTGAAGAGATTATAAAAGAGGTGAAAAAGTGAAAATTCATTTTTTGGGAATCGGCGGAATAGGTATGAGTGCGCAAGCATTGCATGAATATTTTAAAAATAATAATAAAGTTACTGGAACTGATCCTTTTCTTTCTGAAAGGGTTTTATACTTAAAAAAACAGGGAATAAAAATATTTAACAAACATGAAAAGAAGAATGTTGATGATGTTGACCTTATAGTTAGAACTCCTGCGGTGCCAGAAGATAATCCAGAAGTTATAGTTGCGAAAGAGAAGGGAATTCCTGTGATAACAAGACTTGAACATCATATTCAAATAATGAAAGATTATTCAAAATTTGGTGTCACAGGAACTGATGGAAAAACTACAACCACTTCAATGCTTACTCATGTTTTATTGAAACTTGGAATGGATCCAACAGTTTTCTTGGGCTCAACTCATCCTGAACTTGAACATGGAAATTATAGAAAAGGCGGTAACATGTGTGTATTTGAAATGGATGAAAGCCAGCCAGGATTTGAAAATTATAATCCGGATTATTTAATTGTAACTAATATTCGCGGTGACCATATCGAGAATTTTGAAAGTTATGAAAATTATCTATCTTGTTTTAAAAAATCTTGTGAAAGTTCAAAGTTATGTGTTTCAAATTCTGAAGAAGATTTTTTGAAAAAGACAATTAAGTTTGGATTTAATAAAGGTGATTATCACTTGATTTCATTAGAAAAAAAATTATATAATCAATTTGTTGAAATTTCCACACCATATGGTAATAAAAGGTTTAAACTATCTGTACCTGGCACCCATAATGTTTTGAATGCTTTAGCAGTAATAGCATTAACCTTTGAGATGGGTTTTGATAGAGATATTGTTTTGTCTTCATTTGAAGATTATTCTTTACCAGGTAGACGCTTTCAAATTACTTATGACGATGGTGAAATAGTTATAATTGACGATTATTCTCATACACCTGTAGAGATTGAAAGTTTATTAAAAACTGCAAAAGAAATTTTCAAAAACAGGGAAATTTATGTTATTTTTCAACCTCATAGATATACAAGATTAAGGAGAGAATATAAAGATTTTGCCAGATCATTAACGATAGCTGATAAAATCTTTATAACAGAAGTATATGGCGCTTTTGAAGAGAAAGATGGAATTAGTGCAAAAAGTGTTGCTCAGATGATTGACAAAGCAGTATTTGTAGGTGATAAGAAAAATGTATTAAAATATCTTAAAAGAAAATCAGGTGTTTATATATTTGCAGGTGCAGGAGACATTATAGATGTTTCGAAGGCTTTTAGAAATAAAGTAGGGGGTTTAAAAGTTTGAGTGTTAAACTCAAAGAAATATTTTTAAAAGGTTTTAAGTCTTTTGCTAATCCAACAACTCTTCCAATATCACCGGATATTACTGTAATTGTTGGGCCTAATGGATCCGGAAAGTCTAATATTGTTGAAGCAATTCAGTGGGCTTTTGGCGAACATTCACTAAAAGAATTAAGGGCCACAGATAAAAGCGATGTCATATTTAAAGGAACAGAAAAAGTGCGACCAGCAAGAAGTGCTTTTGTAGAGCTTACTTTTGAGTTTGATGGTCAAGAGGTAAAAATAGCCAGAGAATTGACGGCCGAAGGGAATAATACATATTACATAAATGGTGATGTTGCCAGGTTAAAAGATATTAAGCAGCTTTTTAAGACTACTGGAATGTTTTCAATAGTTGGTCAGGGAAAAATAGAAAGAATTGTTACTTCAAGTCCTGAAGATTTGAGAAAATTGATTGAAGATGCTGCAGGTACGTCTGTTTATCGCGACAGAAAAAAAGAAGCACTTGGAAAATTAGCTGGTACCGAAGCAAATCTTGAAAGATTAAAAGATATATTATTTGAAATAGGAAAAAATAAGAGAGGGTTATATATAAAAGCTAAGAAAGCAGAAAAATATTTAGAGTATTCGAAAGAGCTTGAGATAATAAAGGAAAAATATTTTGGTGGAATTTATTTTCACGAAAGCAATCAGTTGAAGAGTCTTGAAAATGCACACGATGAAAAGAAAAAGATTCTTAAGGAAAGAGTAAAAAAACTTGCAAAGGTTGAGAGTAGATGGTCTGTTTTAAGGCAGGAATTTAATGAAATTAATAAAGAAATGGAAAGTTTTACGGATCTTCTTGAAAGCCATAAGCAAAGACAAAACCATCTTTTGGAGTTAAGAAACACATTAATTAATAAACTTAATGAACATAAAAGTAGTTATGTTGAAAAGACATCAAAAATTGATTTACTAAAAGATGAAAAAGAAAGATTAATTAGAAGAAAAGATGAAATTAAGTTAATTTTTGATTCACTTGAGAAGGAAATAAAAGAAAAAGAACAACTTCTTGCAAATATTGAGGAAGAAAGAAATTTGTTAACTTCCAAGTATTCTGAGAAAGAAATGGAGCTCTTAAAGAAAAAAGGGGAGTATGATGAGCTTGAAAAAAAGCTCCACAAACTGGAAAATGAAAAAAACACGTTGTTTGAATCACAAAAGGATTTCAAAGAAAGACTCGAAATGATAATTGAGCAGCTTGAATCAAAAAGGGCTCGTTATGAAGAACTTGATGAAGAAATAGGAGAATTATCTGAAAATGCAAATAAATATGATGAGAAAACTCAGAATCTTTTAAACGAGTTGGAGTCAGTAAAAAAGCAAATACAAGAACTTACAGAGCAGAGAGAATATCTGAAGGATGAATTTGAAAAAGTAAATTATAGAAAAAAGGAAATAATTTTGGAAATTTCGATTCTTGAAAAACAATTAAATGAATATCAGGGCTTTTCTCATGCAGTGAAAAAGATATTTGATGTAAAAGATAAATTTGAAGGAATTATAGATGTTGTAGCAAATATTATAGAAGTTCCAGATGAGTTTTTAGAAGCAATTGAAGCGCTGTTGGGAGGAGTTTTACAACATATAGTTGTGGATACATCAGATAATGCTAAGAGAATTCTTGAATATGCAAAAAGAGAGAAAATTGGAAGAGTAACTTTAATACCACTGGATTTAATTCGCAGAAAGATGAGAAATGTAAAAGTTCCCGAAGTGGAAGGCGTGTGCGGTTTTGCTAAAAATCTAGTCAAAATTAATAAGATAGAAGATTATAAAAATGAGCTACTTGATTACTTGTTTGGAAATGATATTGTTGTTGAAAATTTAGATATAGCAATTGAAATTAAAAGAAAAAGTAGCGTTGGAAGGATAGCAACTCTTGAGGGTGATTTAATAAGTAATACTGGTTCAATGACTGGAGGAAAATTTGAAAGTTCCCACAATCTACTGGCAAGAAAGAATCAAATGGAGAAATTAAGGGAAGAACTTAAAAACGTGGAGAAGATTGAAAAAGAACTCCAAGAAAAGTTAAAGGATGTGAAAGAGGAAATTTCAGATTTGAGAAATTATGCGGAGACTATTAATTCAGATTTAATGGATTATACTTCAAAGAGTACATCAGCTAAGAGAATGTTGCAGGAGTTATTGAAAACTCACTCCGAAATCTATAAAGAATTACAGAATTTTGAAAAGCTTCATAAAGAATATAAATTAAGATTAGAAGGAATAAAAGAAAGGGAAGTAAATATCAAAAACGAAATAAAAGTTATAAAAGACAGGCTTAAGGTCTTAAAGGGTGAACTTGAAAGCTTTAACAAAGAAATTTTTGAAAATAAGGAAAAATTGGATGAAATAAATGAAAAATATACTGATTTACAAACTGAATTGAGAGGATTACTTGAAAGGAAAATTCAGTATGAGTCAGAAATTAGAAGAATTCAAGAAAGAAATACGGAGATTGATGAAAAGATTCTTGAGATAAACCATGAAATTAAAAGATTAAAAGAAGAAATGGATAATCTACAAAGTTTGATTGATGAAAATGAAAAGGAATTACAGGCTTTGAAAAGTGAGACAGACGAATTGTTCAATAGTATAAATTACAAAAAATCTGGTAAAGAGGGAAAAGTTAAAGAAATAGAGCAACTAGAACAAGAGATGGAATCGTTAAGGGAAGAGATTGAGAAAATAAGAGAAGAAATGCATGAATTTGATTTACAAATTCAGGAGAAGAAATTAAAGATTGAAAATATTCCTGAGGAGTACAGAAAAGAAATTAAAATTACCGAAGAAGAACTTGAGGAATTGAAAAATAGAATGGAAAGTTTGGAAAATAAAATAAAGTTTATTGGCCCGGTTGATTTGGAAGCGCAGGAAGAATATGAAAGAGTTTCTAAAGAATACGAAGAGCTTGAAAACCAGAAAAAAGATTTGGAAGATGCAAGAAGAAAATTGATAGAGCTTATTGAGAGAACGGATGAAGAAGCAAAACAGGTGTTTCTTAAAACTTTTGATATAGTCAATAAAGCTTTTAAAAATTATGTAGAACAGTTGTTCTATGGTGGTACAGGAATTATAAAAATAATGGATAAGGACAATATTTTAGAAAGTGGTGTGGAAATTATAATTTCAAAAGGGAAAGGTAGATCACAAAAACTACAATTATTGTCTGGCGGAGAAAAAGCCTTAGTTGGTCTTGCCTTACTAATGGCCTTGTTAGAAGCTCAACCAAGCGCTTTTTATGTTTTAGATGAAGCTGATGCTCCATTGGATGAATACAATTCTGAAAGATTTAAAAGATTGTTAACTAATTCTAACGCACAGTTTATAGTTGTGACTCATAATAAAATTGTTATGGAAGCAGCAGATGTTATGCTTGGAGTTACTAAAACGAATGATGTTTCAAATATTGTACCGGTTAGATTGGAGGAAGTAGTATGAGACATATGTTTTTCTTACAACAATTTTTTGAAAGGCTTCCTACGCCTGCATTTATAAAAGATAACAAATTTAGATATGTTTGGATAAATAGGGAATGGGAAAAATTCTTTGGAATAAACGAAAGAAAGGTCATAGGAAAGACCAATAAAAAATTATTTGGTGAAGATATTCATGAGGAAATAGATAAGAAAATAATTAAAACGAAGAGAACATTAACTTATGAAACAGAACTAAATGGGAAACATTTGGTTATAACAAAGATTCCCATTAGGCTTGGTGATGGTACGTATGGTGTAGCTGGTTATATTATGGACTTTACTGATAAATATTTGCATGAGTTATCATTGAAAAATGTGATTAAAGTGGATGAAATAATGAGAGAATTGCTATTAATGAAAAAGTTTGATAGTAAGGATCAATTTATGTTAGAATTGCTCGACAGAATATATGAAAGTACTGATATTGGTGAGTATGCAATTTTGAAAAATAATGAAATATTGCGAACTTTAATTCCTGAAAAGGTTTGTCAAAGGGCAAAAGAGAAAGATGAATTTAAAGAATTTATGGTGGATGGGGAAAGATGGTTTGTTGTACCGTTTGATATTTATAAATTTATTGCAAGAGTTGGAAAATATAACCTTAGACTTGCGAAGATAATATATCCTATCTTACTTTCAAAAGTTGAGAAAATTCTGATTAGCATAGAAAATAGGATAAGAACGGAAAAATATTATAAAGCTTTGGAAAAGATAGTTAGAGTTGCCACTTCCTGGAAAACAAAAGATTTAAAAACATTTTTAAAAGGAGTTCTGGAAGATATTTTGGAAATTATTCCTGAAGCACAGAAAGGTTCAATATGGTTAATTTCCGAAGATAGGTATCAATGTGTTGTGGAAATAGGTTATCCTGGAGTTGAATCAAAAAGCTTCCGGCCGGAGAAAACAGCATATGGTGCTGAGATTTTTAATAGAATAAAAAATGGACAAAAAGTTTTTGAAATAACAAATGCAAAGGAACTTGTAGAAAAAAGTGAACTAGCGGATTTTCTGAGTAAATATGGGTTGAATGATGAAAAGTTTATACCGTTAATAGGTGTCTTTAATATTGGTGGAAATATTATAGGAAATATTTCTCTGGATAGTTTTACTGGAAAGAATTTCTCTGAAGAAAGTAAAAAAATTCTTGAATATTTTGTTGATTTGTTGACTGCCTTTTTATCCGAGAAAATCCCGAAAGTAATGGGGTGATCGCTTGTTTTGGTACAAAGTTATTGGTAGTTTTGTACAATTTCCTGGTATATTAGTTTTATCATTTTTAATTATAACAATATACTTTTTTGTTAAAAAACGCCCTATGTGGCGATTTTTTCTTTCATTAATGATTATTACTTACCTTATATCCTCTCCTTTTTTTGTATATTTTTTGAGTAAATTTATGTACGTTAAAGATACGAAAATATTTAATAGGAAAGGAATAATAGTTATTCTTGGCGGTGGTACAATAAATTTTGACAATAAAATTGAAATAGGAAATCATACTTTAAAGCGAGTTTTAAAAGGATATGAGGTGTATAAGGTTACAAACTATCCAATTTTGGTAACAGGTGGGTATATAGTAAAAGGTATTCCCGAAAGTATTATAATGAAGAAAAAGTTATTGGAATTTGGGGTGCCAGAGAGTAAAATAATTGTAGAAGATAAATCAAGAACCACAAAAGAAAATGCAATTTTCTCAAAAGATATTTTAGAAAATTATCCGGTAATTTATTTGGTGACATCATATTTACATATGAAACGAAGTATGAATATTTTTAAGAAAATAATCAAAAAAGAGATTTATCCGGTAGTTTGTGATTATCCTATTGATTTTAGAAATATTTACTTAGATTATTTACCAAGTGCAGAAGCTTTATATGCGTTTTCGCTGTTTACTCATGAGGTTATTGCTATGTTGAAGGGAGGATAATTTAGATTGAAAAAAGGTTTTATGTCTGTGTTCGTTTTGAGTGTATTTTTGGTTTGTGTTTTCGTTCTTGCAAAGATTTGGCAGCTTTTGTATTTAAGGATGAATGGTAACCCTTGAAAGGAGGGTAATGGATGTTTCCGCTTTATGATACAATTCCCAGCAGAAAAAAGCCATACATGACCTATGCTATTATTATGGCTAATGTTTTGGTTTTTTTATACGAACTTGCTTTATCTAATCCTGAACTTCAAGTGTTCTTTTTTAACTATGGTATAGTTCCTTTAAGATATACCTGGAAATTTACTTCAAACTTGAAGTATTTAATTGCCTGGAAAGAGCTCAGCCCAATAATTACCTCAAATCCTGTTATACCATTTATTTCACACATGTTTATCCACGGTGGTTGGTCTCATATTATAGGTAACATGTGGTTTTTGTGGATTTTTGGTGATAACGTTGAAGATAGAATGGGACATTTTGGATTTCTTTTGTTTTACATTGTAGGAGGATTATTTGCTTTAGGATTTCACTGGTTATTCAATATTAATTCACCGTATCCTTTAGTTGGAGCTTCTGGTGCTATTTCAGCGGTGATGGGTGCATATTTTGTACAGTTTTGGTATTCAAAAATTGTTTCACTAGTAATCTGGATTGTTCCATTTTTAGTTGAAATACCTGCGTTTGTATATTTATTCTTCTGGTTTATTTTTCAAATATTAAACGGTACTTTTGCAAATGTTTTGGGATCAGGTGTAGCCTACTGGGCACATACTGGTGGTTTCATTTTTGGAATGATAGTTGGTAGTAGGATCAGGAGGTATTATATATGAAAAAGAAGGTTGTTATTGTAACTACAGGTGGAACAATTGCTATGGTAAAAAAAGGTGAAGGTGTAGTGCCTTTTGAAAAAGGCAATGTTTTAATAAGTGAAATACCGGAATTGTCCAAGATACAAAATGCTGATATTGAAGTATTTGAGTTTTCAAATATACCAAGTCCCCATATGTCTCCAAAACACATGTGGTTGCTTTCGAAAAAAATTGATGAAATTTTAAATAGAGAAGATGTAATTGGTGTGGTTGTAACTCATGGAACGGATACACTTGAAGAAACTTCTTATCTCCTTGATCTAACTTTGAGAAGTGATAAACCTGTTGTGTGTACTGCTGCCATGAGGAATATAGGTGAACTTGGGACTGATGGTCCGAGAAATGTTTATTCATCCGTTTTGACAGTTTTAGCACCTCAATCTTATGGAATGGGGGTTATGGTGTGTCTTAATGATGAAATTCATGCTGCAAGAGAGGTGACCAAAACCTATACGAGTAACGTTGCAACTTTTGATTCACCAGGATACGGGCCTCTTGGGATAGTTGATGAAGATACAGTGATTTTTTTCAGACGATCTTTAACCAGAGAAAGGATTTTTGTAAATCAAATAGAGGAAAAAATAGCATTAATAAAAACATTTACAGGTGACGATGGAAGCCTTTTAAGATCGGCAGCTGATATGGGATATAAAGGCATTGTTTTAGAAGGGTTTGGAAGAGGTAATGTCCCCCCATTAGTTGCTGATGCTGTAGAAGAAGTGGTGAGTAAAGGAATACCAGTAGTTATTACATCAAGGTGTTTTAAAGGAAGAGTTTATCCTGTTTATGCTTACAAGGGTGGTGGAGCGGATTTAAGAAAAAAAGGAGCAATAATGAGTGAACATCCAATCGGTCAAAAAGCCAAAATAAAATTGATGGTTGTAATGGGAAAAACCAGTGATATTGAAGATATCAGAGGATATTTTGAAAAAAATATTATTAGGAGGGCCATTAAAAATGAATAAAATATTAAATTTTGACAATCCCAGAAAGATGGCCGCATTTTACGTGGGTGTTTATGCACTGGTTTTGATAATATTGTTTATACTTTTCAAAACTATTTTAAACATATTTGTGTTTACTTTAATATCAGTTTTGATCATAAATTTGATCGCAAAATTTTTTGGACTTTTTAAAGTCAGATATAAAGTAGCTTTAATACTTGCTATGTTTGTTTATTTTGTTGTTTTAATTTATGGTATTATTTTAATTATCCCGGCAATTACAGAACAACTTGGTAATTTCATAAAAACTATAAATAATGTTTTTGAAACTAAAGCTTGGGAAAGTTATTTTGAAAATAACCCAAGTTTATCGGAAGGTGTAACTGATATAATGGGTTGGATTCAACCTAAATTAACTGATTTAACAAATTATATTCTTGAAACAATAGCAAAAGGAACACCAAGTTTCTTTACCACGCTATTTTATTCTATACTTTTGACGATATATCTGGTTTTATATTCCAGTTGGTTTGGTAAATCACTTCCTAGCTTGTTCCCAAATTCTATTAGGAGAATTATTGAAGAATTTTTGACAAAGGTCTATCTTGCACTGTCTGGATTTGTTGATGTGGTTTTCATAAATGCTTTGATTACTGCTGTTGTTTTTTATATAATTTCAAGTTTTTATTTTCCAAATGTTGCTATCATTCTTTCATTCTGGGCAGGTGTTACCAACTTGATACCAATTGTTGGTGTTATATTTGAATATATTCCTGTTTTCCTCTTTTCGTTGACGTTGGGTTTAAAAGGATTTATTATAGTGAACATACTGGTTGTTCTAATACATCTTGGATTGTTCATTGTGTTTGTTAACGTAATGAAAATGCATCTAAATATAAATCCCGTACTAATGATAATTGCAATTATAGTTGTGAGCCAGATTTTTGGTATTGTGGGAATCTTTTTTGCAGTTCCTCTTCTAATATTTGTTTCTGCATATTGGGATGAATTTGTTAAGCCATCATTTGAAAAACAATAGGAGGTGGTTAATATGAAAAAAATTCTCATAACTGTATCATTTGTAGCAATTCTAGCTTTTATCCTTGGATCATGTGCAATCAATCTTCCAGATAGCTTTACTATCAAATATTCTAATCATTTTGAAATACCTCTAACTGTTTTACATTTTAGTTTTGATGATTTTGCAAGTCCAGTAATTTCATCATTTGAAAGTGCAGGTTTTCAAGTAACATATGGTGAACCAGTTGTAATTGCCTACTCAACTTCCACAACTGTTCAATTATCAGATTATATTGGTTTTCCAGGTTTTGATGTTCCGGTTGATTCCACTTTTACAGTTTTAAATAATGAAACTTTAGTTGAATTTTCTACAATAGAAGGTTCAGAAACAATTCAAAATGTTGATTTCAACGTTAATTTTATTGTTGAATTTGAATCTTCAACAACTACCTTTGATTCAACTTTAACATTCTTAATTAACGGAACGCCTGTGGTTATTAGTGATAATTCATCTGAGACAGAGAACGTTTCGAAATATTTAAAAGAAGTAATAAAATCTGGAGAGGATCTGGTTGTTTATTCTGAAGTGTATATTAATGGAACAGTTAAATCTTCAGATGAATTAAGTATGAACATGTATTTTGAAATTCCTTTAGAAGGAACTGCAACTACTGATATTGTGCTTTACCAGGATACTACTGATATGTCTGGAATTAGAAGTTTAGCGGAATTCGTCGATTCTGCTACAGTTGTTTTTGATAACTATACTAATTTGCTTGGTTTTGATACAGTATTTGAAGCAAGTGATTTAAGCTTTTATTTTGGAAGTACTCCACCAGAGGTTAGCATTTCGAAAAACGATTTACTCAGTTTAGCGGTGGAAAATTTACCTTTTTCAATAAAAGTTCCTGCTAATGGGTATTTCAAAATAAAATCAAATAGTTACTTGGATACTGCGATTTATATTTCACTTGATTTGACGGTAGCAACAGAGGTCACATTTTAAAGGGGGTGGATGATATGAAAAAATTGATATCAATATTATTGGTCAGTTTAATTTCATTATTTTCCTTTTCTAATATTTTAGAACCCTTTGAGTTTATTGAAAATTATGGACTTATTAATCATAAAGGATTTAATGTTTTTGCGTTAGGTATAAATGGAGAATTTGATTTCAATCAATATCTCTTTACTTTTGAATATTTGAGCAAATTATTAAATGAAGGTATAGTAGATTTTAACGAAATCAGTCAACTTGTTTTGGGTGAAAATTTGAATGGTTCAGCGTATGCTTTTTTGAAAATTGGACAATTTTCGTTCGGCCCATATTTAAACACAAATTCCGTGGGGAACATAGCATTACCTGATGAGGTTGTAGAATTTTTAAAGAATGATGTTGAAATCAATAAGACATATTATGCATCAAGTACATCTTTCATTTCACTTGAAGGTTTTATTCAGGCAGGAATATCTTTAGGATATAAAGATTTTTATGTTTCACCAAATGTCTTTATTCCCGCCGTGTATGTTTTTCCAGAAGGTCAGAGTTTTGAATTTAAATATACCTCGTCTTCGACACCTCCGGTAATGACATTAGATGCCAACTTGAATTTTAAAATGTTTACACCATTTTTATCGGAAAATATTAATATAAGTGAAAATTTAATAGGTATTGCTCTTTCTGTAGGATATGCTTCAGATAGCTTTGGAGTAGCGGTTAATGGGATTACAATTAAGCCATCGGAAGTAGAATATGTATATGATGTAAAAGCCAGTTATTCAGCAACATATAATGGGCTTGATAATACTTTTGAAAATGATGCAACGGTAAATTACCTCGATGTAGCGGAAACTAGGCAAATAAGCCTTGTACCAGAAGTAACCGGTTATTATAAGACAAATCTTTTTGTAGATTTAAGCGCATTCTTTTCATATAGGTTTGATGGAAAATGGATGGTTGGTGGGAGTTTATCGAAGAAAATTCTATTTTTTACCCCCAGTTATTCATTGTTATATAAAGCATATAATGGAGTTTATATGCACATCATTGGTTTAGAAAGTGATTTTAAAGTCTTGAAATTCAATTCTTCACTTATAATTAATTCGAATCAATTTTTGCCAATAGGAGAAGCAAAACCTGGCTTGGGATTTAGGTTTGCGTTTAATTTGGGATTTTAAGGTATCTATACAAAAAAATTTTTCGTGGTATACTTAATATGAATATTTTTATAAAAGGGAGAGTTGAGATTTATGCATGATCATCACGAACACGAACATGAACATGAACAGGAACATTTAGAGGCATTTACACTTTATGATGAAGAAGGGAACGAACATAATTTTGTTCTTTTGGGTGAATTAGAACGTGAGAAAAATGAGTACTGGGTATGCGAAGAGATATTTGTAGAAGGTGAAGATATCAAAGATTTTGGAGATCTGTATATCTTTAAGAAATCTACAGATGAAGAAGGAAACATTTATCTGGATTCCATTGAGGATGAGAACGAATTTAATGAAGTAGTAAAACTCTGGGAAGAAATGGGAGAAGCTGATTTCGAAATAACTGAAGATGAATCAGAAGATGTTGACAATTAATTATTGCTTTGCTAAAATAGTCATTGGGTTGCAGGCGTAGCTTCAAGAGGTGGAGCGCCTCCTTGGTAAGGAGGAGGGTGTG
>JACDNZ010000017.1 GCA_017656345.1 Thermosipho sp. (in: thermotogales) | reverse complement strand
CACGCCGGTCTGTCACACCGGTGGCCGCGGGTTCAAATCCCGTCGTCCCCGCCAATAAAAGAAAGAGGAGCTTAAAGCTCCTCTTTTTATTTTTTTATTTATTACTTTCTTTCATTTTTAATTTTTTTAATCTGTCAGGATTCATGTAATTAAGGCAACAGCCTGAACCAAACATTTGTTCAGAAGGTGGTTTATCTTTTTCTAATTCCACTATTTTTTCGTATATTCCACACAGGTTGTCCTCTGTAAGATATGTACATTGCATTTTCTTATCGTCCCATTTTCCATAATAACAAGGTGTATGTTTGCAACAATAGCCACATTGAACACAATCCGGGCAATTTTTGTCAATTTCTTTTACAATTTCTTCCCAATTCCAATTCATCAGAAATCATATCCTTCAGTAAGTATTTCATTAATACCGTCAAGAATTTCTTCAGGAGTTATTAGTTCTCCACCAACTTTGTTGATAAATTTAACTTTGGTACCTGGCTTTATCAATCTTAAAATTTCCCTTCCATATTGTCCTAAGTTCATTTCAGGAATAACAACTGCTTCAACTTTTGAAAGTCTCTTTCTTAGCTCATGTACAGGAATTGGCCAAATTGTTATTGGTTTAAATAATCCAACTTTCATCCTATCTTGTCTAGCAATTTTTACAGCTTCTTTTGCGCTTCTTGCTACAACACCATATGCGATAACTAAAACTTCAGCATCCTCAGTTAAATATTCATCATAAAGTGATATTTCGTCAATGTGTAATTTGATTTTATTTGTTATCCTCTTAATTAATCTTTCAGCGGTTTCATAGGAAGCATTTGGGAATCCTGATTCATCATGGACAAGACCTGAAACGTGAAATCTTGTTTTTCCCATTTCAATCAAAGCAGTTGGAGTTGGTTCAGCGTATTCGCTTTCAACGTATGGCACAAATATTTCTTCATCTTCAAGATCTTTTTCAGAAATCCTAGTTATAATTTCTATTTCTTTTTCATCAGGAAGTTCAAAAGTTTCTCTCATGTGTCCTAAAGTTTCATCCATTAAAAATACTACTGGTGTTCTGTAAATTTCAGCAAGATTAAAAGCATGAATCATATATCTGTAAATTTCTTCAACAGTAGATGGATAAAGTGCAATAATTGCATGATCTCCATGTGTTCCCCATCTTGATTGCATAATGTCGCCTTGAGAAGGTTTGGTTGGTAATCCTGTTGAAGGCCCGCCTCTCATTACATTCACAAAGACACAAGGTGTTTCTGTCATAATAGCGTATCCGAGAGCTTCTTGCATTAAACTAAACCCTGGACCACTTGTAGCAGTCATTGATTTAACACCAGCAAGTGAAGCACCAATAATTGCTGCAGCACTTGCTATTTCATCTTCCATTTGGATAAATACCCCACCAACTTTTGGTAATTCTCTTGCCATTGTTTCGGCAATTTCTGAAGATGGGGTTATAGGATACCCGGCATAAAATCTACACCCAGCTTTAATGGCACCAAATGCAGCAGCCTCATTTCCTTGCCAAAAAACGATCTTTTTTTTATCCATTTGTTTCACCTTCTTTAGTTTCAACTGTTTCTATAATGTCAATTGCAAAGTCCGGACACAAATTTTCACACATTAGACACCCAATACATGTTGAATGATCTTCAACAATTGGTCTATTTAATTGTCCTTTTTTGATTGTTTTTGTTGGACAGATATGATAACAGTTCCCACAACTTTTGCACCAATTGTAATTAATTTTTACAATGTAACTTTTCTTAGGCATTAAATCACCTCTCACTTGATTAATGATAAAAATATTCCAGCAGCAACTGCTGAGCCAATGACTCCAGCAACGTTAGGACTCATTGCATGCATAAGTATAAAATTATTTGGATCTTCTTCTTGTGCAATTCTTTGTGCAACTCTTGCTGAATCTGGAACGGCAGATACTCCAGCAGCTCCTATAAGTGGATTGATTTTATCTTTTAAAAACAGGTTCAAAAATTTCGCGAATAAAATTCCAGAAGTGATTGCAGAAATAAAGGCAAGAGCTCCCATACCAAAAATTAGCAAAGATTGTGGGGTTAAAAATACATCTGCCCTTGCAGATGAACCAACTGAAACACATAGAAGTATTGTAACAGTATCTAAAATGTACCTACTTGAGGCTTCAACGAGTCTCTTTACAACACCAGATTCCTTTAAGAGATTTCCGAACATTAGCATACCAATTAATGGTAAGGCTTTTGGAACAATGAAAGCGACAACAATAGTAGTGATGATTGGAAATAAAATTTTTTCTGTCTTTGTGACTTTTCTTGGAGGTTTCATTCTAATTTTTCTTTCCTCTTTTGTTGTAAGTAATTTAGACACAAGAGGTTGAAGAACAGGAATAAGTGCAATGTATGAATAAGCAGATATTGCGATAATTGATAAAAGCTCAGGTGCAAATTTGGAAGAAATAAATATTGAAGTTGGACCATCAGCACCGCCAATTATACCAATTGAAGCTGCTTGTTTGAGAGAAAAACCAAAAACTCTTGCAAGTATAAAGGTAATAAATATTCCAAGTTGTGCGGCTCCTCCAAGGAATATTGTTAGTGGGTAGGAAAGCATAAATGAAAAATCAGTTAATGCTCCAATACCCAAGAAAATTAAAGGAGGATAAATACCTAAATTCAATCCCTGTTGTAAGTACCATAGTAAACCACCAGGGGTATTTTCTGATGGAGGATTAAGTATCCCAGTTACATCTGGAGGAATATTAGCTAATATTATACCGAAAGCTATAGGAATAAGTAATAGAGGCTCTGCATCCTTTTCTATGGCAATATAAATTAAAACAGCTGCAACAATAAACATGATAATGTTTCCGTAGCTTAAGTTAAAAAATGCAGTATTGTGTAGGAATAATAATAATGCTTCAACCAAAGTTGTTCCTCCTTTTCTTTAATTCAGTTTAATTATACATTAGAATTTGATATTTATAAAGAAAAGAAATAAACGTTTAACTAAAAATATACTTAATTTTTTGAAATAGAATCATTTAAGCTAAGTAAAATAAAGTAATACGTCAAATCATATAAATAATTTGGTACTTTGGATGAAACAATTTTTTCAATATTTTTTATATGTGAATATTTTATTTCAAACTCATTTGAAAATTCTTCGGCGATCCACAAGGAAATTTTTCCAACAATTTTTAACATTTCAAAATTTTTATTGGGTTCTTTAGGATCTCTAAGCTTTGAGAGAACTTTTACCAATTCGTTTATTTTTTTATAATCTCCAAGACTTTCTTTTATTTTTGTGTACAATGTGTAATATACATTTAGTTTGTTTTTTTCTTTCATTAGTTGAGAAATTTCAATTAAATCAAAATTTCTGTTTTTAATCTCTTCAATTTTGTCAGGAAATGTCCAAATTAATTTTTGTAAAAAGGGATCACTGACATCTTTGAATTGTTCTTTTGGGATACTGATATAAAATCTAAATACTCTACTTCTAATAGTTTGGAATAAGGAATTCCAGCTTGTAGTGACAAGAATAATGATACCATATTCTGGTGGTTCTTCTAATGTTTTTAAAAGAGCATTTTCAGCCTCTGGCATAAGTTTTTCAGCATTAAATAGTACAACCAACTTTTTACCATTATCGGGTCTAAATGATAAAAATTCTTGTAAATTTTTAATATCTTCAATTTTTATATTAGAGGAATTTTTGGGATTAATTATTAAAAATTTGTCAATTTCATTGTTGGTAAGGTCTTTTACTAATGTTAGTGTAGTTTTTTCTAAGTAAAATTCATTATCTCCAGTAATTGCTAACGACAAGCCTTTTGACTTTTCAATAAAATTTTTAATATGAATAATTGAATCCATGTATATCACCTTCGTTTTTAAAGAGATTTCCCATTAATTCCATAAATTGATCAATGTCTCCATCATAAACAATCTTTTTATTTTCCAGATATAAAACTCTGTCTGCAATATCAAAGAATAAATTTGCATGATGAGTTGCAAGAATTATACCAATATTTAGTTTTTTCAATTCCAAAATTAAACTTTTAATTATTTTTCGGTCATGTTTATCTAGCATAGCAGTTGGCTCATCAAGCAATAAAAAATCTGGTTCCATGGAGAGAATTGAAGCAATAGCAAGTTTTTGCTTTTGACCACCAGATAAATTGTATGGATCAAAATCTTTGAATCTGTATAAACCTACGATTTTTAATGCTTTTTCTGCTCGTGCTTTTATTTCTTCTCTAGGTAATCCTATATTTTCTAATCCAAAAATTACATCTTCCCATACAGTACTTCCAATAATTTGAGTTTCAGGGTTTTGAAAAACATAACCAGTAACAAAGTAATGGTCTAAACCGTTAGAGGTAATTATTTCACCCTTGTAGTTTAATAAACCAGCTAATGCTTTCAAAAATGTAGATTTACCGCTTCCATTACGGCCTAATAGTAAAATTAGTTCATTTGTATGTAATGTTAAAGAGACTGAGTCAATTATAAGTTTTTCTCCAAGTTTCACTGTTAAATTTTTTACACTTATTTCTATAATATCAACTCCAAATAATCACCAGATTTTAGCTTAAGTATTTCATCTGCTTTTTTTTGATTTGCTGCTATCTCTAAATAACCTGTACTGTCATTGTGTGCAATAAGTTCTCCTTTAGAAACTTCTGAATAAAAATTACCAATGGGTATTTTGATGAGTTTTTTCCCTTTTTTTAGCTTTATAGTACTAAATTCTTCTAACCATTCAAAAGGGATATTGGTTTCAATGTTGCCAAATTTATCAATGTATGCAACTTCTCCAACAATTTTATTTTCTTTGGTTTTTTTGGCTTTAATATATGGAATTGTTGCATAATTTGGTAGAAGGTCTCCAAGCTGTTTGAACTTTCCATTTTTTATATGTGCTGCGGCCGGTGCAAAGATATCTCTTCCATGAAATGTCTGGGAATTAAGATAATGAAATTTTTTATTATTTAATTCTCTTATTTCAAGAGGAGGTTCTAGTTCAAAAACAAGAGTGAATAAACCGTTATCGGGGCCTACAAAATAATAATTTTTAGTTTTTGCTGCAATTGCTTTCCTGTTACTACCAACACCATAGTCTACGACTGCAAGAAAAACGGTATTTTTAGGAAAATGTATAAAAGAACGTGAGAGAATATACATAGCTTCTCTCACGTCAAATGAATTTATATCATGTGTAAGATCAATAATTTCAGAATCGGTAATTTGCTTGATAACTCCTTTACAAATTCCCACATAATGCGAGTTTCCCCAATCAGTTAGGAAAACAATCATAATATCACCTTAATAGAATAGTTTTGTAAGTTCTCTCAAATAAAATTCAACAGGTTTAAAGTTTATAATTGTATCTGTGTAAGGAACCTCGGTAATAGAAAAACCTTTAATGCCTATTGCGTGATAGTTTTTCCCTGCTTTAACCATTTCCATTGAATGAGCTGCCATTTGTGTTGCGATGATTCTATCCATTGCTGTTGGTGAACCACCTCTTTGGAGATATCCTAAGTTGGTATATCTCCATTCAATTCCGAGTTCTTCTTTTAAGTTTTTTTCAATGAATTTCCCAATGATTTCGGCTGAGTTAGCTGATTCAATGCAGCCACATTGTTTTTTTATCTCCTCTGGAATTGGAACACCACTTTCAACTACAATTAATGAAAATCTCTTTTTTCCTTCGTAACGCTTTCTAATGATTTTTATTATTTCATCAAAATCAATCTTTTCAGCGGAACTAATGATATAATCAGCACCACCTGCAAGCCCTCCAACTGTCGCTATCCATCCGCTTGGTTTTCCCATCGTTTCAACAATCATAACTCTATGGTGTGCTTCAGCAGTAGAGTGTAAAATATCCAATGCATTTTTAACATGTTCAACAGCAGTGAAAAAACCAATTGAAAAATCTGAAAATGACAAATCATTGTCAATGGTTGCTGGTATTAAAATTGAAGGAATATTTTCTTTCATTAAATTCAGAGCAGCTTTTGCAGCAAGCCTTCCACCTAAAAGTATTAATGAGCCCATTCCGTATTGTTCCATTTTTTCTTTTATTTTTTTCACTTCTTCGTTTTCAGGAACATAAAGTGAGGTACCTAGAATTGTACCACCTTTGTGAAGAATATTTGAAACATTTGGCCTTAACAAGACATCTAATTCATCATTAAAGAGTCCTTCAAAGCCATCTTTTATCCCCATAATTTCAATATTTAACTCTAGTCCTTTAACAACAGCAGAACGAATAGCAGCGTTTATACCTGGTGAATCATTACCAATACATAATATCCCAACTCTTTTCATATTATAACCCCCTTATAAGAGTTATCAAAACTATAGAGGTAATTGCCATAAGTTTTATCAAAATGTTTATTGAAGGTCCTGAAGTGTCTTTGAAAGGATCACCTACAGTATCTCCGACAATAGTTGCTTTATGAGCGAATGATCCCTTTCCTCCAAAGTGACCTTCTTCAATATATTTTTTGGCATTGTCCCAGGCACCACCAGAATTTGCCATAAATATTGCTAACATAACTCCTGAAACTGTGGAGCCAATTAATAAACCAGCAACCCCAGTAGTTCCAAACAAACAATAAATTGCTATTGGTGAAAAAATAGCTAATAATGCTGGTAATACCATCTTTTTTAAAGCACCTTTTGTTGCTATTTGAATACATTTTTGATAATCGGGTTTGTTTTGACCAGTTAAAATCCCAGGTATTTCTTTCAATTGTCTTCTGATTTCGTTAACCATTTCATCAGCTGCATCACCTACTGCATGCATTGTTAATGCTGAGAAGAAAAAAGGTAGCATTGCGCCAACTAGACTACCTAAAAATAAATATGGGTTATTTAAAAGTACTGATTGAGAATTAGCGATATTACTAAAATTTGAAAAAAGAGCAAGAGCGGTTAATGCTGCTGAGCCAATTGCAAATCCTTTTCCAATAGCTGCAGTTGTATTACCAACAGCGTCTAATTGGTCGGTAATTTTTCTAACGCTTGGATCAAGACCAGCCATTTGCGCAATACCTCCAGCGTTATCGGCGATAGGACCATAAGCATCAACTGATAAGCTTATACCTAAAGTTGAAAGCATTCCTACACCCGATAAAGCAACCCCAAATAACCCTAAGAGTTTGTATGATAAGATTACGGCTGTGGAAATCAATAAAGTAACGATAAATGTTGATTCCATTCCTAAAGCTGTACCACTTATAATGACATTAGCAGATCCCATCATGGCAGTTTTTGCTAATTTAATAACTTTTTTGCCAGAAGTGTACCATTCTGTTACTAATCCTATAGAAACTCCAACAATAATACCCATTAAGGTAACAATAAAAATTTGGATCCAGGATATATATATACTATAGATTAAAGTCAAAGTTAATGTTATTAAACTGGCAAAAGCTGTACCTTTTCTTAAAGTTTTAGCAGGATTATTTGATTTTGAGCTTTTATAAAGAGTGTATATAATACCTAGTATCGATGCAATTAAACCGAAAATTATAATATATATAACAGCAAAAAATCCTTTTTCTTTGAAATAAAAGGTTCCAAGTGCTAAAGCTGAAAAAATAGAACCAACGTATGATTCATACAAGTCTGCTCCCATTCCAGCGACATCTCCAACGTTGTCTCCAACGTTGTCTGCAATAACAGCAGGGTTTCGAGGATCATCTTCTGGAAGATTTGCTTCAGTCTTACCAACGATATCAGCTCCTACGTCAGCTGCTTTAGTGTAAATACCTCCACCAACTCTTGCAAAAAGTGCTACAAAAGAAGCACCTAAAGAATAAAAACTTATTAAGGTAATGTCTTTGGTTAAGAAATATGTAATACTTAAACCTATAATTCCTAATGTGGAAACAGTTAATCCCATTATTGCTCCACCAGAAAAAGAAACTTTTAGTGCTTCACCTAGTCCTTTTGTTGCTGCCCAAGCAGTTCTTGCATTAGCTTTTGTTGCAATAGTCATGCCAACATAACCAGCTGTAACAGAGAGGATTGAACCGATTAAAAGGGATATTCCGGCTTTCCAATTTATGGTGATAGAAAGTAATGTAGCTAATAAAAAAATTACAGGAAAAAATACTTTATATTCTTGAAAGAGAAATGATTTTGCTCCTGTTTGAATGATTTTTGATAATTCAATTGTTTTTTCATTTCCGGATGAATAATCTAGAACTTTATAAGTTAGAAATAAAACAAAAAGAAGGGAAAACCCTCCAAAGATCAAGAAATATATCAAAATCTCAACCTCCTAGAAATTGTTGAGGGCTTAAAGCCCTCAACAAATTTTGTTTTATTTATCTTTTTATCCATTTAATAACTACAGGGCTAGCAATGTATAGAGAAGAATATGTACCGACTATCACACCAATTGTCATTCCAAAAGCAAAAGGTTTAATACTGTTACCTGAGAATAATAAAAGGACGAAAACAACAATAAAAGTGGTTAAAGAAGTATTAATTGTTCTTCTTATAACTTGATTAATACTTTCATTAACAAGTGTAGAAATTGATTTTCCCTTGGGTCTTCTCAAATTTTCTCTGATTCTATCATAGACAACTATAGTATCATTTAAAGAATATCCAATGAGGGTTAATATTGCGGCAATTGCTGCAACATTTAATTCATAATTTGCAAATGAGAAAAAGCCAAGTGTTATAATAACATCATGAATTAATGCTAATACTGCTCCAAGTCCGAAAACAAATTGGAATCTAATTGTGATGTAAAGCAAAATAGCAATAAGAGTAAATACTATAGCTTTCCAGGTTAAATTTTTAATCTCTTGTGCAGCGTATCCGCTTGTTTCATTAAAACCTGCAACAATTGCTTTAATATTTTTTTGTTCGAATTTTTTGACTATTTCGTTGGAAATTTCTCCTTTTTCCTGTCCTGTATAAACTTTAAGGTTCCCATTTTCATCCTTTGGAGATACAACTACTGAGAATTTTGAAATATTTTCTGGATCATTGATACTTTTGATTTGAGAAATTCTTGCATTTTCAAATTCAGGTGCCAGGTCCTTTAAAACTTCCCTAACGAATGATTCATCCACTTTTGCTTCGATTCTAAGTATTATTTCGGAACCACCCAAGAATTCGACACCTAAATTAAAACCTCTGGTAAATATACTAATAAGAGATGCCACAATCAAAATTATAGATATGATTATAAATATGTTCTTTTTTCCGACGAAATCAATCATGCCCTGGCACCTCCTTTTTTTGCTGCTTTGACTTTAATACCGCCAGAGAATATATCAAGCATAAATCTTGTTACAACTAAATTAACGAATAAACTACCCAAAACACCAATAATAAGCGTTGTAGCAAAACCTTTTACTGTACCTGTTCCAAAATAGTATAAGAATAATCCAGCAATGATTGTAGTCAAATTAGCATCAAATAATGTATAGAAAGATTTAGAAAAAGCAGTGGATATAGCAGCTTTTGTTGAACTACCTCTTTTTAGTTCTTCTTTTACCCTTTCATAAATGATAATATTACCGTCTACAGTAGTACCAATGGTTAAAATAATACCTGCAATACCTGGTAAAGTAAGAATTGTACCAGTGGCTGCTAATATTCCAAGTAATAAAAGAGTATTGTACAAAAGAGCAATATCAGCAACAATGCCCATTACACCGTAGAAAATTATCATATAAATCAGAACAATAATTACACCAAAAATACCTGCTTTGAGAGATGCTGAAACGATGTCTGCACCAAGGAGAGGAGCAACCCAACCTGAAGATACTTTTTCAAGTCTTGCGGGTAATGCGCCACTTTTAAGAATAGCTGCAAGTTGTTTAGCCTCTTCAAGATTAAAATTACCTCTTATTTGTGCTTTTCCATCGGTAATTTTTGAAACTACAAAACCTGCGAATTGAACCCTATTGTCAAGTACTATAGCCAATCGTTTTTTAAGTGCCTGTTCATATGCAATTCCACCTTGGTTTAAAATTTCTTCAGGTACATAGAGCTTTTCAGTTATCTTTGCAAATGTATCGGCATATTCTTTATCCATTGTAAAAGATACAACGTAACCTGCTACATTGTTTCTATCTACTTCAGGTATTGCTTCTACAATTTTAGGAGAAACTAATTTTAAATTTGAAATCTTGTCTATTTCTTGTCTTACGAGATACCATTTTTTTCCATCTCTGTCTAATAACCATTGAGCATTTTCTCGCTTTGCTTCATTAATTAAATTTGGATCGATGTTTGGATTAGTTGTTGTTTCATCAATTACTTGTCCAAACCAAAGAATACCTGTCGATCCGATCAATTGTTCTGCTTTTGCTGTATCAGTAGCACCTGGAATTTCAACTATAATAAAGGTATTTTCTTCTCTAAAGCTTTGTTTTACAACTGCTTCAGTGTAATTTGCCATATCAAGTCTATTTCTTAAAACTGTCCAAACGTCGTCAACAACAGCAGAGGGATTTTCCACCGATGGATCAATGTCAACTCTGTATTCAATTCTAGCTCCTCCGCTTATATCGAGCCCAAGTTTAATTCTGTTGAATATACTTGCAATTCCAGTATAATTTCCCCCTGGAGCGGGCCAAAAAAGGGCGATAAGCGCAAAAGCTATTATTATAAGCGATATTATGCCTCTTGTTTTATCTCCTTGCATTTACATACCTCCCTATTATTCTTTTTGTTCATTATTCTCTGTGGATTTCCCATTTTTATTTTTGATTACTTTAGCTACAAATGCTTTGGAAATCTCGAGCTCAGTTGTGTTAGCTGTTTTGATTTTTAAAGTATCATTTTTTACATCAATTACCTTACCTACAACCCCACCTGAAGTAACAATTGTGTCTCCTCTTTTAATAGAAGCGATCATTTGTTTGAATTGTTTCTCTCTTCTTTTTTGAGGAAGTATTACCAAGAAATACATCATAACAAAAAATATAAGAAGTAAGAATAACATTTGGAAAAGACCACTAGAAGCACTTGGAGCGGCTGTCGTAACTGGTTCACTTGCGCTGTCAGGAACACCTGCGTAAACAATATTGTTCATAAGAACACCTCCTATTTATTTGAGTATTTAAACATTAATTCTGCCGATTTAACAACATGTTCCATTAATAATAACGTAGTGATCTTTCCTACACCACCTGGTACAGGCGTTACTTTTGCAATTTTAGAAACCTCTTCTGAGACATCTCCAACTATTTTGTTGTCGACAATGTTTATACCGACATCAATTACAATACTATCCTCTTTTATCATATCTTTAGATATCAAATTAGCTTTCCCAGCAGCAGCAATTACAATATCAGCACTTTTTGTAAATGTATTTAAATTCTGGGTTTTTGTATGACAAACAGTAACAGTTGCACTTCTATCTTTCCTCAATAACATTATCGATAGTGGTTTACCAACAGTTGAACTTCGTCCAATAATAACTACATTTTTACCAGTAATGGTTGTGAAATTGTCAAGAATTTTTACTACAGCTTCTGCAGTACAAGGCGGAAAGTTTTCTTTTCCGTAAGTAAGCATACCAATATTATAAGGATGCCTTCCTTCAATATCTTTTTCAGGCGCTATGTGATTTAAAGCTTCTAATTCATCAATTTCAGGAAGAGGATGTGTTAAAAAAATTCCATGTACTTTTGAATCGTTTGATAAAGTTTTTAGGATAACGAAGACTTGCCTTGAAGAAACTGCTTCGATTATTTCATACGAAATATTTAAGTTTTTAGAAATTTTTTGTTGACTTTTTAAGTAACTAATTGTTGAATCATCCGGTTTGTAGGTTACTGCTACAAGTTTTGGGACAATAGGTAATTTTTCAATTCTTTTCTTTATATTTTCTTTAATATTATTTGCAAGTGGTTTGACGTCGATATACATTGTATCACCTCAGATTTTTACAGGTTTTAATCCTTTAGAATATAAAATACCACAAGTTTCAAACATACCATATCTCGTACTTAGTAAAGAAATACCTGCTTGCTTTGCAGCTTGTATGGTTTCTGGCATTATATCTCTATTTCGGACTATAACAACTGCAGGTATACCTACGACACCTGCCGTCCTTATACATTGAGGAGTTGCTAGACCAGTAATTAATAGTGACCCTTCTTCTCCTAATGCAAGAACATCACTCATTAAATCGGAGGCAGTAACTTTTTCAATTTCAATGTTTGCAATACCATTATTAACTATAACATTTGCATTAAGCAACTCGATAATTTCATTAAGTTTCATTTTTTCACTCCTTATTAAGCAAATCACCTTTATATTTAAATTTGATATATGCTTCGTAAGTCCATGGACATTTTTGTTTAAATATTTTAGCTATACTCTTTGCATATTGTTGAATTTCCCATTGTGCGTGAGAATCAGCTCTTAGATTGAGAAAATTCATTAAGCTTCTAGCATTAACAGTCCAATAGAATTGTGTATAAGAGGACATAGGTAGAACGATTCTAGCCATTTCTCTTGCTATACCCATATCAAGAAGTTCTTTGTATATTTTATAGGAATTCTCGAATGCATTTTCTATAAGTTTTAAAGCTTTGTTTTTTAATTCATTATTTTCTATTATTGTTGCCATTTGCTTATCGGTTTTATCATTTTTTCTAATGTGATCAGGTAAATAAAATTCATCTTTAAGTTCTGTATATCTTAAACTAGCTTCGTTGAATGAACCTATTCTATGTCTAAACCATTGGCGAGCAACAAAGATAGGTGCTTTTGCATGAAATGTGAAAACAATGTGTTCGAAAGGTGTTTCATGACCATGTTCCATTAAATAGAATATTAATTTTTTATCTCTTTCAGGAGTTTTTAAGCCACTACCATATGAAACACGAGCAGCTTTTACTGCGGCATAATCATTACCCATCATGTCTACTAACCTTATAAAGCCGTTATCTAGTACTTTGAATTCCAAAAAGAGGCACCCCCAGTTTTGTTAAAATTTTATTATATCTTTCTTCATCTATGATACCACTTTTATACCATTCTTCAAGTTTTTTATGAGAAATCAAGTTCAAAATGGGTTTAAAAGTTAATCTATGCAAAGGAGTAATACCATATTTTTTAATTAATAAAATATGTTTTTTTGTTGGGTATCCTTTATGAATATCAAGCTCATATTGTGAATATATTTTTGAATAGCCGTTCATAATTTTATCACGAATAACTTTTGCTAATATTGATGCAGCAGAAATTTCTTTTATTAACGAATCTCCTCCTACTATACATTTGGATGAGAATTTTAACTTTAAATTTTTACCATCTACTAAGACCATATCAAATAATTTTTTTCTTCTAAGATTATATAAAGCTCTATTCATTGCAAGTTCAGTTGCATGTAAAATGTTTAATTTGTCAATTTCTGTTGGAGTTGCAATACCAATACCGAAATAACTTTTTTCAGTGATTATATAAAATAATTTTTCCCGCATTTTTTGCGATAGTTTTTTTGAATCATCTATATCAGGAATTTCTTCTTTTAAGATAACTGCAGCTGCAACAACGGGTCCAAATAGAGGCCCTCTTCCAGCTTCATCTACACCTGCGATTATCATAAACTCACCATTTCATATACTGTGTTAATGTATTTGAATAATTCTTCAGGATTTTTACCAGTAAGTATAAAAATCCATTTATCTTTCCACCAGGCAATAACTTTAATACCCTCAAAGTTAGTTTTTAAATATCCCCGATCAAGCAAATTTAGATTGATATAATTAAATTTAAATGGATTTCCAAAGACTTTAGATAATTCTTTCCATTTTAGCTTTGTAATTTCTGGTGAACCATATTTAAATATAGTAAGAATTCCTTCAATATTTTCAAAAATACCGTAGATACCTTCACCTAAATCTACATCAAAGGCGGAGTTTATATACCCATATTCTTTTAAAGTATATTTTCCATCCAGAACATATAGAGCATTTTTTAATGAATAACTTCCATTTGGAACAGGGGTTTTAATGAATATGCTACAAGATGAAAACAAAATTAGAAATATAAGAATTGAAAAAATTGAAACAGGTATCTTAATTTTCATTATTTCCTCCTTCCAGTCCAAAAATTTCCTTAGCCTTTTCTATTATATCATGTCTCATTGCCAAATCTGCATGATTTGTTGCTTCAAAAATAATTGTTTCGTCTGCAATTTTACTTGCACTATACACCGGAACCATTCCATCATTGTTTTGAAATATGGAATTTTGTGGGTATATATTTTCAATTATGTATTTGAGAAGCATCAAACCAACAAAAGTTGAAACTTTTGAATTCAAAATCTTTTTTAAATCTTCATTTTTAAAGTTATAATCTAGTATTCCAACAAAATTAACTGCCTTAATTTCTTCAGGTAAATCTGGATGTTTAACTCCAAAAACCAGATATTTATAATTTGGAGCATCAACTGATGCTTTCAATATATTTGAAATAATTAAGGCATGTTTAACAAGAGAAATACTATGACCTGAAAGTTTATTAAATATATCTTTTTTTAAAACCATAAAGTTAGCAAGTGGTGAGCCAATGTGAGGAGTACCAGCAAAAATAATTTTTTTAACTTTTTTTTGAAAACTTTTGTTTTGAAGTGCATAACGTATTAATAATCCTCCCATACTGTGTGCATATACATAAAATGAGTCAAAGTTTTTGGTCAGTTTAATTAGATCGTTAGCTGATTTTTCAAGATCCACTGAAAGTGTTGGATAAAGGAAAAAATAGAGACCAATTGATTTTGGGAATACCTCTTTAAATGTTTTTATCATTGATTTTTTATAATAGTCCATTTTTTCATCAATTTCCCATGGAGAAAGGCCATGAATTATTAAAATCTTTGGGTTACCTTTTCTGATTTCTATTAATTCAGCCGGGAAAGGTTCCCAATTCAAAATTTTTATTTCATCGTATTCAAAAAAGGGCTCTATAGGAGCCCCTAAACTTCTATAAATTGTTAAATTATGGTATTTATACTCGTATAATTTGATTGGAAAAGAAAATAACGAGATTAGCAGAAGAAAGAAAATAATGATTTTGATTTTTTTCAATTTTTAACCCTCCTATTTAATCTGTTAAGCATAGATAATTTTCAAGTAAATTTGCAAAATCGACAACCGAAATGTTCATTTTAATATCAGCTAAATCATCTAAGGCGGTTGGTCCTTTGTTAATAATAATGATTTTTCCATGATTTTTTTTGACAATTACAGGTAAGTATGCAGCAGGATATACTACCAATGAAGACCCCATTATTAACATTGCTTTAGATTTTTCAACTAAATTCAATGCATTTTCCCATTGATCTTTAGGCAATTCTTCGCCAAAGAAAACAATATCAGGTCTAATAAGTCCACCACAATTGCATTTAAATGAATTTAAAATTTCATTGTAACTATAATTTTTTTTACATTTTGTACAATAGAATTTTGTAGCATTTCCATGAAGTTCAATTACATTTGTTGATCCAGCTTTAAAATGAAGATTATCAATATTTTGGGTGATAATTCCATTAATTAAGGATTGTTTTTCAAGTTTTGCCAATAATTTGTGTGCAGTATTAGGTTTTGCGGAATACATAGGATGGAAAATTTCATATAAAATTTTGTAGAATTTTTCAGGATGATTGTAAAAGAAATCGATATTAAAAATTTCCTCACTATATTTTGAATAAATACCATTTTTGCTTCTGAAGTCTGGTATACCACTTTCGGTACTTATCCCTGCGCCGGTTAAAACAACTGTAGGATAATTTTTGATTATTTCAACAATGTTTTTTATCATTATAACACCACCAAACAAGAGCAAGAAAAATTATAATTATGAAATTTTTTAAAAACAGAGAAATAACAATTGCAGAGATAATAATTATTAACTTAGAAATTGTCCATTGTTGCCTTTTAGCAAGAGAATAAAGAACTCCAAAAATTAAACCAACAATAGCTCCGTAAACACCTTTGAAAAAACTTTTTATTAATATGTTATTTGAATACTTATTAACAATACTGCCAAAAAGAACGATAGCTCCAATTGGAGGTATAATTACGCCCAAAACAGCAAAAACGGCACCTATAAATCCAAAGATGTGTTCACCTAACATAATAGCAATATTTATTGCAATTGGTCCGGGTACTGATTGAGCTACTGATAAGATAGTCAAAAATTCTTCTTCGTTAATATATTTTGAAAGTCTTCTTTGAAAAATGGGGACCATAGCATAACCTCCACCTAGCGTCAAAAGCGAGGTGGTGAAAAATATAGAAAAGAATTTGAGAAGTTCAAAAGAGAGATTCTTCTTCATTTTCTTCCTTTTCGAGATTTTCCAAAAACTTTTTATATTTTTCATCAATTTCTTCTTTCTCTTTTTTGAAGTTTATTAATTTTGCTCTAGCAATAGCTAGTAATTCGACGGCTTTTCCATAAAGTCTCAAAGCAAGTTCAATATCTACATCATTTTGATGAAAATAATTTTTTATTGATTCAATTTTTTCAACTAATTCATTGAAGCTTAGTTTTTCAAGTTCATCAGAGTTTAAAGAGAGTATGTCCTCCATATGCATCAACTTCCTCCTTTTTCTTATTGTTTTTTTCGTTATATACTTTTAATTTCAAAACACCATCTTTAAGATATGCTTTAATTTTGTCACCATTTTTGACTTCCTTTACACTACTAATAAATTGAGCATTTTTTCTAAGAATTGCGCCACCAAATAGAATAGCGGCATATTCTCTCTTTTTTAATAATGAGTCGAATATTTTATTTAATTTTTCGTCTTTTTTGGAGAGTTCATTTGAAATATTTTGTGAAATAATGGTTTTCAAATTTTCTACCATTTGAAAATTGTTTGAAAGAGTTGATTTTATGTTATTTGATAAGTATGAAATAAAATCGGTTGAAATTTCTTTTTCTAAAGATCTAAATTTGAAATTCAAAAATTGATTAATATTTTCAAAAGCTTCAACAAAACTCTTTTTTAAATCCTTAAAACTTGTTTTTAAAGTTTTATCAATTAGTTGAATTGTTGAACTATCGGTCCAACTTTCAAATTTATCCATCAAGCTTATTATTAAAATTTCTAATTCTCTCCGGTTATTATCCAGAATTTTTATATTATCTTCTATTTGTTTTGATATAGCTCTTGCAACTTCTGTAGGAGTAGCAAATCGTTTCCAGGCAACGAAGTCAGGAATAGTGAAATCTCTTTCATGGCCTATTCCTGAGAGAACAGGACAATAGTTATTAAAGTTGGCTATTTCTATACCCAGTTCAAGATCATCGAAATACATTAAGTCACTACTTGCTCCTCCACCGCGGGCAATTACTACAATGTCATAATTAATTTTTGATTTTTTAATTCGATTTAAAGCCAGAATTATTCCTGAAGCAGTTTCAGCACCTTGCATTGGGGATTCATATAAATGAACTATGGGTTTGTAAAGTGTGGGTACGTTGAGATTTTTTAAAAAGTCTTCATAACCTGCAGCGGTTTTTGAAGTAATAATTGCAATTTTTCTAATAGGATCAAGCTCGGATAGATCATGAGTTTCGGTCATTAATAAATTTCTTTTTTTGAGTTCTTTGAGTATTTCTTTTCTTCTTTTTTCAATTTCCGATTCGCCAACGGGAGCAATTGTATCAGCATAAAAAGTAAAACTCATTCTATCTTTATAAAAAGATAAGTTACCTTGGAAAATCCATTTTTTTCCAACAAGTTCTTCGGCTTTTTTTAGGTTTAATTTTGAAAGTATAATTTCTCCTAATCTTCCAGGCACATAAACTGTGATTTCAATATTTCTGACACCATATTTAGTTGAATATGGTTGTGAAACGTTAATATATAAACCAGTTTTATGGCTTTTTGCTCTAACCACATCTGCATAAAATCTGAATAATTCACTTGTTAAACCTGAAAGTTCAATTTTGTGATTAACGTATTCATGAAGTTCAATTAAATCTTTGAATTCTAGTACTTTACCCATTATTCCCACTCTTTTCCTTGATAAAGATCAACTGAAAGTGGAACTTTTAATTTGACAGCATTTTCCATTTCATCTTTAATAATTTTTTTCATTATTTCCAATTCTTTATCTGGTACTTCGAAAACTAGTTCGTCGTGCACTTGTAGTATCATCTTGGTTTCCAAATTTTTTTCTTTGATTGCTTTATGTATGTTGATCATAGCAATTTTAATTATATCAGCAGCAGTTCCTTGTATAGGAGAATTTATTGCAATTCTTTCACCTTCACCTCTAATATTTGCATTTTTTGATCTTAGTTGTGAAACTTCCCTTCTTCTTCCAAACAATGTTTCGACATAACCATGTTTTTTAGCAAATTCTTTTGTTCTTTTTATATATTCAAAAACTCCGGAATAAAATTTAAAATAGTTATCAATAATCTTTTTAGTCTCGGATACATCAAGACCAATTCTTTTTGAAAGCCCATATGGAGATACCCCATAAATTATTGCAAAATTAACCATTTTACCAATTCTTCTCATTTTTTCGGTAACAAAATTTTCAGATATACCGAAAATTTTGGCAGCAGTTAGGCTATGTATATCTAAGTTGTTTTTAAAAGCTGCAATTAAATTTTCATCATTACTAAAATGGGCAAGAATTCTTAGTTCGATTTGTGAATAATCAGCGCCGACGATCCACCAATCCTTGTTTTGAGGTTGTATTGCTTTTCTTATTTCTTTACCTTCTTCACTTCTTGTGGGTAGGTTTTGAAGATTTGGATCAGAGCTACTTAGCCTACCAGTGGCTGTGCCAGTTTGATGAAAGTTAGAGTGGATTCTGCCAGTTTTTGGATTTATTACTTTTGGAAGAGAATCAATATAAGTGCTTTTAAGTTTTTGGAGTTTTCTATATTCTAGTATTAGACTTGCTATTTCATAGTTTTCAGATAGAATTTCTAATACTTCTGCGTCGGTTGATAAACTGCCTTTGCTTGTTTTTTTTACTATTGGAATTTGTAATTTCTCAAAAAGTATATGGGCTACTTGTTTTGAGGAATTTATATTAAATTTCTCACCAGCAATGTCGAATATTTTTTCTTGAATTTTTTCCATTTTTTGACCATATTCAATGGAAAGTTTTTCCAAATATTGTTTGTTAAAATATACGCCATTTAATTCCATATCGGCTAAAACATTTATGAGCGGAAGTTCTATCTCGTGAAGTATTTTGTCAAGTTTGTTTTCATAAATAATTCTGCTGAGTTTTCTAAATAATCTGTAAGTTATATCAGCGTCTTCACATGAATAATTTGCAGCTTTTTCTATTTTTGCGTATGAAAAATCATTTGCAAATAACGGAGCAGATTCATCTACAACTTCTTCAAAGGGGATCATTTTGTAACCTAAAAATTTTATTGCTAATTCTTCAAGATTAAATTTTTTCTCGTTGGGATTTAGAAGATAAGAAGATATCATTGTGTCAAAATGAGGTGTTACAGGATGAATATCTAACATTTTAAATATTTTATAATCATATTTCAGGTTTTGACCTATAATATTATATTTATCTGTTTCCAGTATTTCTTTTAAAAAGGGAAGTACTAATTTTTTATCAAGATTTTTGCCTGATTTATGAGAAATTGGAATGTAATAAGCCCTTCCTTCTGCAGTAGCTATTGAAACTCCAACTAATTCGGATTTAAATGGATCAAGTGAGGTAGTTTCTGTATCTATTGAAAAAGTGCGAATTTCATCAATCTCTTCTTTTAATTTTTTTAATTTTTTCTCATCATTTATAATTTGGTAATTGACTTCAACATCTTGCTTGTAAAGATTAAGTTCCCTGATAATGCTTGAAAATTCAAATTTTTTAAGAGTATCTAAAAGTTTATTTGGATTATAGCCCATGTAGATAAACTCATCTTTATTAAATTCGATGGGGGCATCATAAAGTAATTTTGCAAGTTCCAGACTCTTTTCTAAATCTTGCCTGTAATTTTCTAAAGCATTTTTAATTTTTGGTGTAAGCTTGTTGATGTTTTTTAGAATATTTTCAATGTTTCCAAACTTTTTTAATAATGAAACTGCGGTTTTTTTACCAATTCCTTTAACCCCCGGGATATTATCAATTGGGTCACCAACAAGTGCAAGGTAATCTACAAATTGTTCCGGGAAGATTCCATATTTTTCATAAACTTTTTCTTTGGTATAAAGAACAATTTCTGAGATACCTTTTTCAACTCTCCATACAAAAATGTTTTTATCTACTAATTGAAGCAAATCTTTATCCCCTGTTACAATATTGATTTCATTGAATTTGTCAGTAAATTTTTTCGCTGCAGTTGCAATAATATCATCAGCTTCGTAGCCAGGTATTTTTAAAACTTTGATACCTAATGCTTCAATAACTTCAATTACGTATGGTATTTGTTCGAGGAGAATATCTGGAGTTTCAGGACGATTAGCCTTATATGTTTCCATTATTTGTTTTCTAAATGTACTGCCACCTTTCGAATCCATTACAAAAGCACAAGCATCTTTTTCGATTTCAATATGTTCCTTAAAAAATTTTAATATCATTTTCGTAAGGCCATAAACAGCATTTGTATGCATGCCGGTTGAGGTTTTTAAAGATTGATCTAAAGCATAATATGCTCGATACATCAAACCAGTGCCATCAAAGAGAAACATCTTCGCCATTTTGTTGCATCTCCCTAATTTTTTCTAATAAATTTACTGCTCTTCTTAAATGTGGTATTACAATAGAACCACCAACTATTAAAGCAATGTCAAAAGTCTCAAAGAATTCCTCATTAGTTACCCCTAATTGCACACATCTAATAATATGGTATGTGATACAATCATCACATCTCAATACCATAGATGCTACAAGTCCCAATAGTTCTTTTGTTTTCTCATCTAGTTGACCTTTTTTGTATACATTTCCATCCAAATTAAAAAATCTTTTAGTATTTAACGTACCATTTTCTAAAATAATGTTGTTCATTCTTTCTCTGAATTTTTTGAATTCATCAATATTCATATTTAGTACCTCCTGGGATATGTTACTTATAATATTATACCACTTTTGAGGGATTGATGAGGAAAGAAGGAAAGGTGAGTAAACTTAAATTTCTATAACTGTAACTCCTATACCACCTTCACTTGGACGACCAAATCTGTAACTTTTTATTCTATCGTCTTTTCTAAGAAAATTCCATATATTAGAAGCCAGACTACCGGTACCTTTTCCATGTATTATATATCCAATATTAAAATCTGAAAGAATTAAATCGTCAATGAATTTATCAATTATCTCTAAAGCTTCTTCAACAGTTTTTCCTCTTAGATCTATTTCATTGTTTTCTAAGATTTTTGAGGTTGCAATATAATTTGTCGTAGAGTTATCAACTTTATCAGGTGGACTAGTTGGAATAAGTTTATTGCTTTTTATCTCAACTTTTAATCCATTAAAGTCAACAAGGAATTTGTTATTGTCTCTTTTTTCTAAAACTTTTCCTATAGCAGTCCCATCTCTTAGTCTAACGTACATTCCTTCTTTAATTTTTTTGGATAAAACAGGAGTTTTAAGTTCGTCTAATGTTTCTTCAAGTTTTTTAAAATTATTTTGAGTTTTTTCGAGGGTGTGTAGACGTTTTTTGATTAAATTTTCGCTTTTTGTTTTTACACTATGAATTGCCAATTGGAGGTTCTTTTTTGCACTTCTGATTTCTTTATAAAGTGTTTTTATCTCTTCATCTAATTCTTCAATTTTTTTTATTTTGAGTATGTTATATTTGTTTTCGTATTCTCTTTTTAGCTTCTCATATTCATTGAGTAGTTTTTCCAGATTTTCTTTTTTATTTTCTAATTCACTTATTTTTTGATTTAAGTCTTTTATTAAATTTTCAATTTTTAAATGATCTTTTGATAAAAACTTTTTAGCCCTTTCAATAATTTTTTCATTTAAGCCTAGTTTTTGTGAAATTTCAAATGCGTGTGAAGCGCCAGGGGTATTTAGAAGTACTTTATACGTGGGTTTGAGTGAGTCTATATCAAATTCCATTGAAGCGGTTAGAATATCTTCTCTTTCCATAGCAAAAAGCTTTACATTTGTAAGATGAGTTGTGATTATGAATTTTATGTTTCTTTCCGTAAGTTCTTCAATGATACTTAATGCAAGCGCACTTCCCTCAAATGGATCAGTTCCAGAACCTAATTCATCGATAATTACCAGAGAGTCTTCGTCTGCGTTTTCCAACGCATTTACTATTCTAATGATATGAGACGAAAAAGTACTCAAATTTTCAACTACATTTTGAGCATCACCAATATCAACAAATAACTTTAGGTCGGGTAACCTTGTACCAGTATCGGCTAGAATTGGGAATGCTTTTTGAGCCATGTATATAAAAAGTGCAATAGTTTTTAGAGTTACAGTTTTACCACCAGTATTTGGGCCAGTGATTACTAATCCTTTTTTATCTTTGGGAAGATCAATTGTAATAGGAACAACTTTACTTTCGTCAATCAAAGGATGCCTTGCATTTACAAGTTTTAGGTATTTTCCTTCTGGTTTGACGACAATTCCTTTGTGCTTTTTTGCATATTTTGCTCTAGCGTATAAAGAATCAAAATGTCCGACAATTTTAATATCTTTTAGTATATTTTTGTATTTTTCATAGATTTTTGATGTTATATTTCTAAGAATTTTATTTATTTCTATTTTTTCTTCATCAAGGAGAATTTGTATATTGTCATTCAACTGTATGAATTCTTGGGGTTCAAAAAACAAAGTGGCTCCAGAAGACGAAGAGCCATGAACAATCCCTTGGAATTTTGATCTAGCATTTGATTTAATTAAAAATACGTATCTACCATTTCTTACTGTGAAAATTTGATCTTGGAGATAGCTATTATTTTTTGATGCAAATGAATCTATTTTCTTTCTAATTTCTAGATATAGATTTTTCAAGTCTTTTCTGATTTTGGAAAGGTTTGGGGAAGCATTATCTTTTATGTTACCATTTTCGTCAAAAATTCTGTTAATTTCGTTTATAAGTAAGGAATAATTTGAAAGTTCAGAAATATAAAAAGAGAGTTTGTATCTTGAACTTGTAAAATTTTTCTTTATTTCTTCAATAAGCAGCAGGAGTTCTCTAATATTAAAAATTTCATCAGCCTCCAGTATACTCCCATTACTTAATTTAGTTAAAATACTTTTAATGTCGGGGAGTTTTGAAAAATGAGGCAAACCAAATGAAACAAGAATGTCAAGGATTTCTTGCAAAAAATCATACTCAATATCTTTAGGAGTATTTTCAATTAAAGTGTTTAAATGTTCTCTCCCAAATTCAGAAAATGTTAAATTTTTAATTTCCTCAAAAATTGGCTCCCAGTCAATATATTTTTCGATTTCCATTTTAAACACCTGTTTTTTGATTTCAATTTCATTATATCATAAGCTAAGTTAAAATATAAAATAGTAATGCACTAACACCAGCTGCAAATGGAACGGTAACAAACCATGAGATAATAATATTTTTTAGTATTCCAACATTTACAACTTCTATTCCCCTAGCAAATCCAACACCAGAGACTGCTCCGACTACTGTATGTGTTGTGGAAATTGGCATGCCAAAAGTTGATGCAAAGAGTACAGTAGTTGCAGTGGCAAAATCGATAGAAAATCCTCTTGAATTGTTTAATTCAGTAATATCTTCACCAACTGTTTTCATTACTTTGTGTCCCAAAGTTGCAACCCCAAATGAGATCCCTAAACCACCTAATGCTAATATATAAATGGGAATAGTAACTACACCGCTGAAGCTTTGTGTAGTTAAGATTAAATATATGAGTGCTAAAGGTCCAACTGCATTTGCAACGTCGTTTGCTCCGTGTGAAAAGCTAACATAGCAAGAGGTAACAATCTGTGCATTTTTAAAAACTTTTTCAACAACAGAATATTCACCATCTGTGATTTTTGTTTTTTTCATTATAAAATAAGAAGACAAAAAGACAATAATTCCTAGTATTATACCAATTTCGTTACCAAAACTTAGATCTTTTTTTAAGGTTTTTACAATGAATAAAACTGCAATAGTGTAGAAAGCAATTCCTAGCAATATTGGGGCAACATATTTGGCAGCTTTTGCAGGGTGTTTTCTATGAAGTATAGACCAGGAGATAAATTTGAAGATTATAAAGGCAAAAGCACCACCTATAAGAGGAGAAGTTATCCATGTGATGATTATTTTTAACATTGTTCCCCAGTTAATTATTTGAAGTCCACCAGCAGCAAGTCCAAATCCTACCATTCCACCGACAATTGAGTGAGTTGTAGAGACTGGCATACCCCAAAAAGTTGCGAGTAAAATCCAAATTGTGGAAGCAATTAAGGCAGAAAATGCACCAATTAATATCAAATTTGGATCTCCGATTTGTTGTAAATTTACTATTCCTTTAGCAATTGTTTTCGTAACATGAGCACCAAACAAAACAGCTCCTAGGAATTCTAATATCGATGCAATTAAAACTGCTTGTTTAGGTGTAATAGCTTTAGCACCAACTGCTGTTGACATACTGTTTGCAACATCGTTGGCACCAATTGCATAAGCCATTCCAAAACCTACTGCGAAGGCAACTATTACAAGGGTCATCGTTTAACCTCCTTTATCTAATTATCATTCTAATCCTTTCAACCACATTTTCTGCTCTGTCAGCTATTTTCATCAATAATATGACGATATTATTTAGGAAAATAATATCGACTGGATTCATTTCATTCTTTAAATTATAAAGTAGTTTTCCAATGTTAATTCCTAATGTATCAGTTGAACTTTCATCTTTTTCAACGCTGTAGGTTAAATTATCTTCTTTAGAAATTTCATTGGGAGAAAAATCGGATTCAACAACTATTTTTAATTCATCAACAGAATCTTTCATTAATTTTATTGAATCTAAGACGAAGTTACCTAATTCTTTTATTTTTTCTTTTATTTCTTCAGAACAATCTATTACTTTATTCATAGTCAGTACTTTAACAAAATCATCTACTGAGTCAATAATAGCATCTTGATTGTGTATAATTTGTAGTGCGTCAATTCTATCAAAATAACTCCATCTTAATTTTGTGTAAATTTCACGAAGTCTTACTTTTATTTCGTCTGCTTGTGATTCGAATTTATCGATTTTCTCAGAATAATCTAGGATTTCTTTACCTGCAAAATATGAATCTAAGATTTCTGGAACTAATTTTCCAGCTTTTAAACAAAATTCTGCATGTTCACTTAATAGTTTAGTTGGTGAAATATCTGGAAATAATCTGTCAATAAATCTTTTCATGATTCCCCTCCTCAAATATTCAAGTTAATATTTCTTTCAGGTCCACCCTTTTCTTCAATAATTTTGTTCAACTTTGTAAGAATGTCGTCTAGATCAAGTCCAAGTTTTTCGATTTCTTCGCCAAGGGTTCCCCATTTTACATCCCCACATTCTATGACTTTAATTCCTAGTTCAAGTAATGGGGCAATTAAATATGGGTAATTTGTAGCAATTGTTTCGAATTTAGTATCTTTATTTATATACATATTTTACTCACCCCCATTTTCCATAATCATTTTATCTTTTTTTGAGGAATAAGTAAAGAAAATAGTTCCTAAAATTAATGGTATATAAAATGTAACGAGACGGTAAATGGTAATTATATTTATAGAATTACTGCTACCAAATAGACTTGAAAAAACAATTTGATAAGTACCCTCAATTCCACCACTTGAGCCCGGTGTTGGTACATAATAAGCTACGGTATTCATCATTACAAGAATACCAAGTAAGGTAAAAAATGAAATATTAGAATAATAAAATTTAATCGTTAGATACATAATAAAGTTATACAAAAGTAGTGTTGCAAAATACATGATCATATCTAATATTAAAATCCATGGGTTTTTAACCCATAAGGTTTTTATACTGTTTTGCAAATTATCTAACCATTGGTCTACTTCAGTTTCTGTGTAATTAAGCTTGAAGATTTTTATCAAGAAGAATAGAAATCTTTTCAATAATTTTCTGCTAACAAAGCTAATAAAAATTGCCAATGAAATACTAAGTCCCAAGAAGAATCCAATTAAAATAATTGATAACCCAAAACTTTTTGGCATTATTTTAAGTATCTTTTTAATAAAAATGAGGTCTAATAGTAAAATAACGAATGATATTTCTAGAGTCTTCGATATAATGATATTTGTTGCATCTTCACCTTTAATCTTATTTTTAATTAGATGGTAAATTTGATATGGCTGGCCCCCAATGGACATTGGTGTAATAAATGTGAAGAACGCGCCAAAGAAAACGTTCTTGAAAGCTTCACGAAAAGAAAAAGTGTATCCAAAAAATACCAGCATCATTTGGAGACGTAGTGTATTTATTAAATAAATCAAAAATAACAAAAGTATGTTGATTAGTAGTAAAACAATAGGAAATTTGAAAACAGAAAAAATATTGTAGTTTTTAGAGAAGACAAATTGTAATACGATCAAAAAAGAAAAACTAATTATCAGTGATAGAAAAACCTTTTTATAGATTCCTTTCAAGATTTCTCACTCCGTATCAAATATCTTGCAATGAATATGTCTTCTTTTGTGGTAATTTTTATATTGCTTTTTAAACCTTCTACTATATAAATATCATAACCAGCTTTTTTAACAATTGATGAGTCGTCGGTAAATGATTCAAGATGGGAGGTATTTTTTAAAAAGGCATTATAAACTATTCCAAATTTAAAAGTTTGGGGAGTTTGAATAATATAAGTGCTTTTTCGTTGGGTGATTTCAATTAAGTTTTTTTTATCTCTATTTATAATTCCAATAGTATTTTCAGATGGAAAAGCGGTAACAACAGCTCCATATTTTTTGGCTGCATTAATATTTGCTGAGATAATTTTTTTAGTAATAAACGGCCGTACACCGTCGTGAATTAATACAATATCATCAAAATTTAATTTATTATTTAGGAAGTTTAAAGCATTGAATGTAGAGTGTTCGCGGGATTTGCCACCATTTATGATATATATCGTTTTTTCTGAAGTAAATTTTTTAGTTAATTTTTCTGTGAGTGATTTGAATTGTTCATTTGTAGCAATAACTATAAAATCGATTTCAGGAATTAAAAATTTTTCAATAGTTAGTTCTAAAATTGTTTTTTCTTCAATTAAGTGAAATTGTTTAGGTAAATTTTTATCAAATCTTTGCCCTTTTCCTCCAAACAGTAGTATTGCCACAACCATATTATTTATCATCCAATCTGTAAGTTTTTATTTTGTAGGATAGAGTTTTATAGTTAAGATTAAGTAATTTACATGCTTCTTTTCTTGATTTTGCTTTGCTTAATGCTAATTTTATATAATGCTTTTCAATATGTTTTACAATATTTGATGTAATTTTTGGTAAATCAATTCCTTCAAAATTTGTTGATCTTTTAGAAGGAATTTCCAGAATACCTGTAGATGCATAATTATAAATTACTTTTATTAATTCCCTAGTATTACCTGGCCAGTTATATTCCTTTAAAAGTTTTATTTCATGTTCATCAGGGATTCTTTTTATTAGATTTTTATGTCGAGAAAATATAGATGACAAAATTCTATCAACAATATAAGGTATATCTTCTTTTCTGTTTCTTAAAGGCGGAATTTTTATTCCTTTTTTCTTGGAGAACTTTATTTTAATGTTTGGAAATATGTTAGTTAAGAATTGTTCATACTCACTTAAAATGATTCCATCTTCGTATTGTAAAATTATTTCATTTGAGAAAGTCTTTTTTTCTAAGGATTCTAAAAATTTTCTAATTTTAGGACCTTGGAGTTCAGGATAGCTAAAAAGCATATCAAATTTACTCTTTAGGATTTCATATTTTAATTTTTCTTCTAGCATTTTAACAGCTAGTTCAAGCTCCCTTACAGTATTTACAACAATTTTACCTGGGATAGATATCTCTTCGTTTTCGAAGAAGATTATATCCCAGGTTTCTTCTTTTAATTTTTCAAAAAGATTACTATTATACATTTCAAAAATAACATTTTGATGATTGTATAAAAACTCCCTCAGGTTCTCCAAAAGAGCCTGAGGGATTAGGATTTTAATCAAAATTTCACCCCTTAATTATTTTTGTACCTGTTTCCCCCCTCAGAGCTTTGTCAAGAACTGTCATATCTGTGATTATACATTCTTTTCCGGTAGCTTCTACAAAGTCAATAGCAGCTTCGATTTTTGGCCCCATACTTCCTTTTGGGAAGTGTCCTTCAGAGAGATATTTTTTAGCTTCTGATGTAGTTAAAATATCTAAAGGTTTTTCATTTTCTTTGCCATAATTTAAACAAACCTTTTCTACACCAGTAAGTATTATAAGCAAATCTGCTCCAATTTCTTTTGCAAGAAGTGCACTTGCTCTATCTTTATCAATTACAGCTTCAACACCCTTTAGTTCACCATTTTCAATTATAACCGGGATACCACCGCCGCCTGCTGCAATGACAATCACATCATTTTTCATTAGTAATTTTATCACATCTTTCTCAATAATATCCAATGGTTTAGGTGATGGTACTACTCTTCTCCATCCTCTTCCGGCATCTTCAATTATAATCCAACCTTTTTCTTTCATTAATTTTTTTGCCTCTTCTTCTGTATAAAATGGTCCTACAGGTTTTGAAGGATTTTGAAATGCTGTATCGTTTTTGTCAACAACGATTTGTGTAACAACAGCGGCAATCTCAACTTTTTTGCCTTCTTTTTTTAGTTCGTTGTATAATGATTGGGCAATCATATATCCAAGGCTACCTTGGGTTTGAGCATCATTTACGTCAATTGGGAAAGGTGGGATTTTGTCCTTAGCAATTTCTTGTTGAACAAGTAAATTACCTACTTGTGGTCCGTTGCCATGCGTGATTGCAATGTCATAATTGTCTAACATTTTTGTGATAAATTTTGCTGTCTCACTTAGATTTTTAAACATATTTTCTGCTGTTGCTTTCTCTCCAGGCCTGTTTACAGCATTTCCGCCTATAGCAACAACTGCAAGTTTTTTCATAAATTTTCATCCTCCTTTTTATTTGCTTATTGCAGCAGCTAACGCAATTGAATTTCTTTTTGACTTACTTGTATCTGCTCTAGATACAATTATTATAGGAGCAGAGGCTCCCATAATAATACCCGCGATTTCTCCATTTGCTAAATAAACTGCGGATTTTCCTAAGAAATTTCCGCTATGTATATCTGGTACAACTAATATATCAGCATTACCTGCGACGTCACCTTTAACTTTTTTAACTTCAGCAGCGAATATGCTTAAAGCATTATCAAGGCCTAATGGTCCATCCAATTTACATCCTTTTATTTGACCTCTGTCGGCCATTTTTGATATTATTGCTGCTTCCATTGTTTCCGGCATATCAGGATTTACTACTTCAACGGCAGCTATTAATGCCACTTTTGGGGTTTCATATCCCAGTTTATGTGCAAGTGAAACTGCATTTTTAATTATTCCTATTTTTTGATTTATATCTGGTTTTATAATCATTCCACCATCTGTAACGAAAATAATTCTGTTAATACCTGGAGTTTCAAGCAATGCAATATGGGATAAAAGGTTTCCAGTTCTTAAACCCCATTCTTTATTTAAAACTGCTTTCAAGAGTGTTGAAGTTTTCACTAATCCTTTCATTAACACATTTGCTTTACCCGATGATACGAGTTTAACCGCTTTTTCAGATGCTTCTATTTCATTTTCAGCATGTTCGATTGGTAATTCTAGATTCAGGTCTTGTAGATGTTTTTCAATGATAGGTTTATTACCTACCAGAATTGCTTTAATACCAAGATCTTGTACGTTTTTGATTGCCTTTAAAGACTCAATATCTTCAGCACCAGCAAGTGAAATAATTGCGTTTTTACCTTTTGCAATTTCGATAATTTCATTAAATGATTTTAACACATAATCACCTCCCTAAGTCTTTTGCAATTGAACATAAATATGCAACTGTCAATATTGTATCGAAAATAACCTGGTAATCTGAATGAATTACTTTTATTTTTCTACCATCAATTCTTTGAGTTAATGGAATCATTTCGGCTAAATCTGCACGACTTGTATCAGATAGTTCGATAACAAGTTCAATTGGTGGAGTAAATTTAAACACTTCGAAAAATTCTTTTGGTTTGGTAATCATTTCTTTTGTAGTTTTTTCAATTTCTTCTAACAACGTTTTCATTGGCTTGAATTTGGCTGAGTATCTTCCGAGTGATTGTTTGGTTTCAACATAATAAATATTTTTAAACATTTTTAATTCATTTTTTAGTTTGTCATCACCTATTATCAAACTAACTGGAACATTAAACATCCCAGCATATGCTGCGTTTATAATTGCTTCATTCATAAGTTGTCCATTTATCCAAATATTGAAAATTGATGAAGATGAGTAAGTATGATCCATAGTTGCATATCTTGAACCTACAGAAGCATGGTAACCAAAAAAGATAACTCTATCAAAGCTTTCATCTATTTGAGCCATCATGTAGTTTTTTCTAATAGGACCATTAATTATTTCTATATTTGAAAAGTCCCGCGAAAGTTCCCACAAAACATTATCACCACTTGCATGTGAATCAACAATTAAAACATAATGTTCACTTCCGATACCTTTTAGTAAAGCTCTTAATTGTTCCATAAGGTAGTTTTGTTTAAAAAAAATTCCTTTTGTGACATCTGACCATTGAGTAATACCACCTAAACCTTCAAAATCAAGTGAAACGTATATTTTCATTTTCTCACCCCCGAAATGTTACAATTTTATTTTAACTTAAAACCTTTATTTTTCTAAATTAAGCATTGCGGCGTAAAATGGAGAATTTTATAATTACTTTATTTTGCTTAATTTTTTTTAGTTTTAAAGAAGAGATTAAGAAATTATGGGAATTTGTTTCACAATATTGGGAAGTTATTTAGAAGTTTGACACAATTGTTTCTTGATTTTTTACATTCGGGTATGAGATAATATTTCTTGCTCCCCCTAAAAATCCTTTCAAGAGGTGTACCAATGGAAAAAGAAATATTAGCTGCTTTAAAAGAAAGAATCAGCAGACAAAACTGGGAAAGTTGGTTTATAGATTTTGCTGTAAAAAAAATCGAGAACAACCATGTGATTTTTGAAGTTGGAAACATATTTATAAAGGATAGACTAGAACAAAAATTTGGAAAGATTATTTCCAAAGTTGTTCGTGATTTTTTGGGGAGAGAATCTTCATATGAAATTACTTATAGAGAAATAAATAATGAACCGAGTAACAATGAAAACAGTAAAGGTGCATTAATTAAAAAACGGCCATTATTAATAACTCCTTTAAATCCAAAATATACGTTTGATAATCTTGTGGTTGGAGAGTTTAATAGGTTTGCTTATAATGTGTTTTTAGAAGCAAGCAAAAATCCTGGATATTATAATCCAATCTTTTTATATAGTGGTGTTGGTCTTGGAAAAACACACCTAGCACAAGCTTTAGGAAATTATGTCCTTGAAACAGACCCAGATATGAAGGTCGCGTATTTGACAAGTGAAGAATTCATGAATGAAATGATTACTTCGATTAAAAAGGGGACTACTGAAGAATTTAGGGAAAAGTATAGAAAAAAGGCAGATATTTTAATTATTGATGACATCCAATTTTTAATTGGCAAAAAGGCGGCTCAAATCGAATTGTTTCACACTTTCAATGCGATTCATGAAGCTGGTAAGCAAATAATAATTTGTTCAGATAGAACCCCTCAGGAATTAAAAGATTTTCATTCGAGAATGATTTCAAGATTTCAAATGGGATTAATTGTTAAGATTGATTTACCATCTAAGGCCGATTTGTATAAGATTGGGAAAAAGATTCTTGAGCTTAGAGGAGTTGAAATAGAGGATAATATTATTGAATACTTAGTGCAAGTGTATGATAATCCTCGATTATTGCACGGAGCAATTTTAAAGTTGATTGCTTACAAAAATTTATTTGGTGAAATGAATTTATCAATTGCTCAATCACTAATTCCAAATTATAATACAACTCCAAAGACATTTGATGAAAAGATCATTATAATTCTTGCGGAAATGTTTGAATGTAGTTCTGAAGAAATACTTTCATCCAAAAGAACAAAAAATATATCTTTTGCAAGAAAAATAGGAATGTACTTTGCAAATAAGTATCTAGGGCTTTCTACGAGAGAAATTGGAAAAATCTTTAACAAAAGTCATTCTTCAGTTGTTCAGAATATCAAACAGATTGATAATGCTTTGAAAGATGGAAATCTAGTGATAAAAAATTATTTAAAAGAGTTAAATCAAAAGATTAAAAGATTTGCAGAAGGAAAAAGTGTGTGATATAATGATTTTCAGGAAGGTTTTCTTTAATTTTTGTATAGGAGGTGTCCAAAGTGAAGGTCAGAGTTGATGAAGCATCCTGTATCGGCTGTGGTGTTTGTGAAAATTTGTGTCCAGATGTTTTTAAACTCGGTGATGATATGAAAGCAAAAGTTCTTCAACCAGAAACAGATCTTGAATGCGCAAAAGATGCTGCAGATAGTTGTCCAACTGCTGCAATTATTATTGAAGAGTAAGTAAATGTTATTAGAATAAAAGGTCGGCATTTGCCGACCTTTTTTATTTTCAAAGTATTTTTTCAGAGATTGCTTTAGCTTGAAGGAATAACCCTAGGTAATCTCTTCCGCCCGCTTTACTGTCTGTACCTGACATGTTAAATCCACCAAATGGGTGAACTCCAACAAGTGCGCCAGTACATTTTCTATTGAAGTATAGGTTTCCAACATGAAATTCTTCTTTTGCTCTTTCGATTCTTTCTCTTGATTTTGAATAAAGAGAACCTGTAAGCCCATATTCAGTTGAATTAGCAATTTTTAGTGCATTTTCAAAATCTTCTGCTTTGATGATTGCCAAGACGGGGCCAAAAATTTCTTCTTGAGCTATTCGAGCATTACCAGGGACGTCTTTGAAAATAGTTGGCTCAATAAAATAACCACCTAATTCTTCTTTTGTATTACCACCGTATATTAGTGTGCCTTCATTTTTACCAATTTTGATATACCCTTTTATTTTTTCGAAGGCTCCTCTGTTTATAACAGGTCCAAGCCAATTTGCCTTGTATTTGACATTTCCTATAGTTATTTTGGACGCTTTTTCTAAAATTTTTTCAACAACCTCATCATATACATCTTTGACTATAATTGCTCTACTTCCAGCACTACATTTTTGCCCTTGAAATCCAAAAGCACTTGCAACTATACCTTCTGCAGCAGCTTCTAGGTCGGCAGTTTCATCAACTACAACTGCATCTTTTCCACCCATTTCTAAAATTGTTCTTTTGATCCATATTTGTCCAGGTTGAGGCTTTGCGGCTAATTCATGGATTCTTAAGCCAACTTCTTTTGAACCTGTAAAACTGATGAATCTGATTTTAGGATGTTTTACCAAATATTCACCAGCAAGTGCACCACTTCCAGGTAAAAAGTTAACAACCCCGGATGGTAAACCAGCTTCTTCTAAAGCTTCGAAGAATTTAGCTGCAATTACTGTGCTGTCACTTGCAGGTTTGAGTACAACAGTATTTCCGGTAACTATAGCAGAACTTGTCATTCCTACAAGAATGGCAAGTGGGAAATTCCATGGAGGTATAATAGCTCCAACACCTAGTGGTATATATCTCAATTCATTTTTTTCGGTGGGGATTCTTACAAGTGGTTGTTCTGAGGCGTATCTTAACATTTCTCTTGCGTAAAATTCCAGAAAATCTACTGCTTCAGCGAAATCTGCATCTGCTTCAATCCAATTTTTTCCAACTTCGTAAACCATTGTTGCAACAAATTCATAACGTTTTTTTCTTAATATTTCTGCGGTTTTGAGTAAATATTCTGCTCTTTTCCAAGCCGGGGTTCTACTCCATTCTTCAAAAGTTTTTAAAGCTGTTTGTACTGCTAGTTCAGCTAATTCCTCATTGGCTGAATTTGTGATTCCAACAATTTCGTCAATTTTGCTAGGGTTTATTGATTTTATCTTTTTTTCTGATTTGTATCGTTTACCACCTATAACTATGTCGTATTCTTTCCCAAATTCTGCAGCAACTTTTTCTAAGGCTTCATTCATTTCGCTTTCAGTTTTAGGATCTGAAAAATTTGATAGAGCAAGATTTTTAAATGGTTTTAAAATCATGTAATCCGTTGTTTCCATTGATTAATCCCTCCTTGATTTTTGTTTGGACTTATGAATTATACAATATTTGGAAATTTATTAAAAAACTAAAAAATAGTCAATAACACCAAGTTTAGATTCAATTATTAAATATTTTATGCTATAATTATCTGTGGTTAAATTTTTTAGATATGATAGAATTATAGTAGAATTTCAAAATAATCGTCGGAGGTGCAGATTTAATGAAGCGTACACTGATAATTACGTTGTTGTTTTTGTTTGCACTAACATTGTTCTCTTTAGATATTGAGAAATCTAAAGAGCGCTTTTTGTTTTATGTTGAAAACTTTGGTAAGGAAACAGACGACCAGTTTTTAAATGATATTGAACCTCTAATTATGGAAGATCTACCACTTTACAGATTTTATAAGATTTGGCTCGTTGGAAGTGTAGAAAAAACTGATGTGACTAAGAAAGTTGGAGATTATTTAAGAGTAATTTACCAAGAATATCAAAGTGATACTGATGAAGAAAAATTAGCGAAAGCTGCCTTTATGTCCTACCTCGAAGCTAGATTGGAAAGAAAGAAATTTGAATCTAGTTTTATAAAAGCTTCTCCAAATTTTAATCTTTTCTTTAATAGTTATCAAAACAGAGTAGTACTTGCTGCAAGAAAATATTTTACTGATCTTCTTGCAAAACATTTGGGTGCAGATATAGAGCTTCCTGTGGATATAGATGCTCCTTACTTTGATTTTTCATTTAATTATGAACCAAAGTATACTATTAAGGGATATGAGTTTGAATTTCAATTTATAGCTTCCGATCCTGAGTTTATTAATGCTTTTAATAAATACTTGGAGGTATTATCGAAAGACCCAGAAAAGATTGAAAAAAGTATTGGTAGATATGGTGGGCTGCTTCAAAGAAGTGTTATTAAAGTTGTTGCAGGTTTAAAGAATAAGTATTCAGAAACTTTTGCGGAAATAGCACCTAAAAAATTAGATTTTTGGTGGATTAGATGGATAATATACGGTCTTTTAATTGTTTTGACGATTTTTGTTTTTAAGAAGTGGAAATTAGCAATTTTATTAATTTCGTTATCTGAAATTGTGTATCTATTTTTAGGGTTTGATATATTATCTAATTCATCTTCGACTATATATGGTTTGATATCCATTTTTGGTTTTATAACTGCAACAATGATTTTTATTAAAAAAAGAGAATTTATAAATTTATTAGTAAGTATGATTGTTGTAGTATCATTTTTTGTTCCAACTTTTTATACTGAGGATTTAATAATGTCGAATAACGATGAATTTAACAATTCACTATATTTTAATGCATTGGTTGATGATGTTTTGAGAGATGATTATACAAAATTTTCAAATTTAATTTCTGCTTTAGTTAATGAAATTAACTCGAGTATTAATGAAACAGAGAGTATAGTGGGAAGGTTACAAACAAATGCAAATAATTATGCTTTAAAAATTCAAGAATCTCAATATTTGAATGTCGATAATTTTGAACAAAGAATTAATGACTTTAAGATGGTGGCAAATGAATTTGAAAATTACCGTATTGAAGAAAGTATAAGAATGAGAAAGTATTTGTCATATGAAAAAGATATGTTGAAATTTACTGAAAAGATAGCGAAAATTTCTTCAGAAAAATTGGAAAGCTTTTTTAAAGATGAGCTTAGGAAAGATTTAGATTTTGATGAGGTTAATCCAACAGTTAAAAAGATTAATAATGTATTAGATACGACAAGTGATTTGAAAAGAGCTCCTATTAAATTTTATAGAACAAAGTATGGATTGTTAACTTTTGCATTTTTGACAATAGGTTTATTGTTTACTTCAATTAGATTTAAACAAGATTTAATTTGGTATATTGCGGCTTTGATATCTTCGGTTTTTATGTTAATTAATCCTATAGAGTTTATTGTTCAATATGGTGTGCCAATTTTAAAAGTGAATTATGTATTAACAATACCATTGTTGGTAATAGCGGTAGTTATTATGCTTATTAAGAGATTAATTCCCCACAAGGGATAATTCCACTTTTTAAAAGGAGGGAAGTCTTATGAAAAAGGTACTTATAGTCTTATTGGCTATGCTTTTTGTAGTTTCAGCTTTTTCATTCAAAGCCATTATGGTTACCGACACAGGTGGATTAGGTGACAAATCATTTAACGATGGTACATGGGCAGGTATCCAAAGGGCAGCCAAGGAATTAGGGATTGAAGCAAAAGTAATTCAATCATACGAACAAGCAGATTATATTTCAAATCTTTCCAAAGCTGCTGAAGAAGTTCAAAAAGAACCTGATGGAGGAATAGTATATGCAGTCGGTTTCATGATGACTGATGCATTGTTCCAAGTTGCACAACAATATCCAGATGTTTATTTTGCTGGAATTGATATTGCACCTCCAACTGAAGATGTTCCACCAAACGTAATTACTTTCTTGTTCAAAGAACAAGAATCAGCATTCTTAGTTGGATATGTTGCTGCAGCTACAACAAGAGTTGGTAAAGTAGGGTTCATTGGTGGTATACCAATTCCTCCAGTTGAAAGATTCAGATATGGATTTGAAACCGGAGTAAAAGTATATAATGACTTACACGGAACAAATGTTGAAATTATTAAAGGTTACACAAATCATTTCAGCGATCCTAAAAAAGGTAAAGATTTGGCATTGGCACAATTTGCTGAAGGTGTAGATATTATATTCCACGCTAGTGGTGCATGTGGAAATGGAGTAATCGAAGCAGCAAAAGAAAAAATGGTTTCATTAGTTGGAAGCGAAGATATGGCAAAAATAATTGAATATGCATATGAAAATGGTGGATATTTTGCCATGGGTGTTGACGTTGATCAAGATTACATGGCACCTGGAGTAGTTCTTGCAAGTGCAATGAAAGGTGTAGACACAGCATCATATTATGGTGTTATTTGGGCATACAATGGTGAATGGGAACCAGGAATTCATACCCTTGGATTAGTTGAAGAAGGTGTCAGAATGAGTCCTATGAAATATACAAAAGGACTTGTTTCAAATAGAACCATTGCTGAATTGGAATATTTAATCAAGTTAATAAAAGAAGGAACACTTGTTATACCAAACACTGAAGATACTTTGAAATCATTCAAAACACCAAAAATTGAATTTCCATTTTAAGTGAATAAACTGGGGGCTAAGTTTTAGCCCCCAGCTTTTGTCATTTTACTAAGGTTAGAAAACTTTAGTAAAGTGACAAAAGCCCGAAAGGAGGAGTTCTATTGTGTATGCTGTAGAGATGGTAAATATTGTAAAAAGATTTCCTGGAGTCTTAGCAAATGATCATGTTACTCTTCGTGTGAAAAAAGGCTCAATTCACGCAATAGTTGGCGAAAACGGTGCAGGAAAATCTACGTTGATGAACCAACTGTATGGCTTGTATCATCCCGATGAAGGAGAAATATTTATTGATGGAAAAAAAGTAGTAATCAAAGGGCCACGAGATGCGATTAAGGAAGGTATAGGAATGGTACATCAGCATTTCATGCTGGTCGATACATTGACAGTAGCTGAGAATGTTGTCTTGGGTTCCGAACCTAAGAAAGGTTTAAATTTTGATCTAAAACGTGCCAGAAAAGAAGTAATGGAATTATCTGAAAAATATGGATTAACAGTAGATGTGGATGCTAAGGTTGAAGATATTTCTGTGGGTATGCAACAAAGAGTTGAGATTATCAAAACACTGTACAGAGGAGCGAATATAATAATTTTAGATGAACCTACGGCAGTTTTAACTCCTCAGGAAGTTGAAGAATTATTTGCTATAATGAGAAAGTTAAAAAGTGATGGAAAAACTATTCTATTTATTTCTCACAAGTTGCATGAAGTAATGGAAATAAGTGACAGAGTTACAGTAATGAGACTAGGAAAAGTAACAGGTGAACTTGAAACCTCGCAAACAAACCCAAAAGAGATTGCAAGATATATGGTTGGTAGGGATGTTGTTTTAACTGTAACTAAAGAATTTCACGAACCAAAAGATACAGTCTTTGAAGTAAAAAATTTAGTTGTAAAGGATAATAGAGGATTAGTTGCTGTTAATGATGTCTCGTTTGAAGTAAAAAGAGGTGAAATAGTTGGAATTGCTGGTGTTGCTGGAAATGGACAAACAGAATTAGTTGAGGCAATTACTGGATTAAGGAAAATAGAAAGTGGGCATATGTATTTTGAAGGTAAAGATGTGACAGGTTTTACTCCTCGACAACTTAGGGAACAGGGGATGGCACATATTCCAGAAGATAGGTTAAAACATGGACTTATAAAAGAATTTGAAGCGTATTATAATGTAATTTTAGGCGGTCATTATAAAACATTGTTTACAAATGGACCTTTTTTAAATCATAATAAAATTTTTGAATATACGAAGCAGTTAATGGAAGAATTTGATGTAAGACCAAGAAGAATAGAACATTTAGGGGGTAATTTTTCAGGTGGTAATCAACAAAAGTTAGTGGTTGGAAGAGAAATTAATACTAATCCAAAATTTTTAGTTGTCGCTCAGCCGACACGTGGATTAGACGTAGGAGCTATTGAGTTTATTCATAAACAAATTTTGAAAATGAGGGAAAGAGACGTTGGAATATTATTAATTTCAATGGAATTAGAAGAAATTTTCTCCTTGAGTGACCGAATTCTCGTTATGTATGAGGGAGAAATAATGGGAGAAGTTCGACCGGAAGAAACTACTGTTGAAGAAGTTGGTATGATGATGACAGGACATAGACTAGAAGAGGCACGGAGGGGATAAGAATGAATAAAAAAGTAATGGCAATATTGGTTCCAGTTATTTCGGTACTGATTGCTCTTGCAATTTCAACAATTGTTATTATCCTTATTGGTAAGAATCCAATAGATGCATATAGTGCTTTGATCAGAGGATCATTTGGATCAAAACAAGCGATTGCTGATACGGTTATAAAAACAACTCCATTAATTTTAACAGGTTTAGCAGTTGGTTTTGGTTTCAGAGCTGGAGTATTTAATATTGGTGCTGAGGGACAAATGGTAATGGGTGCTCTAATTGCTGCAACATTTGCAAGCAATTTTGGTTCTTTACCACCTCTTATAGCTATACCACTTACAATGCTAATTGCAATGCTTGTTGGTGCGGGTTATGCAGCAATTGCAGGTTTTTTAAAAGCAAAAACTGGAGCTCACGAAGTTGTAACAACGATCATGTTAAATTCAATAGCCGGAAATTTTGCATCGTATATGGTGAATGGTCCGTTGAAAGTAAGCTCTGGAACACCTAAGAGTCCTGAAATAGCTGATTCAGCACAACTACCTGTTTTAATGAAAGTTGGAGCAATTGAGATGAGTGCAGGTATAATTATTGCAATAATAGCTGCAATTATAATGTACATCTTGTTAAATAAATCAACAGCGGGTTATGAAATCAAAGCAGTTGGTTTTAACCCGTATGCTGCTGAGTATGGAGGAATTTCAGTAAGTAAAAATGTGGTGCTCGCTATGGCAATTAGTGGAGCTTTGGCAGGGCTTGCAGGTGCAACAGAGTTAATGGGAGTTCATCATAGATTTTTGGGAGAACTTTCTGGTGGAAAAGGTTTTGATGGTATCAGTATTGCATTAATTGGTCAAAATAATCCTATTGGGATAATATTTGCAGCGTTTTTAATTGGTTCATTGAGAACAGGAAGTAATGAAATGCAGTTCATAGGTGTGCCGAAACATATGGTTATGATAATTCAAGGTATTGTTATTTTCCTTGTAGCAGCCGATAGAATTGTTCGTACTATTTTGATCAGAAAGAGGGTGGCAAAATGAGAATTGTCGAAGCGATTTTTCTTGTTTTTATAAATCCTTTATTTTATAAAATTGCTTTAACTGCAGCTACTCCCTTAATTTTTGCTTCCTTAGGAGGCGTTTATAGTGAAATTACTGGTGTAGTAAATATTGCATTAGAAGGTATAATGTTGTTGGGAGCTTTTACATCGGTTGTTTTTACTTGGTTAACAGGTAATGTTTGGATTGGTGTACTTATGGCAGTTGTATCAGGAGTAGCACTTGCATGGTTGCATGCTTGGGGTAGTATTAAATGGGCAGGTAATCAGGTTGTTTTAGGTACTGCACTGATATTGATTGCACAAGGTATTACTGGTTTCTTAATGGAACCAATTTTTGGTAAACCTGGTCAAACAGATTTTGTGGGTAAAGTTGAAGAAATAAAAATCCCAGGTATTGCTGAAATTCCATTTATTGGCAAAGTAATAGGTGAAATTAGTCCGTTTGTTTATATGGCATTTGCAGCTGTTGCTTTTTCTTGGTGGTTGATTTATAAAACAAATTTGGGATTGAGAATGAGATCTGTTGGAGAAAATCCGGAAGCTGCAGATACGTTAGGTATTAATGTATATGGAATTAGATATTTTGGAGTGTTAATGAGTGGTGTTTGGGCAGGACTTGCTGGCGCATATTTAAGTGTTGGGGAAGTAGGTCTTTTTAAGGAATTAATGTCAGGTGGAAGAGGATTTATTGCTCTTGCCGCAATGATACTGGGAAAATATAATCCTGTTGGAGCTTTACTTGCAAGTTTATTGTTTGGAGCCTCAACAGCTTTTGCAAACCAAATGCAAAGTAGTTCCTTAATACATGTTTCAGATACTGTTAAACCACTATTTGATATGATTCCATTTATATTAACCATAATTGTAGTTGCAGGTTTTGTTGGAAAATCACGGCCACCTAAAGCTGATGGTGTTCCATATGAAAAAGGAGCTTAATTGATTTCAAACATAGAAGGGGGGATGGGGGGTGGACAATATAACTGTTAGAACGGTTATGGCTATACTTATTGATAACCGCGAACAAAATGCCCCTGAAGTACAAAAATTATTGACAGAATATGGATGTTACATAAAAACAAGATTAGGACTTCATGAAGGAGTGCCTGATTATTGTTCACATTCTGGTTTAATTATTCTTGAACTGGTAGATGATGAAATTAAACACGAGGAATTATGTTCTAAACTTAATTCCTTAAAAGGTGTAAAAGCTGATTTAATGCGATTGAAGTTTGATTAGAAAAAACAATATAAATGATTAAAAAACTCCCATGAGTTGGACTTACCCCCGGAAGTGGGACAAATAAAAAAATCAATTTATTAATTTTTCAAACGGCATGGCTTCGGTACTCTGATATGATACCTTCACCGGAGTCATGTTTTTTAATCTCTTTTGATACCTTTCTTCATTGTAAAATCTTATGTATTCTGATATCAATTTTCTGTA
>JACDNZ010000016.1 GCA_017656345.1 Thermosipho sp. (in: thermotogales) | reverse complement strand
GCGCCTCCTTGGTAAGGAGGAGGGTGTGGGTTCGAGTCCCACCGCCTGCTCCAAATAGAGCCTCAATAGAGGCTCTTTTTTTTATGGTATAATTAATTGAAAAGTTAAGGGATGATAGGAGGTGGTCTAATGGAAAATTTTGTTTTTTATAATCCTACTAAATTGGTTTTTGGAAAAAATACCGTTGAAAAAATTGGGGAGTATTTAAGAAAAGATAAAATAAAAAAGATTCTTTTGCTTGCAGGTGGTGGCTCTATTAAAAAGAATGGAGTCTACGAAAAAGTTGTAAGGTCCTTAATGGATAACTCAATAGAAAAAGTGGAAATTTGGGGAATAAGACCTAACCCAGTTTTATCTAAGGTATATGAGGCGATAGAAACTGCAAAAAAAGAAAAGATAGATGCTATACTGGCTGTTGGTGGTGGAAGTGTAATTGATAGTGCAAAAGCAGTTGCAGCGGGTGTCTTATATGATGGAGATGTGTGGGATTTTTATATCGGAAAAGCTCGACCCAAAGAAGCGATTCCTTTGTATACAATCCTAACACTTTCTGCTACTGGAACCGAGATGAATGGAAATTCAGTTGTTACAAAAGAAGAAACTCTTGAAAAATATTCATTTAGTTCCATTCATGTATATCCAAAGGTTTCTATAGTTGATCCTGAAGTACAATTTTCTTTGCCTCAAAATCAAATTGTAAATGGTTCTGTAGATGCAATTAGTCATGTTATGGAATATTACTTTGACGGAGCCAAAAGGACAGAACTTGTCGATAGAATTGATGAAAGTATTATTTTAACATTAATGGAAACTACTGAAGCACTTCTAAATGATCCGAAGGATTACGAAGCGAGAGCAAATTTTGCACTTTCTACTACTTTGGCTTTAAATGGAATTTCTGGTATGGGTCACAGAGGTGGAGATTGGTCATCACATGCTATTGAACATGCTTTGAGTGCATTAAATCCAGAAGTTGCTCATGGGGCCGGACTTGCTGTAATTTTCCCCGCCTGGATGAAATATGTATACAGAAAAGATCCTTACAAATTTAAAAGATTTGGACGAATTATCTTTAGAATGAAAAATAGCACTCCAGAAAAAGCTATTGAATCATTAAGAAATTGGTATAAAAAAATAGGAGCACCAATTACTTTGAAGGAGCTTGGATTTAAAAAAGAAGACATTGAAACATTAACTGAAATTGCATCAAAAATGGCTCCAATGGGTAAGTTGAAAAAATTAGAAAGAGAGGATATAAGAAAGATCCTGGAAATTGCGTTCGAGGGGGAGTAAAATGAAAGTATTGTATGCACAATCTGGAGGAGTTACCAGTGTTATCAATGCATCTGCTTATGGGGTGATTGACGAGGCAAAGAAAGCCGGTATGGAGGTTTATGTGGGAATTCATGGTGTTACTGGGGTTTTAAAAGAGAAACTTTTAAAGGTTAATGATATGGATATTGAAGGGTTGAAATATACTCCTGCAGGAGCGTTTGGCTCTTGTAGAAGAAAAATGAAAACACAAGAAGATATTAGTAAGTTATTTGATATTATTGAAAAATATGAAATTGAGTATTTCTTTTACAATGGTGGGAATGACTCTATGGATACGGCCTGGAGGGTTGCACAAGAGGCAAAAATTAGAGGTTTCCCGTTGAAGGTTATAGGTGTTCCAAAAACAATTGACAACGATTTGCCATATACAGATCATTGTCCAGGATATGGTTCAGCTGCTAAATATGTGGCAACATCTATAATGGAGGCATCATTGGATCTTAGAAGTATGTATGTTGATTCAACCAGGGTTTTTGTTATGGAAATTATGGGAAGACATGCTGGATGGCTTGTTGCTGCTGCTGGTCTTGGCTGGCAAAATGGAATTGGTGCAGATATTATACTATTTCCAGAAGTTCCATTTAATAAAGAGAAATTTTTGGAAAGAGTTGACGAATTAATTAGACGAAAAGGATATTGTTCAATTGCGGTTTCGGAAGGTATAAGATATCCCGATGGTTTCTTTGTTTCTGATATGGGTTATACAGATAGCTTTGGTAACCGACAACTAGGTGGAGTTGGATTTACGATTGCAGGAATGATTAGATCAGAATTATCATTAAAAACTCATGTAGCAATTCCCGATTATCTCCAGAGAAGTGGAAGGCATATTGCAAGCAAAACAGATGTGGAAGAAGCTGAAATGGTTGGAAGAACTGCTGTGAAATTAGCACTTTCTGGTGTAACGGGTGTAATGGTTACGATAGAGAGGAAGAGCAATGATCCTTATACTGTAGAATATGGAACAGTTGAATTAAATAAAGTAGCAGATCAAACTAAATATTTGCCTGAAGAATTTTATGATGAATATGAGATTACAGATAAATTTATAGAATATGCTAAACCTCTAATTGAAGGAGAGATTTATCCTCCTTTTGAAAATGGACTCCCTAAATATACGATTTTTGAGGAGGTTGAAGGGCAATAGTATTTGTAATTTATTCATTGTTTCAGCTTATTTCAACGTTTCTGTTTTTTATTTTAAAGAACACGAAATATCTTCCTGTGATAATTTCTTTAACTTCGTCCTACTTTCTTTTTCAAAATTTTGATGTATACCTGATTGGGTACAATGGAGTTCACCTTGTGTGTGACTTCATCTCTTTTTATTTTATTCTTGCGAACATAATTTGTACATTGATTGTTTCTTTACAACTTATTAAATTTTACAATGTAAACACGAATTTTTTTGTTTCACTTACACATATAATTTTGAACTTACTTTTTATTTCTCATGATTTGTTTAATATTTATGTGTTGCTTGAAACAACAACGCTTTTGATAGTTTTAACAATTTTATCTGGCGGAAAATTTGAATATAAACTTACAGGTTTGAAATATATATTTGCAAGCTCGGTGGCAATGAATATATATCTTATAGGTGTTGGAATTCATTATTTTAGAACTGGAAGCTTTGATATTCAAAACATTCAGGGAATTTCAGAATTTTTGATGAAAGCATCTTTAATTTCAAAAGCCGGTATATTCTTATTTGGTTTATGGCTTCCAGAAGTGCATTCAAAAGCAGAACCAGAAATTTCTGCACTTTTATCAAGTATTTATACGCAATCAGTTTTATTTCCTTTAATCAGAATAGGTATAGGTAAAGATTTTTATATTCTGGGTTTTTTAACGTTCTTTTTTGGAGCTATTTTTTCAGTTTTTTCAAAAGATTTAAAAAAACTGTTAGCATATAGTTCTATGTCGCATCTTGGTTTGATGCTGATTAATCCCATAATTACTCCAATTTATGTTCTGGTTCATGGTATTTCAAAATCATTACTTTTTTTAAGTACCAGATTTGTTGAAAGAGATCTTGAAAAGGAAAGGAAATATCCGATATTTTTATTTTTAATGATATTTATTTCTCTTTTGTCATTAGCTGGTTTTTCATTTACACTGGGAGGATATTTAAAAGAACAAATTATAGCTTCTAAACTTGTTTCTTTAATTGTATCTTTTATTACAGCATTATATGCAGGTAAAATTCTTACTGGAAACATTTATATTTCTAAAAATCATTTGGTGCTTTTTTTGATTTCACTGGGGTTGATTTTCCCTATGTTTTTTGAAATAGGATCTTTTGTGGCCATTATATTTGGAATGATTTTGGGGAAAGTTATTTTTTCGAAAATTAATATGGAACTTTCGTTTACAACTGAAACGATACTAACATTCATGATTTTTTCAATAGGTATTTTTAGTTTGTTTGGAGTGATTTTATGATAGAAGTTTTGTTTACATACAGAGAAAAACCTGCAATTACAGGTACTTCAGTCGTTGTAGATATTCTCAGAGCAGGATCAGTTGTAATTACGGCTTTAGGAAATGGTGCACAACTTGTAAAGACGGTTAAAAGTATAAAAGAAGCAAAAATACTAAAAAAAGAAGGATATATTATTTGTGGTGAACGAAATACGGTAAAAATAAGTGGATTTGATAAAGGAAATTCACCTCTTGAATTTTTTGATGTAGCCGGGAAAAAAATAGTACTAACCACCTCGAATGGTACTAAAACAATTGAAAAGGCAAGAAAATATTCAAAAAAGGTTATGATAGGTGCATTTTTGAATTTTGAATATTTGTATGATTACATTAAAGATGAAGAAAATATTATAATTTGGTGTTCAGGGAATAATGGGAAAATATCATATGAAGATACATTATTTGCAGGAATGCTTGTGCATAAACTTGTACAATATGGAAGATATGATCTGCTTGATAGCGTACTTATTTCTTTAGAATTTTTTAAAGGAAATAACCTGGAGTTTAAAGGAAGTCATGTGGAAAAACTAATAAAAAATGGTTTTGAGGATGATATTAGTTTTTGTAAAAAGCTTTCAATTTTTAATATTATTCCTCAAATGATTGGTGATTCATTTTATGGGGTGAAAATGTGTTAAAAAATATAGATTTTCTAGCGCCAATAATAATAATTGTTTTATCAATGTATGGTTTGCTGTTTAAAAAACATATTATTTCCAAAATTATTGCTCTTGATATTTTAAATACCGGGGTTATTATGCTTTTTGTAATAATTGCTTCAAAAAAAGGAAATTACTATCCTATTTATACACCTGGAATTTTAAATTATGTTGACCCCTTCCCACAAGCAGTTATTATCACTTCCATAGTAATTGGTTTTGCTACCCTCTCTCTGACATTAGCATTGAGCATGATGATAGTTGAATCAAAAAGAAAAACAGATTTGAATAGGTTAGAGAAAGAATAATTTTTGGAATTTTTCTCAGAAGGCATTTTTTATGTCTGAGAATTTAGTATAATATTTGTGGAAATGATTCCAGAAAAGGGGGTAAAAGATATGAAGAAACTTTTGATTTTGTATTTGCTTTTAGCTGGATTGCTAGTTTTTTCAGCTGTTTATGTGGAGAACGGAAAAGTTGTTTTCACATTTAAGGAAGCTTTAGATGCGAAAGTTGTCTATCTTGCTGGTACTTTTAATAACTGGAATCCTACAGGGCTTGCTATGAAAAAAGAAGGCGATGTGTGGAAAGTAACTTTAGATTTGGAACCAGGTACATATCAGTATAAATATGTGATTGAAGGTAAAAACTGGAAAGAAGATCCCGAAGCTCCTGGATATGTGGACGATGGTTTTGGAGGGTATAATGGCATTTTTTCACTGGTTGAAAAGGATGGAAAATTATTAATTGTAGCTGCTGGTGGTCAAAAAACTGAGGAAAAAACGAAGGAAATTGAAGTTAATGAAAATTTTGATCCCGAGAAATTTTTTGTTGATGAGGAAAATTTTGTAGTGATAAGGTTTTTTGCAGAAGATGCTGAATATGTGACAATTGCGGGTAATTTTAACAGCTGGGATTCATCAGCAAATGAATGTTACGATATTGGTGATGGTTGGTGGGAAGCGGTACTTGAATTAGATGAGGGTTCGTATGAGTATAAATTTGTAATTAATGGAGAAAAGTGGGTTACAGATCCCAATGCTCCTGCATTTGTTGATGATGGTTTTGGAGGAAAGAATGGATATTTTGAAGTTTTTGAAAAAGATGGACAATTAACAGTTGGATTAAAAGATGTTGAAGAAAAAGGTGAAGCACAACCTCTTAATGTTGCACTTATTTGGCATCATCATCAGCCATTATACAAAATTCCTGGATCTGATAAATACATGATGCCATGGGTTAGAGCTCATGGGGTAAATGACTATCCTTACATGGCAGATCTGGTTGCTGATTATCTTGAAAATGGAAAAGTAACATTTAATATTGTTCCAAGCTTATTGCTCCAGATACAGGATTACTTAAAGGGATCAATTGATGAATATCAGAGACTTTCAATGAAAAATGAGGATGAACTTACAAAAGAAGAAAAACAATTCATTCTTGATCACTTTTTTGATATAAATCCACGGTTTGTAAACGCTCACAAAAGGTATAAAGAACTTATGGAAATGAAAGTATCGGGTGTAGAATTCTCCGATCAAGATATTTTGGATTTAAAAGTATGTTGGAATCTTTACTGGATTAACATTGAATATATAAAAGCAGATGAAAGACTGAGCAAGTTGCTTGATAAGGAACATTATACGAGAGACGATCTCATATATGTATTGGATTATCATAAAAAGCTTTTATCAACAATTGTAGATAAATATAAAAAGCTCTGGGAAGAGGGAAAAATAGAGATTACAACAACACCTTTCTATCATCCAATACTTCCAATACTTGTTGACAAGGGTTGGGTTGAAGATGCAAATGGTCAGATTAAAGAAGGGTTGGAATACTTTAAGCAGATATTTGGAAAAAGGCCAGAAGGGATGTGGCCATCTGAACAGGCAGTTTCTTTAGAAGTAGCAGGATTAATAGCTGAAAATAATGTAAAGTGGATAGTAACAGATAAAGATATTTTACAAAAAAGTGGTGTAAACACAGGAGAAATAGAAAATCTGTTTAGACCGTATAAAGTGAAAGTGAATGGTAAAGAGATTGTTGTGTTCTTTAGAGACACGGATCTTTCAAATAGAATTAGCTTTAAATATTCGCAGATGGACGCAGAAGCAGCAGTTAAAGATTTTATTAATACTCTTCATGAGTATCAAAAATTAAATACGACAGGGGATTTAATAGTAACTGTTGCCCTGGATGGAGAAAATGCATGGGAACATTATCCCAACAACGGAAATGACTTTAGAAAATTGCTTTATAAAGAACTTTCAAAAGATCCTTTAATTAATCTTGTAACACCGAGTGAATATTTAGAAAAATATGGAGTTAAGAATGAATTAGAGACATTAGCTAAGGGTTCATGGGCCGGTGGTACTTTAGATACGTGGATTGGTGAAAAAGAAGAAAATGAAGCTTGGGATAGATTGGCTAAAGCAAGAGAAATTCTACTTAGTAAGATAAATATAAATGAAAACGAGCTGGCAAGACATGTCTTGTATGCAGCTGAAGGAAGCGACTGGTTCTGGTGGTATGGAGCTGATCAGGATGCGGGTAACAATGAGGTATTGTTTGATCAACAGTTCAAGAATCTTTTAATAAAGATGTATGAAATGGCTGGTTATACTGAGATACCAAGTTATCTATATATCCCGAACAAAAAACCTGCTCCACCAACTTCTGGGGTTATTAAGAAGATTGAATATGAATTCAATGGAAAATTAGATGAAGTAGAGAAAACTACAGCTATGTTTGATGATTCATTGGACGAAAACCTTTTAAGATATGTATATGTAGGTAGAGGAGATTCAGGAGTATATGTGGGAATTATTCTTGATAAACCTGCAACAGAGTATCTGGGCGAGGATATAAAAGTTGAAGTGTATGCTGATAGTCCAACTGCAAATAAATTTAATGCAAAGACGTACTATTCAAAAGATAAAGTTACTCCACTTGGATTTGCTCTGTCCCATAGATTTGCAATAAATTTAAAAACATGGCCTAAGAGGCAAAAGGTAAGTTTTTACAAAGCTTCAGGAACTGATAAATGGATTTTAACGACAGGTAATGTTAAAGGATTTGTTGGAGATATCGTAGAAATGGAAATACCTTATGATTTAATTAATGTAAAATCAGGTCAGGAATTTAATATAGCAGTTGTGGTTTCAAAAGATAGAAAGGATGAAGATTTTGCACCAAACTATGGACCAATTAATGTTATAATTCCTGCGGCAGTTACGGGTGATATATTAAAAATATTTAAAGATCCTCTGGGAGATGAATATGGACCAGGTACTTATTCTTATCCAAAAGATCCAGCATTTAAACCTTATAAAGGCTTATTTGACATGACTGATGTTGTTGTACTTGAAAATGAAGAATCATACATATTCCAGATAAAATTTGCTGAAATGACCAATCCTTGGGGTGCTCCAAAAGGATTTTCACATCAATTGATCAACATATACCTTGACACAAAGGAAGGCGGAAGAACAGATACATATAATGAAGGCGCAAGAGTTCAATTTGATAAAAACCATCCTTGGGATTACTTTATAAAAGTAGCTGGTTGGCCTTCATATGGACAATTTTTTGCAACCAGTGATGGAGAAGAAATTCCAGAAGCCGTGAGAGTTGAAGCTGATACCGGTGAAAAAACAATTAATGTAATAATCAGCAAAAAATATCTGGATATTTCAAATGGAATTTTTGCGTATATTCTTGTTGGAAGTCAAGATGGTTATGGTCCCGATAATTTCAGACCAGTAACTCCAAATCCGGGTCAGTGGACTTTGGGTGGTTATCCAACTGATTCAAAAGATATGGCGCCATACGTTGTAGATATTCTAGTTCCAGAAGGTTATGATCAGAAAACTGTTTTGTCTTCTTACATCCCTGGCAAAGAGTATGCAACTGTTTTACCTTTGAAAATAAAATAGTTTGATTTTTCAAGCCTGGCTCGTATAGAGCCAGGTTTTTTCATGTTATAATTTTTAGGGAGGTTTGAAATGGTATATTTTTTGATATCATTTGCTATATCGGTAATAGCTATTCCTGTATTTGGTAAGTTTGCTGTGAAGTATAAATTGACAACTAAAGAAGAGAAAACAGTTCCATATCTTGGTGGAATGGGGATTTTTTTATCTATAATTTTGGTTGTACCGTTTGATTTAATGGTTAAAACTTTTTTGACTATTCTGGCGGTTTTGGGTTTGTACGAAGACATAAAGTCAAAAAGGATAAAATTTGATTATTTAATTGTTTTGTTTTCCACTTTACTGGTTTCGTATAAATATTTCCCACTGTATTATATACCTGTTGGTTTAGTTATTTCCATAGTAATTATTTATCTTTTACAAAATATTGATCATTTTGATGGTTTAGGAGTTTCTTTATCGTTGGTTTCAGGTTTTGGTCTTTATTTTTTTGTTACCAGTTCTTTTGATAAAATACTTATCTTGAGTTTATTAGGATCCTTATTTGCTTTTTCATTTTATAACTTCCCACCTGCAAGGATTCAGCTGGGTAGAATTGGTGAATATTTGATTGGGGGAATTATTGTGGCGGGTATATTCTCTTCTTCAAGAGGAGGATTTACCCGTATTTTACAATCTTTTATAGTCTTAACTCCTATTTTACTTGAAGCTTTGCCGGCTATTCTTGGAAAAAAACAAAGTACTTTGAGTTTCAAGATACTCGGTGTTGTTAAAGCCAAAAGAAAAATGCTTTATTATATGTGGGCTATTTCTGGAATATATCTTATTGTGGGTTTATGGTTATATTTTGGATTAGTTTCTTCGTGGATTTCTTATTTGTTTTATATCGCTTTTACTGTATTTGTACTTTATTATCCCGGAAAATTTAGGTTATAGTGGTTGATTGAAACTTTTGAAGTTGTGCTTGTAATTTTTGTTTGCAGTGGTGATATTGCTTGTTCTTTTTTTATTGTTTGTGGATTTTTTCGCAAATTGGAATTTTTATTATTATCGTTTATTTTAATAAATATTAAATTGTCTAATCAAATAATACGAAAATTTATTGATCGACTTTGAATAAAGGTGTTTTGGACTTTACTTTTTTGAAATAAGCAAGAGTGTTGTACTTTTTTGTAAACAAATTGTTGAAAGTGTAATTTATAATACAAAAAGTTTTAAAGAAAAAAGTGTAAAATAATAATGGAACTTATAATACAAGAGAGGTGGCATTGAATGACAAAAAAGGTAAAAATACTCTCCCAAATAGAATTAATAAAGCTTTCTTCTTCAGGAAATAATGAGGCAAAGAAAGAACTTGAAAAAAGATTAAAGGATATGGTGAATGGAGATGGAAAAACCAAAAAAGAAAATTCTTGAAGCTGAAGATTTTACTGGTTTTGCTAGTAACGTCAAATTATTCGAAAATATTTCTTTTACCCTTGAAGAAAAAAGCACTCTCGTTCTTTATGGCCCACGAGGTTCCGGAAAATCAGCCCTCCTTCGATCTTTTGCGAGGCTAAATGAAGAAATATATGATGAAGTTAAATACGATGGCAAAGTATACCTGGAAGAGAAAGATCTTTTTGATTTTGATATAAAAGCTATTCGAAGTCTGGTTTTTTATAGCGATACTAATTTTTTCGAAGCTCTGGATTATTTAACTTTTGGTGAATTAGTTGATCTTGCTTTTGGTAGAGATTTCCTGCCTTTTGAAGAATATTCTTCTTTACTTGATGATTTTGGATTATTGAAAAGTTTAAGGGATGGTTATAAAACCAAGCTTTCAGATTTGTATGTTTTAGAGAAAATATTTGTCCTTTTGTTTGTTTCTTACCTGAAAGATTCTAAGCTTCTTATTTTTGATTGTATTTTTGACCATCTTGATGATGATCATTTGAAAAAACTTTCTGTAATTTTGAAGAAAAAAATCCTGTCCAATGGGAAAGCCATGATAATTGCAACCAGGTTTTTTAAACGTTTCCTTCCTATCGCTGATTTGTTTATTTTCCTTAAAAATGGTAAAATTGAATTTAGAGGAGAGCCCAAGGAATTTACAATTGTGAGGTGATATTTTGCCTATATTAACTGTTTGTATGAATCCTGCATTAGACAGGGAGTTTTATATTAATGATTTTACAATTGATAAATTGCACAGATTAACAATAGAAAACTCAAGAATGACACCAGGAGGTAAAGCAATTAATGTTGCGGTTGATTTAGCCGCTTTTGGTATAAAGAGTGTGGTTACTGGGTTTATAGGTGGATATTTGGGTGATGTGGTATTAACCGAGCTTAGAGAGACCAGTGAATTAATTACAACGAATTTTGTTCATATTGAGGAAGAAATTAGAGAAAATATTGCAATTATAGATGAGAAAAATCACACGCTTACTGAAATAAATTCTTCGGGACCTACTATTCCCCTTGAAGACCTTCAGCATTTTTTGAGAAGGTACAAATTGATTGTACCAACTGTCAGGGTTGTTGTTTTATCGGGAAGTTTACCTATTGGAATACCAAATAGTATCTATGGTGAACTTACAAAATTGGCGAAAAAATATAACAAAGCGGTATTTTGGGAAGCTAAAGATGAGATTATTACTGAATCGTTAAAGATATCTGTTCCGTTTGTTTTGAAGCCTGATTTTAGAAGAGAAAAGAAGTTATTTGGTGAAGATTTAAAGACAGAGCAAGATTATATTGATGCAGGAAAAGAAATAATAAGGTACGGAGTAAAAATGGCCGTATTATCTTACAAGATCGATTATGATATTGTAGTTACAAATGATGGTGTCTGGTTTGTCAAACCTCTTGTGGGAGTTGAGCATGCCCACTTACTGGGAACAGGCGATACTTATATGGCTGCAATGATATATAAATATCTTGAAACCAATGATTTGGTAGAAATTGCAAAATATGGTTATGCAGCAGCGCTTGCAAAGACCTGGTATAAAAGAAAAATTCCTCCTACTTTTGAAGATATTGAGAAAGCTATGGAAAAATTCAAAATTGAAAGGGTGGAATAGTAATGAAAGTGAAAGATTTTTATATAAGAGATATAACAGCTGTTCTAGAAGATGAAACGGTGACAAGAGTTTTAAAAATTTTATCCAGACAGGAAGTAACTGGTGTTCCTGTTATTAATGAAGATTATAAAGTTGTTGGTTTTATCAGTGAAAATGATATTATTAGAGCAGCCTTACCAAGTTACTTTGCATTGTTACAATCAGCATCGTTTATTCCTGATTTAAATCAATTTGTTAGGAACTTAAAGAAGCTTTCATCGAAACCTGTTAGTGAAATAATGACAAAACCAGCAATTACTATAAAGGAGACTACTCCTTTATTACACGCTGCTGATTTGATGATAAGGCATAGTTTAAAAATTCTCCCGGTTGTAGATGAAGAAGAAAAACTTATTGGAGTAATTACAAGAATGAGAATACTTGAAGCTGTGTCTGGAGAGGAGAAAACCGCTAAATGAGAATAAGTATAATTACATATGGTTGCAAATTAAACCAATATGAGTCCGAGTTGATGGCAGAAAGGCTTGAAAATTACGGTTATGTTGTAGTAAATGGAGAAGTAGAATCGGACGTTTTTATTTTAAATACCTGTGCTGTTACAGGTGAGGCTACAAGAAAGGTCAGGCAACAGATTAGGAAATTAAAGAAAAAATATCCAATGGCAAAAATTATTGCAGCTGGTTGTTATTCACAAATTGGATACGAAGAGTTAAAAAATGAGAAGGTAGATCTTATTATTGGAAATAAAGAGAAAAAAGAGGTTCACAAAATAATTAATGAATTGGGAGTTTTGGTAGATAAAATTTATTGGAAGAATGATGATATAGAAAGTGAGCTTATTACTTCATCGTTAGCCGATAGAACAAGAGCATTTGTGAAGGTACAGGATGGTTGTAATAATGTTTGTACCTATTGTACTATTAGATTTGCTAGAGGAGTGAAAATAAGAACCAAACCAATTGAATTGGTAGTTAGTGAAATATCAAGATTGGTTAAAAAGAATTATTTGGAAATAGTTATAACAGGTTTAAATCTTGGAAAATATGGATTTGAAAAAGAATACAGTCTGTATGATTTATTGAAACAATTGGTAAAAATTCCGGATAATTTCAGAATTAGATTAAGTTCTATTAATCCAGAAGACTTGAATGATGATCTAATTAAGTTAATAGTCAATGAAGAAAAAATATGTAATCACCTTCATATACCACTTCAAAGTGGTAGCGATAAGATTTTAGAAAAAATGCGAAGAAATTATACACAAAGAGATTTTATGAGAATAGTTGAAAAATTGAGAAAAGAGGATCCATTATTTTCAATAACTACAGATATTATTGTAGGTTTTCCAGGTGAAACGGAATCCGATTTTAATGAAACAGTAAAAGTTGTTAACGAAGCGATGTTTTCAAAAGTTCATGGTTTTAGATATTCAGATAGAAGTGGAACACTTGCTGCAAAATTTGTGAATAAAGTGCCTGGAAATATAAAGAAAGACAGAATTGTTGCACTTGAAAAGATTAGTAAAGAAAGAGCTAGAGAATATAGAAAAAAATTGATAGGAAAAAGTGTAAATGTTTTGATTGAGGGTAGTAAAAATAATATTTTTAGTGGATACGATGAATATTATATTTTACATGAAATTCCGTACGGTAAATTAGGAGAATTTAATGAAGTGGTTATACAGGCGGTAACCGATGAGGGAGTGATTTCAAAGAATGTCACCCGAAAGATGCTGGGAGGATTTGTTAAATAGTATAACTAAAGGAATTGTAATATATGAAACAATAAGATTTTACAATAAAAAACCTTTTGCTTTGGAAGAACACTTTGAAAGATTTTTAAATTCATTATCGTACATTACTGAAGAAAAAGTTTCTTTTAAGAAATTTGAAGAAGAGGTTTATAAATACAATTCCTACGATAGAGTTAAAGTATTTGGAATTGTAGATGGTTCTTTGAAGATTTTTGCAATAGGTGAAAATTTTCTAACTGAAAAATTGGATGAAGTTCATATAGATATTTCTGAGGTTAGGCATGCAGATCCAATTAGTATTCCACCAAATTTGAAATCACTTGGAAGACCCGATTTATATCTTGCAAGGTTAAAAAAAGGTTCCTTTTATGAAGTAATTCTTTTGGGAAGTAAGGGACAGGTTTGTGAGGGAAGTTTTTCAAATGTTTTTTTTATTAAAAATAATGAAATTATAACTCCGTCGCTTGATTCAGGTATTTTAGATGGAATTACGAGAAGATACGTAATTCGAATGTTGAAAGATTTAGAATACAATGTTGTAGAAAGACAGGTTGAACTTAAAGAACTTTTTTATGCCGATGAAATATTTTTAACTCATACAAGTAGAGGGATTGTGCCTGTTGATAGTCTTGGAAAGAAGATTTTTTTGAAAAAAGAGCTTTCAAAAAAACTTTCTAAGCAGTTTGTGAGGTATATTAATGAGAAAATTAGGTGAGGTTTTTAAAGAAGTTGCTCGAAATAATAATATTATAAAGAGATTACTTGTTAGTACAATTTCAAAAGAAGAATTTTTTAAAATAATAGGTAAACCCTTTAATGAATATTGTAGAGTTACAGGTTTTTCAAAAGGAATTTTACGTATTGAGTGTGACGATAATATTTATGTTACGGAACTAAATTTTTTTAAGGAAAAAATTGTTGAGGAATTGAATAAAAGAATAGGATTTAAAGCAATTAACAAAGTTGTGATTAAGCTTAAAAGGTAAGGAGGTCATCTATGAAGAATAGTTACGATGCCAAGCAGATTAAGGTTTTAAAGGGACTAGAGCCTGTGAGAAAAAGACCAGGAATGTATATAGGTTCCACTGGTAAAGCGGGGCTTCATCATTTAATTTATGAAATAGTTGATAATAGTATAGATGAAGCTTTACAGGGTTATTGTGATTTAATCAAGGTTACAATATTTGAGAATGGTAGTGTGGAGGTTGAAGATAACGGTAGAGGAATACCAGTAGATATTCATCCAGAAACTGGAAAAAGTGCTCTTGAAGTCGTTATGACAACATTACATGCTGGTGGAAAATTTTCAAAAGATTCTTATAAAGTAAGTGGAGGACTTCACGGTGTAGGTGCATCAGTAGTTAATGCACTATCTGAATGGTTAGAAGTAGAAGTTCACAGGGATGGTAAGATTTATTATCAAAAGTATGAAAGAGGTGTTCCGGTTACTGAGGTTAAAATCATAGGAAACACAGATAAGAGAGGAACAATAGTAAGGTTTAAACCAGATTCTACGGTGTTTACAACTACAGAATTTGATTCTGATACTATAATAATTAGACTCAGAGACCTTGCATTTTTGAATCCAAAAGTAACTATCATATTTAAAGATGAAAGAGATAAGACCGAGAAAACTTTTCATTACACAGGTGGATTAAAAGAATTTATAACTTTTTTAAATAAAACTTACAGGTCTTTACATGAGCCAGTCTATATTTCAGGTGAATATAATTCAAATAAAATAGAGGTTGTCTTTCAATATACAGATTCAGATTTTGAAAAAATAGTGTCGTTTGTAAATAATATAAGAACAGTAGAAGGCGGAACACATGTTACAGGTTTTAAACTTGCTTTTACAAGATTGATAAATGAACTTGGAAAGGAAACAGGTCAGTTAAAGAAAGAATCACTTAGAGGAGAAGATATCCGTGAAGGAATGACGGCAATTATAAGTGTTTTAATGACTTCCACACCCGAATTTGAAGGTCAGACAAAATCCAAGCTGGGAAATGAAGAAATACAGGAAGCTGTTGCAAAGGTTGTAAGAGAAAAACTGAAAGAATTTTTCGAAATAAATCAAAACACACTTAAAATAATCATACAAAAAGCTCTAGAAGCAAAAAAAGCAAGAGAAGCCGCAAAACACGCCAGGGAAATGGTCAAAAGAAAGAGTGTTTTTGGAAGTTCAACACTTCCAGGGAAGCTAGCAGATTGTATCACAAAGAAAAAGGAAGAATCAGAATTGTTCATTGTTGAGGGAGATTCAGCTGGAGGTTCAGCAAAACAGGCTAGAGATAGAAATTTTCAGGCTATCTTACCTCTTAGGGGGAAAATATTAAATGTTGAAAAAAGTAGCTGGTTAAAATTGTTAAAAAATGAGCAGGTTAGGGATATTATAACTGCTCTTGGGACTGGTATTGGTGACGATTTTGATGCTTCAAAATTGAGATATGGAAAGATTATAATAATGACGGATGCTGATGTTGATGGTGCACATATCAGAACATTGCTTCTTACATTGTTTTACAGGTATATGAAAGAGTTAATTGATGAAGGAAGAATATATATTGCTCAACCACCTTTATACAAGTTAACTGCCGGGAGAGAAACTTATTATCTTTATTCTGATGAAGAACTGGAAGAATTAAAATCAAAACTTGGTGATAAAAAAATTGAGATTCAAAGGTACAAAGGTCTTGGTGAAATGAATCCACATCAATTGTGGGAAACTACGATGGCTCCTGACAATAGAAAATTGTTGAGAGTTACAATTGAAGATGCGGAAGAAGCTGACGAATTGTTTGAAATGTTAATGGGAAGTGATACTGATAGCAGAAAAGAATTTATATTCAGGCATGCTTTACAGGTTAAGGAGATTGATATTTAAAGTATGAAAAGGATTACGCTGATATTATTGCTTCTTAGCTTTACTCTTTTGTTTTCGTTCAATATAGAATTTAAACAACAAGCTACTGTTACAACTAATGTTGTAACAGTTTTTGATATTGCTGCAACTTTTACAGGAATTGCTGAAGAGGTTTTAAAAGATATTAGTCTGGTTTATTTACCGGATAATTCTTCTTTTGATCTTGATGTCCGATATATTCTGTTGAAACTAACCGAACTTTCCACGCAAATAATTGCAACACCGACAATGGGTACAGTCTGGGTCTCAAATGTTTTTAAATTACCTGCTGCGACTTTAACAGTTGATATTGCAAATAAAATAGCTGTTAAAACTATTTTGGCACAATATCCTTATAGTGCAGAAGCAACAATTACATCTGTAAATGGTACAATAACTGATCATGATAGTTTTGTGTTAAATATTTTAGATTTGAAAAATGGAAATTATTTAATAAAATTCTTACAAAAAAAAGATGGTATATATATTGGAGAGTATGATTTAACAGTATATGTGAAAAATATGAGAAAAGTTTATATAGCTAAACGAAAAATTAGCTTTGGAGAGGTAGTAACTGCTGAAGATCTTATGGAAGTAGTGATAAATGACTATTCATTATTTGGACACACTTTTAATTTAGAAGAACTCCCGATGATTTCTAGAAAAAATATTGAAATTGGAGAACCAGTTTTTAGAGAGTATTTAGAAAAATTGCCATATGTAGTTAAAGGCCAGATAATAGATGGATATCTTCAATTTAATGGTGTGAAAGTATCCTCGAGGTTTCAAGTTTTAGAAAATGGTAGTATTGGAGACGTAATAAAAGCGAAAAATATTTATACAAATCAAATAGTAATTTGTTATGTCGAAAGTGGTCCAAAATTAAAGATAATTACTAACCTTAAATGAGGTGAACGATGAAACGAATTTTAATTTTTCTTGTTTTAATTGTTTCGTTGATAGCTTTTTCTGCTGTAAGAATCAAAGATATATCAACGTATAGGGGAGCCAGGGATAATCAATTATTTGGCCTTGGTATTGTCGTGGGATTGAATGGTACAGGAGACGATGGAATTTCTTATCTTCCAGCTGTTTTGAATATGCTTGAACATTTTGGACAATCTATTCCTCGGGAAGATTTGAAGTCCAAAAATACAGCACTGGTTCTGGTTATTGCGGATATTCCTCCATATTATAAACTTGGAATGAAACTTGATGTGAAGTTGTATGCAATAGGTAATGCAAAAAGTATTGAAAATGGTTTATTATTGTCGACGGATTTGTATGGTCCCGATAAACAAGTGTATGCAACAGCAGAAGGGTCAGTTTTACCAGTTACAGATGAAACACAAGGTCGATTCAAAATTCAAGGTATCATTTCTAATGGTGGAACTATTATTAGAGAAATTCCTGGTAATATCATAGATAAAGGTTCAACAACGATTTTTCTGTTAAATACAGAAATTGTTGATTCAGTAAAAGTAGCAGAATTTATTAACAGAAAATTTCAAACTCCTATTGCTTCGGCTGTTAATTCAGAAATTGTAAAAGTTGCTATTCCTGAAGTATTTGAAAATGATCTTATAGGTTTTTTATCTATTATAAATGAAATTGAAGTTGTACCTAACGAGACTTCTTTGGTAGTAATTCAAAAGTCAACAGGAAATATATTATATGGCGGATATGAAAGTATAAAGGGTACAGTTTTTAAAAATGAGAAATTTGAAATTACAATAACACAAAATACATCTATATTAGATCTAATAGATGCTTTAAAGATTATAGGTTTAGACGTTGATGAAATTTTAAATATTATTCAATATCTCAAAGAAATAGGAGCTATTAATGCTTCAATAGTAGTTATATAGATTCAATTAAAAATGTATAAATTTTAAAGGGGTTGTATTCAATATTGAAAGAATCATTTTTGCATTCAATTTCTTGTTTTATCTCTTCAAGATTATTTGTGAGATAAACTTTTAAAGGTTTGAAATTTTTGAAAGATACCGAAAGAATTCCACTTCCACCGGCAACCTCTACAATCCTCAGAATAAATTTTCCGTTTACCTCTCTGAATGAAAGGATTTTAAAATTTTCTTCTGATAGAGTAATTTTTGGTAAATGTTTAACGGGCTTTCCATATAGCACTTTTAGACTTTTATTAAACTTATCGGCTTCTTTTATGATATCTATTACGTCTTCTTTTTCGTTTGGTTTTATAGCATATGAAAATTCATGAAAACCTTCATCCGAAAAGAAATCTGGATAAATTCCAGCTTTTATTAAGCTCATACCTATGGTAGAATCGATAACATTATGACCATATTTTCCGTCGTTTAAAATACTTACTCCAAAATTGTATTGTGAAATATTAACCCATCTCTGTGCCATTACTTCAAATCTTGCCTTTTCAAAATTTGAATTTTGATGGGTTGGTCTTGTAATATATCCTCCATCTATGTCAACTTTGGCGTATCTAGAAAGTATATTTGTTGGGAACAAAACCCTCAGAAGGCTTCTTCTATGATGCCAATCAACGTTTGTTTTTATTTCCAAAATATCCGAATCATTCCAGAGAATGTAATACTGGATAATACTTGTTTCTTCGTACTTATATGATACTTCGATAACTTTTCTAAAAGGATTTGATTCAACAAGTTTTATAGATTTTGCCTTTATTTGTTCACCGGATTTTGTATAATGAACATCTATATCCCAATTTTCCCAGAAGTAAGGAATGTCTTTGTATATCATTAATATGTTCCCTTTTTCTTTAAATAACCATTTTTTAGATTTTTTGTAGAAAATATTAATGGTTCCGTCGTTAAAAATATGGACTTTTATGTGTTTGTTTTCAAGTTCAGAGTTTTTGTTTTCTATTTTGCTTTCATTTATGTGTTGTAATTTACCGGTTATTTTTATAGTAATAAAATCAAGGGAATCAATTTCTTTGTTTAAAAAGTATAAATATTTCCCGTTATACGTTTTTACCACATTTAACTTCTGGTTGTTTATTTCCAGAGTTAGTGGTGTGTTTAGTTCAAATTTGATTTTCTGTTTAAATGAAGAAGGATTGAATATAGTTAAATAATTATCGGAATTGCTTAACTTGGCGCTTTTAATAATTTTGTTTGAATTTGAAATAACTTCCTTAAGTATTTTTGTAGCTTCCTCGTAAACTTCTTTTATAGAAGAACCCGGTAATATGTCGTGAAATTCTATTGCAAGATTTTTCTTCCAGAGATTGTCGATATCCTCTTGTTTTTTTAGATCAAAAAATGCATTTATAATTTCTGCTTCTCTTAATGATTCTTCGGCCATTTTGTGAAGTCTTTTAATTTTTGCTTGGGAGGTTAAAGTACCTCTGTGAAGCTCTAAGTATAGTTCGCCGTCCCAAATAGGTAATTGAGTGTTTGAAATTTCTTTCGTTAATTTACTACAAATATCTTCAACTTTTGAAAATTCAATGTCCGGCATGTCGGGCAGTTTTTGAAGTATTGGATAACTTTCGCACATTTCTTCTGTAGGTCCTCCCCCACCATCACCATATCCAATAGATACCATTGTAAATGATGAATGCTCTTTTTGTTTAAAGTTATTCCAGGTACTATAGATAGTTTTTGGACTAACCTTTCCATTATATCCTTCTTCAATGTTATTAAAGCTATGATAAATTATTTTACTTCCATCAATGCCTTTCCAAATGCAAAGGTCATATGGAAATTGATTTGCTTCATTCCATACGAGTTTGGTTGTGATGAAGTAATCAATGCCGGATTCTTTTAATATTTGTGGAAGAACCCATGAAAACCCAAAGACATCAGGAAGCCAGCATACTTTAGATTTTTTTCCAAACTTTTTTTCAAAATATTTTTGACCATAATAGAATTGTCTGATCAATGATTCTACACTGGGAATGTTACAATCTGATTCAACCCACATTCCGCCTATTGGTTCCCATTGGCCGCTTTTTACAAGCTTTTTAATTTCTTCAAAGATTTCTGGTGCTTCCTTTTCAATATCTTCGTACATTTGAGCAGATGATTGAGTGTAAATAAAATAAGGATACCTCTTGGCGAGTTGAACTGCGTTTGCAAAAGTTCTTACAATTTTTCGCTTAGTTTCTGATAATGGCCAGAGCCAGGCATAATCAATATGTGCATGACCTACTATGTATACTTTCCCTATTTTTGGAAAAATTTTATTTAGTTTTTCAATTTTTTCTTTGAAAAGTTTAAATTTTTCGAGTATTTCTTTTTTCAGATTTTCTGGAATTTCATACGAAGTTGGAAAGTTATGCGTTGACCAGGTGGTACTTATGTCATATTGTATCGAAGGATTTTCTCTTACTTTGGTGATAAAATGACCTGTGGAATGGGAATTTTTTATTGAATACAGAAATTCATTAGTTATTTCTATCAATCTTTTTCTCAGGGGATCGTTTCTGGTTTCTTTTATCAATTCGATTACTTTTTGAGTATAAATTATAAACTCTTTTATTTCTTTATCAAATTCTATAAGATATGCTTCTTTAAAGATTGGCTCCGCTTTTCTACCAAAGAGACTTCGGGGAACAGTTTCAATTGTGAGCTTGTGAACTTTTCCATCGCAGAATGGTTTTAAGTTAACAGTTTTATGATAAATATTTATTTCTCCATATGGTTTATCATCTACTTTTACAAGGCTTTCTCCACCAAACCATGCAAGAAGGTAAAGCGTTTTGGAGTTAGGAAGTTTGATTTTAGTTTCAAATTTTGCGGGAGTTTTTTTATCATCCCATTTAAAAGGGAAAGAGATTGATGAGTTAAAGTACTTCCAGTTCAAAATAGGAGTTTTGCTTTTAATTGAATAAGGAATAAACTCCCCAATTAATCTATCAAGATGTCTAATTTCTAAATCAAGTTTTCTATCCATTTAAATTCCCCCCTCTCCAACTATTTATATTTTACTATACAAATAAAAAGATGGCTCTTAAAAGAGCCATCTTTAATAAGTTTCATTTTATTTTTTTACACTCTTTGAGAAACAAGATCAATAATGTCTTTTACTGTTTTAATTTTTGAAAGGTCTGAATCTTCAACTTTAATTCCAAATTCATCTTCAAATGCCATAACAAGGTCAACCATGTCCAAAGAATCTGCACCTAAATCATCGGTAAGATTTTTTTCGTCGGTAACTTCAGAAATATCAACGCCAAGCTGTTCAGCGATAAGTTCTCTTATTTTTTCCACATTTGCCATGATTACACCTCCCTTGTTTCAGAAAAATAATACCACAACTAAAAGTTAGTGTCAAGCAAGAAAGTTAAAGTTGTTTAATTTTAATATCACAAGAAAACCCCCTATTAAATAAGGGGTTCTGCGATTTCGTGTTTTTAATTATAATTGCAATAAAAATGAGATAATCCTTGCGAGTGGGGTATCAGATAATGGCTGGAGTTCCTCGATTGTAGGGTGATAGCTAAGAAGTTCTATGAATTGGATAATAAATTCTGAAATGTTATCTGGATTTTTATAGTTTTCAATGAAATCATCAAGTGATGTTTTTTCGTTTTCAAGCATGTCGGCTATTTTTTTAGAGAGTGGATAGTAAAATTCTGATATAATTTCAAGAGTTTTATCAATAACAAAATCAATGTTTGCATTTTCAAAAAGAAAAGAAAAGTAAAAAGTTAAAAGTGTTTTTGCTAAAACAAGCCCTTCACCATCTCCAAATAAAGATACAGAAGTTTTTATAGCATTCTTTTCAATAATTATTGGATCAGCTCCTGCTATGTACATGTTTGAAATTAAGTATGGTATATATTTTAAGAATTCATCAGCTTTTTCTCCAACGTTTTTGACGTTGAGATGAGAAAGGAATTCGTCTAAAAGAATTTCACCATCTTCATTGGTCAGATCAAAAACTTCGTTAAGTTCTGAAAATGGAAATTCTACTTTTGCAAGTTTTTCTTCGATCATTTCTTTATTTTTTCTTACATTTACTAAGAATTCAGCATATTCTGGGTCAAAAGATTTAATGAAATCTATTATTTCTTGCTTCATTCCTTTTGTAAAGAGTTGTGTTTTGTAGTAGTTTTCTAAAAATTCTTCACCAGCAAGTTTCAAATTTTCTTCTGCTTCTTCATAAAAGCCAAGATTTTTTTGTAAGAGTCCAAGTTCATTGTAGATTTCTGGTGTTGGATAATTCCTTCCTAGTTCCTTTAACAACTGGAGGGCTTGAAAATGTTTTCCAAGCCTTGTTAAAGTATATGAAAGGTTATATGCGATTTCAGCCTTGTATTCAATGGATAATCCTTCCTTGAATATTTTTTCTGCGTTTTCAAATTGATATCTTGTGTTGTAAAGCACCCCAAGTCTTAAATGAACTTCAGGTAGTTTTTCTATTTTTAATGCAGCTTTGTAGGCAGTTTCCGCATCTTTTAGTTGGTTGTTTTCAAAATAAACGTCACCAATTTTCAACAAAGGAAGTGCAAATTCTTTGTTAAGTTCAAAAGATTTCATATACATTTCGATTGCTTCGTCATAATCTTTTTTTAGGTACAACACGTTACCAAGTTCGTAGTATCCAAGGTAAAAATTTGGATTTAATGAAATGGCTCTTTTTAACTCAATTTCGGCATTATCGTAATCTAATAGTTTTGAAAAAAGAAGACCGTAGTAAAAGTGATATCTGTAATCGTATACTACGTTTTTTGATTTTTCCAGAAATTCTTTGGCTCTATCAAAATTATTTTCATTTAAATATTTTTTGAAAGCTTCATAATAAAAATATGCAAGATAACTAGCCCAATAATCATTTTTTTCTATTTCATATTGGGCTTCAAGACCTCTTATTATAACATCGAGCGGGATTTTATCCATCTCTGTAATTAAAGGTAAGTCTTCCATTAAGACTGGAAGTTTGGCAGGTAAATTTTGAGTTTTAGCAATTTCAGGTTTAATTGGTAAATAAACAATTGCTTTGATTTTTTCGCCTCCTAACCTATTTTGCCGAGTTTTCTTCCAGAAATTATGTGAAAATGAATATGTGATATTTCCTGTCCGGATTCTTCACCATTATTTACAACTATTCTATAACTTTTGAGTCCCAACTTCTTTGATAAGTTTTTTATAATCTCAAACACCTTCCAGAACCTTCTCTGATCATCCTCACATAAATCTGATATTGTTGGAACATGCTTTTTGTAAATAAGTAAAAGATGAGTAGGTGCTACAGGTCTTATGTCTTTGATTACTATGAAATTTTCATCTTCATACACTCTTTCTGCAGGTATTTCATTATTGATGATTTTACAAAAGACACAATCCATGCTTTTTTCACTCCTTTGAAAATATTAGTATTCTGTTACAATAGAAGAATTATCTTTTTGAAATTCAAGATATGTAGTAAATCTTTTTGAAAGTTTAGATTTAAATAGTGAGATTTTATGAATTATGGTTTTATATAAAGTGCCAAAAGAATAATTTGAAAATGTAATATTTTCAAATAAAGTGTTTTTAGAATGCAGATATGCCCCTTTATCAAATGTTGAATCTAAAATATTTGAATTAATTAACTTTATATTTGAAAAATTTTCAACATTTAATGAGTAAGAAGTAAGGTTATACGCTTTAACATTTGTAAAACCATCGACGTGAAAATTGTTCACAAACGAATTGTTAATTATAACCTCTCTCGAACTAACCACATTAAGGTTGGTTACGGTTGAATTTTCAATTATAACCAATGGAGCAAATCTAGAAGATAAATTTTCAATAGTTGAGTTTTTGATGACTATAACATTGGTTTTTGAAATTGTTACGTTAGTGTGTTTTAAGTTTTCTAAAAATAATAATTTTCCTCCGTTTGTTACAATATTTCCGCCTAGTTTTGAAGAATTTAAATAAAAAGTTCCTTCCTGTTGTAGATCAATGTCTAATTTTCCAGTTATTTTTACATTTTCGGGAATATACAGATTACCTTTAACGGTGAACTGTACAGTACCTACTGTTTTGATTTCTACACCTGGTTCAAGAAAAAGGGTAGATTGAGAAGGTACTAATACTTTACCAATAGCTTTGTATGGAGAATTTGAAGAAAGTAAAATTATTTTGTTTGTAATACCACCAATTGGTGCTTTTGAATCAAGTGGTGTAATGTTACTAACACTTGGTTTTATGTATACAAAACCTCCTAAATTTCCCGCTTCATCGTGGTTGCATACTACTAAAGGTATAAAGTCCTTCCTTTTAACGTTTTTTTCGTTAATAATTTTGAAAAAGTTTGTTCTAGAATCCAGCATTATCTGTGTAACAGCTTTTTCAAAAATAACAAGGTTTGGATCTTTTAGTATGAAAGAAGTTTTCGTAGGTGGAGTAGTGTCAACTGTTATTTTGAATATAAATTCTTCATATTGCCCTAAAAGTCTTAAAATGTGGGCGCCGTCTTCGTAGTCCAACCCATTAATTACGTTGTTGACTATTTTTTCTCCGTCAAAAAAGGCATCTAAACCGTCAAATTCAAATGTTACATCGTTTGGACCAATAAACCTTGGAATATTAAGAGAAAAGAATAATGTTGTGATAAATAATGTTAAAGATATAATTATTGTTTTCTTCATTTATACCTCCAGTGATTCTCCAGGTTTTAATATTTTACATTCGATATCTAATTTTTCAACCTGAGATTTGAATTCCTCGGCGTTTGCATTAATTATTTCCCACGTGTTGTAATGCATGGGAATGACCAGTTTTGGTTGTATCATTTCGACTGCCCTGACAGCATCTTCTATATCCATAACAAAATTTCCACCTATAGGGAGGATAGCAATATCCGCACCTTTTAAAAGTTCCATGTCTTTTGTTAAGCCTGTATCACCTGCGTGGTATATGCTCTTTTCCATTTTTATTAAAAAACCTCCGGGATTTCCACCGTAGATTATCTTTCCATCATCTATAATACCTGACCCATGTAGTGCAGGTGTCATTTTTAATTTACCAAATTCAAATTCCTTTGAACCACCAATATGCATGGGATGTACTTTGTTTACACCCTTTGATTGTAGATAGTTACAAATTTCAAAATTGGAAATTACTGTAGAACCAAATTTTTTGGAAAGTTCAACGGTATCGCCAATATGATCACCGTGCCCATGAGTTACTAAAATATAATCTATATTAGGTAATTGAAAATCTCCAGGATAAGCAGGATTCCCCGTAATAAACGGATCGATAATTAAGTTTTTTTGGCCTTCAATTAAAAAGACCGCGTGTCCTAAAAATGTAATTTTCAATTAGCTCACCTCCTATTAAAGATTACGAAGAAATTTTAAAATTTTGCAGAAAAAGTTAGGTAATAATCAGTTGTGATAAATGGAATATTTATTTGTTCCTCACTTGTGTTGTAATATATAATTCCAAAGATATTATAAAGCCAATCAGTTACGGTAAATCCTTGCAAAAACATTAAAGGACTTTCTTTTAATTTAAATCTGTATCCTAGTTCTACAGCAGAATATTCATCGTAATACCATCTAACCCCAGCTTTCAATAAAAAGTAAAGACTTTCACTTTTTATTTGATTGACAGTATCTTCCCAGTCTGTAGGTGTTTCAGGGTATGCAAAAATATTTGCCAGAATTCCTCCTTCTAAATTGGAGAATATTTCTAAATCTTCGGTTGAATAGTAACCTACACCAAGGGATATTTTTAACCATATCATATTCAGAGAAGCAGTATCTGTACCATCGTTTAAAAACATTCCAGAGTTGTTAATTTCAAAATGAGGTTTAATACTAAAGTTATCGAAGTTATAATTCGTATGATAATAGCTACCTAAGTTATACAATAATAATAATCCTTCTCTTGGTTGTCCGGTGTAACTTGGTACAAGTCCCGGGTCAAATATGTAGCTGAAGGTATCAATTATAGAGTTTTCTATACCATAATATCTAAATGAAAGATTGTATAAACCTAAAGGCCATAGTAGTGGAATTGTTGAAAGTTCGAATGTTTGCCATGCATAGCCAATACTTGAAAATTGCAAAAAAGGTCCTTCATCATGTTTTGGTGAAATATCGCTTTTAATGGGAAACAAACTAACGCTGATGAGTAAAAATATAACCAATATTAACTTTTTCATAATTTCACGACCTTAAAATAGGATGATAAAATATAATAGTCGACTATTTTTTGTTTTAAAAGTGAGATCTACTGACATTTAAATTATACTCTAAATCGTAGGTATTATGCAAGAAAGAATTTAGTTTCAGTATTTTTGAAAAATGATACAATCTAAATAGGGGTGATTTGTTTGAAAATTGATCTTTTATTTGCAGAAATTGGTTCAACAACAACAGTGATTACGGCTTTTGACAGGTTAGGTGAGGATGTAAAAATATTGGGACAGGGTGAACACTGGACAACAGTAAATGAAGGCGATGTAACAATTGGTATTGAAAGAGCAATTAATAATTTAAAAGAAAAGCTTAAAGTAAAAGAATTAACCTGGGAAAAATTTGCTGCTTCCAGTAGTGCAGCGGGTGGATTGAAGATGACAGTACACGGGCTTGTATATGATATGACAGTCCGAGCGGCCAAGGAAGCAGCACTTGGAGCTGGAGCAGTTATAAAGTATATAACTGCTGGAAAAATGGATGAGTTTCACTTACAAAAGGTCAAAAAGATTTCCCCTAAATTAATTCTATTAGCTGGAGGAGTTGATTACGGAGAGAAAGAAACGGTTATTCATAACGCAAAGCTTCTTGCAAAGCTTGATTTAGATGTACCAATTATATATGCTGGGAATGTTGCAGCAGCTGAACATGTAGAGTTTATCTTATCAAATGCTGGAAAAAAAGTATTTATAACGGAAAATGTGTATCCAAGAATCGATGAATTAAATGTAGAACCAACGAGGAATATAATTAAAGAAGTGTTTGCTAAACATATTACAAAAGCTCCTGGAATGGAAAAGATTTATGATGTAGTTGATTATAAGGTTCATACAACACCTGGAGCTGTAATGAAGACGACGGAATTACTTTCCGAGATGTTTAAAGATGTTGTAACGGTTGATATAGGTGGTGCAACCACTGATGTAGATTCAGTGACCGAAGGAAGTGGTGAAATTCAAGAAATAATGATTTCTCCTGAACCAATTGCCAAGAGAACAGTCGAAGGTGATCTTGGATTATTTGTTAATGCAAATACAGTTATTGAATTGATGGGGGAGGATAATTTAAAAAAAGAATTCGATGACTTTGATGAACTTGTAAGTAGAATTTCGCCGTATCCAAAGTCAGAAAGAGATGAATATTTCATATCAAGACTTGCTATGTATTGTTTCCAACAAGGAATTAGAAGACATGTAGGTATAAAAAAGCATCTTTACACTCCACTTGGGAGAAAACTTGTTGCGGAGGGTAAAGATTTAACAGCAGTTAAATATTTATTTGGTACAGGAGGTTTTTTGAGTAGATCGAAATATGCAAAAGATGTTTTAAGTACGATAAATCATCTCTCGAAACTTCATCCCATGGAGCTTCTTCCACAAGAAGATGTGAAAATATATCGGGATAAGTATTATATATTTGCGGCAATTGGTGTTATTTCTTCCGAGATTGATAAGGAAATAGCAAAAAACATTCTTAAAAAAGATTTAGAAAAAATAGAATAGGAGGATAATTATGTATGAAAAAGAACAGGTATTGGTAATTCCCACTGAAGATGTAGAAAGATTGTGTAATAAAAGAACGGGATTAGTTGAGGTATCTGAATATGATATAATTAATTTAATAAAAGAAAAAGGTTTTTTTGTTGAAAGAGAAAAAGCGGAATTTGATGAAAGTATAAGGCAGGTAATCCCGTATATTCTTTTAAGAGAAAATGGAAAATATTTGCTTTTCAAAAGAACTACCGCCCAGGGTGAAAAAAGGCTCCACAACAAAATAGCAATAGGTGTAGGAGGACATGTAAATACTGAGGATTCAGAGGATCCATTGGAAGCATTTTATAACGGCTTAAAGCGAGAGGTAAATGAAGAAGTTGATGTTGAAATAAAAAACCTTGAATATATTGGTGTAATAAATGTAACAGATACTCAGGTAAGTAGAGTACATGTTGGATTATGTTACGTAGCCGATGTAAAGTACAGAGGTTTAGTTGAAAAGGATAAATTTTTAGAGATTTTTACTAATTCACCTTTTGATTATTTAGGGGAGATGGAAGGATGGAGCAAGGCGGTAGTCGAATACTTAGAGCGTATGCAAAAATAAATCTATATCTTGATGTAATTAGAAAAAGAAAAGATGGATTTCATGAAATAATATCTCTTTTTCAGAACATCTCTTTGTACGATAGGTTAATAATTTCAAAAATTGAAAGAGGAATTGAAATTAAATCCAATGTAAATATCGCTGAAAACATTTTGTATAAAGTATGGAGTGTGTTTACAAGGGAGGTTAGAATACCCAATTTTGGAATAAAGATTATTTTAGAAAAAAATATTCCTATGGAAGCAGGATTAGGTGGTGGCAGCGCGGACGCTGCTGCATTTTTAAAATATTTGGGAGATGAATTCAATATCTCCGATGAAAAACTTAACTTTATGGCTGCAAAGGTAGGAAGTGATGTTCCTTTCTTTTTAAAGGGTGGAACTGCTATAGTAAGGGGTAAAGGTGACGAGATTGAAAAATTATCTCCGATAAAAGGTTATAAAGTAAAACTTATTACATCACCTCAAGGAATGTTAACAAAAAGGGCATACGAAATGTTGAAACCCAACCATTTTGGAAAAGCAAATTGTAATGTGTACAAATTGTATGAAGCATATCAACTTAGAGATCTAAAGCAGCTGCAATATTGTACTTATAATGTATTTGAAAAAGTTATTTTACCTATAAGACCTGATATTGCTTTGAATATAAAGAAATTAAAGAAAGATTGTATAGTTGCAGCAATGACAGGTAGTGGAAGTTCTGTTTTTGGGATTACTTTAAATAATGGGGAATATGAATTCGTACCACGGGGTGTTGAATATGAAGAAATTGAATTATAAGGAACTTCTTATTCCTTCAAGCATATTTCCCAGAGTTAATACAACGAAAAATATTAGTCCATGTGAATCATTTATAGGTCAGGAAAATGCTTTTAAGGCAATTAATTTTGGACTTTCAATGAACAAAAAAGGATACAACATTTTTATTGTCGGGCCAAGTGGGACCGGAAGACGTTCTTTTGTTGAATCTTTTGTAAAAAGTTTTGCTAAGAAGAAACCTAAACAAAATGATATTGTTTATATTGTTGACCTTGATAACCCCTACTCGGCTAAATCTGTAAGTTTACCGGCGGGAATGGGAAGAAAATTAAAAGAAAGGCTTGAAAAAATTTCAGAGGAGCTTTTTACAAAACTTCAAAGGACTTTTGAAAGCGACGAATATGATGAAAAAAGAAAAGAAATTGAAAATGAATATAAAGAGAAGAAAAATGAGATTTTACAGGAATTATCGAAAAAAGCTTTAAAGCTTGGTTATATTGTAAAGTTAACACCAACTGGTTTTGTTTATGTCCCGGCAATTGACGGAAAACCAATGACACCAGAGCAATATGAAAATTTATCGGATGAAATAAAAAGTACATACGATGAAAATGCAAAAAAAGTAGAGCATTTAATTTCCGGGGTCGTACATCAGCTAAGAAAACTGGATTTAGAATACTCAGAAAAATTCAATGATTTGGATAAATATGCTATTTTATTTTCTATCGATCCGTTATTTGAGGATTTAAAAAATGAATTTTCGTTTAATGAAAAATTGGTTTTACATTTTCAAAAACTTAAGGATCATATTATTAAGAACAGTAGTAAAATGAAGAATTTCGACGAAGCAAAGGCATATTTAAAGCATATTCTAACCGTTAATTTAATTGTTGACAATTCTGAAGTTGATGGAGCACCTGTTGTGTTTGAAAGTAATCCAACCTATCCTAATTTGTTTGGTAAAGTTGAATACATCTCTAAAATGGGTGTTTTATATACAGATTTTACTATGATAAGGGGCGGAGCTATTCATAGAGCGAATGGTGGATATCTTATATTAAATGCAGAAGATATTTTTAAATACCCATATGTGTGGGATAAATTGAAAAAAAGCTTATTAACTCAAAAGATCGTAATTGAAAATCTTGATTCGGCGTATGGTATTAATCCTACAATATCTTTAAAACCAGAACCTATTGAATTAAATCTAAAGGTTATAATTATTGGAACGCCTGAGCTATATTATCTGTTGTACGAATACGACGAAGATTTTCAAAAGCTATTTAAGGTAAAAGTTGAATTTGACTGGGAAATAGATGCAACTTTAGATAATGTTAAACAATATTATTCCTTTATATCTAACGTTGTTGAATCAAATGATTTAAGACCGTTAAATTCGAAAGCACTTAGAAAGGTAATTTGGTATTCTATGAGACTTGCCGAGAGTAGAGAAAAGCTCTCCATGAAGATGGGAAAGATTGCTAACTTAATTTTGGAATCTGATTATTATTCGTCTGAAAGAAATTCTGAGGTTATTGATGCAATAGATGTTGAAAAAGCTATAAAGGAACATGAAAACAGGGTTAAGTTATTTAGAGAAAAATACGATGAAATGTTAAAAAAGTATGAAATAATGATTGAAACATCAGGAGAATATGTAGGACAGGTAAATGGATTAACTGTTATCCAATTAGGAGATTATGCTTTTGGTCATCCAGTAAAAATTACAGCTAAGACGTATGCTGGTAACGTTGGAATAATAGATATTCAAAGAGAGTCTGATCTGAGTGGTAATATTCATAGTAAAGCAGTGCTAACTTTAATTGGTTACCTTGGAAGTAAGTATGCAAAAGAAATACCATTTTCCCTGGGAGTTTCTTTAAGCTTTGAGCAGGTATATGGCATTATTGAAGGTGATAGTGCATCTCTTGCAGAAACAATTGCGATAATTTCGGCGATTTCCAAAATACCAATCAAACAGTCTATTGCTGTTACGGGATCAATCAATCAACATGGTCATGTTCAACCTATTGGTGGAGTTAATGAAAAAATTGAAGGGTTTTATAGACTTTGTAAATACAGAGGTTTGGATGGTTCACACGGTGTAATTATACCTGAAACCAATGTAAAAAATTTGGTGTTACCTAAAGAAATCTTAAATGATGTAAAAAAAGGAAAGTTTAATATTTGGGCTGTAAAAGATGTTGATGAAGCTGTTGAAATATTAACAGGAAAACCTGCAGGAAAATTAACGGCAAAAGGTACTTATCCAAGAGGTAGTGTGAATTATTACGTTGAACTTGAACTTAAGAAAATATATGAAAAACTGGAAGGTAAAAAAAGGAAAAGATAACGGAGGGGATTGCGTTGAGAATTTTAAGTGGGATGAGACCAACTGGTAGCTTGCATATTGGACACCTTTTTGGAGCACTTCAATCATGGGTTGATTTACAGGAAAAAGGGCATGAATGTTTTTATTTTGTAGCGGATTGGCATGCTCTTACCACTCATTATAACGAAACTGATGAAATTGTGAAAAATTCCATTGAGCTTGTTAAATCGTATCTTGCTGTTGGAATTGATCCAAACAAATCTACAATATTTATTCAATCAGAAATAAAGGAACATGCAGAATTAACTCTGTTGTTTTCAATGTTTGTGTCTGTTTCCAGACTTGAAAGAGTGCCCACCTACAAAGAGATTAAGCAACAATTATCTGAGAGGGACCTTTCGAATGCTGGATTTTTAATCTATCCAGTTTTACAGGCTGCAGATATTTTAATTTATTTGGCCGAAGGTGTGCCTGTAGGTGAAGATCAAGTGTATCATATTGAGCTTACTAGAGAAATAGCTCGAAGATTTAATTACTTGTATGGAGAGGTATTCCCGGAACCTGAACCAGTTCTTTCAAAAGTTCCAAAGCTTCTTGGTACTGATGGAAGAAAGATGAGTAAAAGTTATGGAAATACAATTCCTTTAATTTCCGATGATGAGAAGCTTAGAAAAATGGTAATGCCGATGATAACAGATCCTGCGAGAAAACGAAGAACGGATCCGGGGAATCCCGAAAAGTGTCCTGTTTGGGATTACCATAAAGCTTTTGGTATTTCAGAAGAAGACGCAGAATGGGTAAAAGAAGGATGTACTACTGCAAAAATAGGTTGTGTTGATTGTAAAAAACTTCTTTTGAAAAATATGAAGGAAAAACTCGAACCAATTTGGGAAAGATATAACAGTTTAACGGATAGTTATGTAAAAGATGTTATAGTAGAGGGTAATAAAAAAGCAAGAAAAGTAGCTAAAGAAACAATGGAAAAAGTAAGAAATGCTATGAAACTAGATTATTCATTTTTAAAGGGGGAATAAGTTAGTGAAAAAGTTATTGCTTATTGCTTTAATAATTTTATTTTCGTTAATTGCATTTCCAAATTGGCAGGATAAGGTTCTCTATTTTATCATGATTGACAGATTTAACGATGGGAATCCTGCAAATAACGATCAGGGCTTTAATGAATATAATCCATATGATGGTGCAAAGTATAGTGGGGGAGATTTGGAAGGAATAATCCAGATGATTGATTATATCAAGGGGTTAGGAGTAGATGGAATTTGGATTACTCCTCCTGTTGCAAATCAATGGTGGGATCCTTGGGTGAACTATGGAGGGTATCATGGATATTGGGCAAGAAATTTCAAACAAGTTGATGAGCATTTTGGTGATCTGGAAACATACAAAAAACTTTCTCAAAAATTGCATAATAAAGGCCTTAGCTTAATCCAGGATATTGTTGTGAATCATGTTGGAAATTATTTTAGATTTAAAAATGGAAAATTCGAGATTAATAAAGGTAGTGTCCCCACTTCAGCCCCAACACAATATCCTTTTAATCAAAACAATTTTAATGATGAAGAACAAAGAAAATTAAATATTTACCATTGGACAGAGGATATAAAGGATTATAAAGATCTAAACCAGAAATTAAATTACCAGCTAGCGGGTTTAGATGATTTGAACACAGAGAATCCATTAGTGAGGAAGGAATTGAAAGAATCGTACAAATATTGGATAAAGGAAGTAGATGTTGACGGTTTTAGAGTTGATACAGCAATGTATGTTCCAAAAGATTTTTGGAGAGACTTTTTCTTAAGTGATGATGGTATTTACAAACAAAAAGAGAATTTTATTTCATTTGGAGAAGTTTGGCTTACATCCAAACCGTTAAGTGACGAAGCTGAGAGAGAAATAGAAACCTATTTTGACAATGGTTTTAACGCTATGCTTGATTTTCCTTTGAATGAAGAGATAAAGAGAGTTATTAAAGGTGGTCAGCCAACAAGATATCTTGCCTACAGGCTTGAGAGAAGAAATGAACTGTTAAAAAAGGGAATATTGGTTACATTTATTGACAATCATGATATGGAGAGATTTTTGAAAGGTACCCAACCGGTGGTACTGGAACAAGCTTTACTATTTTTAATGACAATTCCTGGAATGCCAGTAATATATTACGGTACAGAACAATATTTTACTCAAACAAGGGCCGCTATGTTTGAAGGGGGATGGGGATCAGGTGGCGTAAATCATTTTGATAAAGATAGTGAAATTTATAGATTTATAAGCAAAATAATTTCATTTAGAAAAAAACATTCTGCAACTAGATATGGAGAAGTAAAAGCAATATATTATGAAGATACTTCAGGAATATTAGTTTACACTGTTGAAGATGAAAATGAAAAATTATTTGTTGTTATGAATACATCCTCTGAAAAGAAAATTTCAAATATTAAGACAAATTTTGAAGAAGGTGTAGTTTTAAAACCCGTGTACAATTTTAGAGGGCAAACTTATAATCTGGTGGTAAAAAGTTCTGGTTTTTTAAATTTAACTGTTCCTGAAAGAAGCTTGGTAGTTTATGAGGTAACGAATGAAAAAGAAGAGGTATCTGATGTTGATTTCGATTTCAAAGTTAATTTAAGAAACAATCAGATAATAACAAATGAATTTATTGTCGAAGGAAATACAAATGCAAAGTATGTGTATGTGTATATTGATGGAAAATATAGTTCCGGAAGGAAGATTGAAGTTGAGAATGGCAAATTTTCGTTTGTGATAGATCCATACAGATACGATCCAGGAAATCATAGAGTTTTATTTAAATTAAGGGGAAAGTCATTTAAAGAAATAAAGTACTTGGAAGAAATAGTTTTCAACATTGATATTCAAAAGAAAGAACTGGCTTTTTCACTTGATCCACTTAACGATGATAAGGGTCCTGAAGGAAGGTATGTATATCCTACAGATCCATCATTTAAGAGACAAATGGACATAGTTGGTGCTAAAGTTGAAAAAATAGGTTCGACGTTGATTATTTATATAAAACCCAGAGATCTGACAACAAGCTGGAATCCTCCAAATGGATTTGACCATGTAACATATCAGATTTTTATAGATGTTCCTGATAAGAAAGGAGTTAGTGTTCTTCCTTTCCAGAATTATGAAATCGAAGATTGGGATTACGAAATTTTTGTAACTGGTTGGTCTTCTTCACTTTATGATTCAAAAGGGGCAGAAAAGGATAAATTTGGAGTTCAAATTTTGTCGCCTGATGTTTTAGTTGAAGATGGCTGGGTAAAGATAATAGTAAAAGGATTTGGAATTGGTAATCCAAAAAGTTATGACGGATGGAAAATTTATATAACCTCCTGGGATTATGATGGTGTAGAATCACGCTTTAGACCTTTGAATAAAGAACCAAAAGCATACATCATGGGCGGTGGGGATGAAAATGATCCGTACATTATGGATGACATTCTACTGGTATTAAAAGAATAGTAAGGGGGTGTTTTATGAAAGAATGGTTTTTAAACTACTGGGATGAAATTCTTCTTTCTGTTATTACAATTATTATCTCATATATTGTTTATAAATATGTTGTAAAAATTATTCAAAAATCATTAAAGGCATTAGGAAAAGATCTTAAAGCCCCAAGAACAGTTCAATTTTTCATAGGTATAATAGTGGCAGTTTTTGCAATTTTGATTCTTTTGAGTATTTGGAACGTTAATTTGATTCCTTATATAACCGGGCTCGGAATTTCAGGTATAGTTATAGGTCTTGCTCTTCAAGAACCACTGGCAAATTTTGTTTCCGGAATACTTGTTATGACTACCAGAAAATTGTTTGAAGGTGAAGCTGTAGATGTAAATGGGATTTCCGGAACTGTTCAAGAAATAAAGATGAACCATAGTTATATAAGAACTTTTGATGGAAAGTTAGTTCTGGTGCCAAATAAAGATGTATGGAGTGGAACAGTTACAAAATTTTGGCCAGGTCCAGTTAGAAGAGTAACGATGGATGTTGGAGTATCATATGATAGTAATCTAGAACAGGTTTTAAAACTTTTGCAAAGGGCAATTGAGGAAGAACCATTGGTTGTAAAAGAAGGAGTCAGTAATTTTATAGCATTCAAACAATTTGGGGCAAGCTCGATAGATTTTACAATTTATTTCTGGGTTCAAAGAAGCTCTTATTTTGATGCTGTTAATTCTCTTGCGCTTAGAATTAAAGAGATATTTGATAAGGAAGGTATTGAAATACCATTTACACAAATTGATGTTCACATGAAAAATTAGTATGATAAAATTTCCACCTTTTGATAAAGATTTAGGTAAGGATATTAAAACTGTAGATATAGAAGGTCACAAACCGACCCATGCGTCGATTCTTCTTTTGTGGTATTCCAAACCCACGTCTGATATAAAAAACGTATGTGAAATTGGAAGTGGAACTGGTTTTGTGTCATTTGGACTTTCAAAATATTATAATCTGAAAGTGGTTGGTATTGAAAAAGAAAAGGAGTTTTATGATAGAGCACTTATAGGAATAGAGCTTAACAATATTTCAAATGTTGAATTTGTGAACTGCGATGTAGCACAGGTTAAAAAGTATTTCAAACCAGAATCATTTGATATGGTGGTTTTTAATCCACCATATCATTTTAATTCTAAAAGCCCCAATAAATACAGAGAAGCTAGTAGAAAAGCAGACAAAGAGTTGATTGATAATTTTATTTCGGGCGCTTCATATATTTTAAGAAACCGTGGAACTTTTGTGTGTGTTGTAGCACCATATAGGTTGGTAACTTTTTTAACTAAATTGAGAGAAAAAAAGTTGATGCCTCAACAAATGTGTCTTGCTTATGGAAAAAAAGCTGAACTCGTTTTAATTAGGGGAAGAAAAAACGGCGGAGAACATCTTGAGATTGATCCGCCAGTTTATTTAAAATAGAAAAATAGATGTTATAAAGATTAGTCTTCGGGATAGTTAGTTATTTCTTTGATATTTTTATATACCTGCTTGAGCGAAGAATAAATTTTTTTGTAAACTTTTCTATACAATTCTTCATATATATCAACTTCATCTCTGTTTGGTTCGAAAATATTTTCATATTTTACCATGTTAGAAACTGTATCAAACATAGAGTTGTAATATTTAGTAGCAAAGAACACACATATTGCTGCTCCAAGTCCTGAAGTTTCGTGTGTTTTTGGTTTTAAAACTGGAAGATTAAACATATTTGCGGTAATTTGACATATTCTCTTGCTTTGTGAACCACCACCTGAAACAGTAATTTTTTTAATCTTGAGCTTTCCTCTTTTTTCTATTCTCTCCATACCATCTCGAAGCGCATAATTTATTCCTTCAATTATTGCTCTGTATATATGTGCTCTTGTATGTACATCTCCAAATCCAATGATTGCCCCTTTTGCGTTTGGCATGTCAAGTCCAGGAGTCCACATTGGGTGTAAGATTAATCCATGTGAACCAGGTGGAACGTCATCAAGAAGATTATTCAACAAGATTTCAGGAGGTATTCCTAGCTTATTTGCTTCTTCAATTTCTTTCGAACCAAATTCCTTTAAAAACCAGCTAATTAGCCAATAACCTCTAAATATTTCGATTTCAGGATTATAATAACCTGGTACAACAGCAGGATATGGTGGAATAAAAGGAATTGGTTCAAAATATTTTTTTGAGGTAGTCTGGACGGTAGCAGTAGTTCCGAAGCTTAAACTGGCACAATCATTATCTATACATCCAGTTCCCAGCGTTTCACAGCCTTTGTCCGATCCTGAAGTAATTATGGGGGTTCCTTTAGGAATACCTGTTTCTTCTGAAATTTTTTGTGAGATTGTTCCAACAATTTCACAGGAAGGAACAAGTTTCGGAAGTTTTTCTCTTTCTACACCGAAAAGTCTCCATCGCCAGTTTCCATTACTTTTTGGCCATTCTTGATTTTTGTAATCGAAGGGAATGTGTCCAATCTGAGATGCTTTTGAATCTATAAATTGTCCAGTAAGTTTGTATAACAAATAACCTGAGAGTAACAAAAATTTGTGAGTTTTTTTCCAAATTTCAGGTTCATTCTCCTTTATCCAGTTTGGTCTACTTCTTCGATATATTCTTAATGCTGTTTCCTTCATATTTATTATGGAAAAGCCGATATTTTCAATGAAATTTAAAGGATTACCAGGCGAAGATTTTCTTTGATCTAGCCAGATAATTGCTGGTCTAAGTGGTTCCCCATTTCTGTCAACTAGTACCACTGTATCCCTTTGAGTTGTTAGAGTTACTCCAATAATTTGATTGAAAATGTTTGCATTTCTGCTCTTTAACTTTTTGGTGGCTGTACAAAGTGTATCCCAATAAATATTGGGATCTTGTTCTGCCCATCCTGGATATTTTGAAAAGTACGGTTCGTATGTTATTTTTTCCATATCGATCATATTTCCATTTTTGTCAAACAATATCGCTCTTAAACTTTGTGTCCCACAGTCTATACTTAATGCATACTCCATTTTATTCCCCCCAAGATTATTTTTTTGCCACTATTATTATATACTTTTTAAAGATTATAAAAAAAACAAGGGGCAAAATTGCCCCTTTCTGGCTGGGAGGGGTGGATTCGAACCACCACTGGCGGATCCAGAGTCCGCAGTCCTGCCATTAGACGACCTCCCAAATCCTCTTATATTTTAGCATATTACGTGGTAAAATCAAGATAAAGTTAGGTAAGGGGTGAGATTATGAATCTTTTAAAAGTAGTTGGACCGGTTATGGTAGGTCCCTCAAGTTCGCATACACTTGGTGCATTAAGAATTGCAAGATTTGTGTATAAATTTATAGAGGGCAGACCTGAAGAAGTAAGTTTTATTTTACATGGTTCCTTTTCTAAAACATATAAGGGTCATGGAACTGATAGAGCGTTACTTGCGGGAATTTTGGGCCTACGACAGGATGATCCTGAAATAAAAAATGTATATGAAATAGCAGATAAATTTAATTTAAAATATAGGTTCCTCTTTGAGGATTTGGGGGATGTGCATCCAAACACAGTTAGAATTAGAGTTTTAAAAGATGGAATGACTCATGAAGTTGAAGGATCCTCTATTGGGGGAGGAGACATAAAAATAACATTTATTGATTCAGTTCCTTGCGAGCTTTCATGGGATTATGACACGCTTGTTATTGTGAATAGAGATGCACCAAATGCATTAAAAAGTATTTTATCAACGATAAAAGTGAATGTGGCAAATCTTTATCTTCGACGGGTAAATTTACTTCAAGAAAGAGCACTGACAATAATAGAACTTGATGAACCGATCAATAATCTTGAAGAAATAAGAAAACTACCGTGTGTGTTTGAGTGTTATTTTATCAGGAGGGATGATTAATGTTTATCTGGAAAGATATATTGGAAATGTCACGAAACATTCCATTACACCAGGTGATTTTAAATATGGAAATGTTTGAAACAGGAGTTGATCCAGATGAAATAAAGGAAAAATTATCAAAAATGCTAAAAGTGATACTTGAAGAAGCTGAGACACAATATGGTAAGAAACATGAAACATTGACTGGTATGACAGGTGATAATGCTTTCAAATTAAGAAATCATACACCTAATTTTTTGAGTAAGTTCAGTTATATGGCAACGGTAACGGCATTGTCAATTGCTGAGAGTAACGCCAGTATGGGAAGAATTGTTGCATGTCCTACAGCTGGTGCCTCAGGTGTTATACCAGGAGTTTTTAATGCGATGGTTAAAATATTTAATCCAACATTTGAAGAAATGCTTGAAGCATTTATTGTAGCGGGTGGAATTGGAAAAGTAATAGCTGATAAAGCCACGATTTCAGGAGCTGCCGGTGGGTGTCAGGCAGAAATAGGTACTGCAGCTGCAATGGCTTCGGGAGCTTTGACTTATTATATAGCAAAAGATGCTGAAAAAGTAGGTAATGCTGCTGCACTTACTTTAAAATCAATTATGGGGTTGGTTTGTGATCCAGTTGGAGGGTTTGTGGAAGTTCCGTGCGTTAAAAGAAATGGTAATCTTGTTAACATTGCAATTTCTTCTTCTGAAATGGCTTTAAGTGGAATAAAAAGTGTGATACCTTTTGATGAGGTAGTAGATGCAATGAAAAAAGTTGGTAGTTCCCTCCCTCAGAGCCTTCGGGAAACGGGTGAAGGAGGAATAGCTAATACCCAAACTGCAAAAAGCCTTGTATCAAATTTGAAAATATTTCTGTTATGAAGCGAAAAATGAACAAAAATAACAATTAATAGGATTTATATAATAAAATCTTGTTGTGTCAACTGTTTACAACATAGATTTATCGTGTTAAAATGTTTTTGAAAAATGAAGAAGAAATTATAACATTTCTGAAAAGGGAGGGGTTTTTATGTCTAGTGATGGGAATATAAAAAAATTGAGAGAATGGTTAAATAGCAATCCAACGATTCAGGAGTTGAAATCAAAGGCAAAAGAACTGGGATTGAAAGTTAAGAGGATGATGAAGAAAAGAGAAGTAATCAAGTTGATGGAAAATTATATCAAAAAACAGGAAAAAATGAACGAGATGGAAAATAAAGTTAAGCCCTCCTCTAATTCTTCTCCTTCACATCCTACCCCTGAGAAACAAAAAAGCATAAAAAATCCAGAACAAGAAGAAATAATAATTCCTGAGACATATAATAAAGATAAATTAATTTTGATGCCTGTGAATCCCAATTGGATTCACTTATATTGGGATTTTTCTGATGATACCAGAAAAATTTTGAGTAATTTGCCGCAGGGTACGAGAATATTTTTGAGGATATATGATGTCACATATATAGAATTTAATGGTAATAATGCACATAGAACATATGAAATACCTGTAGATATAGGAATTCAAAAAAATTATTATCTTAATGTTCCAATGCCTAATGCAGATTATTTAGCTGAACTTGGATATGTTACAAGAGATGGTAGATTTGTTGCCGTTTTACGATCAAATCTTTGTAGAACACCTTCGAATTCTCCAAGTCAAAGCACGCGTGAAAGATGGCTTGATATAAGGAAAAAAAGAAAAATTGTAACACCTTCTGATGGACCAGTTGTAAAAGAAGTTGAAAGAATTGCTGGATCCATATTTAAATTGGAAAAAGAAATATACAAGACTTTATCTGGAAAATCATCAAGATGGCAATTGATAAGTATTCTAAGAAGTGGAAGGGGGATATAATATGCCCAAGGGTAATATTTTGTTTGTGTTACATGCTCATCTGCCATATGTTCATCATCCCCAATATGACTTCTTTCTTGAAGAAAATTGGTTATTTGAAGCTATAACTGAAACATATGTTCCAATTTTAAGAATGTTAAGAAGGCTTGAGAGTGAGAAGAAAAAATTTAGTTTTACGATGTCTATTACCCCTCCTTTGATGGAAATGTTGGCAAATGAAGATTTGCAGCAAAAGTACATTAAAAGAATGGAAAAACTAATTGAACTTGCAGAAAAAGAGGTAAGCAGAACAAGAAGCGAACATCCAAAAAAACACAAAATGGCGAAGTTTTATTTGGAAGACTTTAAGGAGATTTTATATATTTTCAAAGAAGTATACAAGGGAAATATTTTAACAGGGTTTAAAGAATATATGGAAAAAGGTTTTGTGGATATTATAACCAGCAATGCGACACACGGTTTCCTTCCTTTTATGGAGCAGTATCCCCAGGCTATAAGAGCTCAAATTGAACAGGGTGTGAAAACGTATGAAAAACATATGGGAATAAAACCAAGGGGTATTTGGCTTGCAGAATGTGCGTATTTCCCCGGTTTGGATAAATATCTTGCAGAATACGGAATAGAATACTTTTTTGTTGATTCTCATGGTTTCTGGTATGCAGATGAGAGACCCAGGTATGGAGTTTATAGACCTGTTGTAACTCCTAACAATGTATTTGTTTTTGCAAGGGATCCTGAAAGTAGTGAGCAAGTGTGGAGTGCTGATATAGGTTATCCTGGTGACGGAAGGTATAGAGAGTTTTATAGAGATATTGGTTTTGACAGGGAATATGAATATATAAAACCATATATTGATCCAAGCGGTGTCAGAACTAATACAGGTATTAAATATCATAAAGTTACCAGTAAAGATATCCCACAAAATCAGAAAGAATTTTATGATATTGAGGAAGCAAGACAGGCTGCAAAAGAACATGCTCTTGATTTCTTAAAGAAAAAAGAAGCCCAGGCTTCGCATCTTTTGAATTTATTTGAGGGTTTAGAACCTATTATTGTGGCACCTTTTGACGCAGAACTTTTCGGTCACTGGTGGTTCGAGGGACCGATTTTTCTGGAAGAATTTATGAGAAATGCATATGGAAACAAATATATAAGGACTATGAAAGCGTCTGATATAGTTGATATTGTTGAAAAAGTTCAAATAGTAACTCCCGCAGCATCTACCTGGGGAGCCAATGGTTATAATGAAGTATGGCTTAATGGATCAAATGATTGGATTTATCTTCATCTACATGAACTTGTTGAGAAAATGACAGAAGCAGCAAGTAAATACTCTTCCCCTTCCAAAACCCCCGTTGAAATCAGGCGAGCTCTTAATCAAATGGCTAGAGAATTGCTTTTAGCACAATCAAGTGATTGGGCGTTTATAATGACAACGAATACCAGCGTAGAATATGCTGTTAACAGAACTAAAACACATGTGAAACGTTTTTTAGAATTGTATGATATGGTTATTAGTGGTAAAATAGACATGGGAAGGCTTTCACATATTGAATGGATTGATGATATTTTTCCTGAAATAGATTATACGATGTATTTGAAAGTCTAATACAAATTTTAGTGAGGAGGGATAAAAGTGCCCGCAAAATATTTTGAAATAAGATGGCATGCAAGAGCGGGGCAAGGTGCAAAAAGTGCGTCACAAATGTTAGCTGAAGCTGCACTTGAAATGGGAAAATATGTACAATCTTTCCCTGAATATGGTGCAGAAAGAACAGGTGCCCCAATGAAAGCTTTTAACAGAATTGCTGAAGAACCAATTTTGGTTCACAGTTCAGTAGAAACTCCCGATGTTGTAGTAATTATTGACGATACCATGCTTGGCAACCCAGATTTAGTAGCAGGTGTAAAAGAAGATACTATTTTTATTGTTAACACCACAAGAGATATTGATTACGTAAGAGAAAAACTTGGTGTCAAAGGAAAAGTTTGTATAATCCCAGCAACAGATATAGCACTTGAAGAAATAAAAAGAGGTATTCCAAATACAGTTATGCTTGGTTCAATAGCAAAGGTTACAGGAGTTATTACTCTTGAAAGTGCAGAGAAAAGAATAAGAAAAACATTTGAGAAAAAGTTCTCTGAAGAAGTAGTTGAAGCTAACGTTAGAGCATTGCGCCGAGGATTTGAGGAGGTGAAATGTAATGGCTGATCTCAAAGGCTGGAAAGAGTTAGCAATAGGTGGGGTTATTGATAAACCATCAACAGCAAAAGAATATCAAACAGGTACATGGAGAGTTATAAGACCTGTTTATAAACCCGAAAATTGTATCAATTGTATGTTTTGCTGGCTGTATTGTCCAGATCAAGCTGTAGAAATAGAAGTAGTGGATGGAAAACCGAAAATGAAAGGCTTTAACTATTACTATTGTAAAGGTTGCGGCCTTTGTGCAAATGTATGTCCAAAATCAAATGACAAATTACCAGAAGAAAAACGTGCAATAGTTATGAAACCTGAAACGGAATTTCAGGATTGAGGAGGTGTGTGACGTGCCAGAAGTAAAAAATAGACAAGCGGTTACAGGCGCACAAGCAATTGCAAACGCAATGCGTCAAATAAATCCAGATGTGGTTGCTGCTTACCCTATTACTCCACAAACACCTGTTGTTGAATATTTTGCCCAATATGTTGCAGATGGTGCAGTTGATACGGAAATGATTCCCGTTGAAAGTGAACATAGTGCAATGAGTGCAGTAGTTGGAGCAGCTGCAGCAGGTGCAAGAGCTATGACTGCAACAGCAGCAAATGGACTTGCATTAATGCACGAAATAGTATATATTGCAGCATCTTCAAGACTTCCAATAGTAATGCCAGTTGCAAATAGAGCCCTTTCAGGTCCTATTAACATTCACTGTGATCACAGTGATGCAATGGCAGAAAGAGACTCAGGCTGGATACAACTCTGGGCAGAAAATGCTCAAGAAGCATATGATCTTACACTAATTGCTGTAAGACTTGGAGAACATGAAGATGTCAGACTCCCGGTAATGGTTAATTTTGATGGATTTATAATTTCTCATGGTGTAGAAGTTGTTGACTTTTTGGATGATGAAGTTGTCAAAAAATTTGTTGGTGAACCAAAAGTAAAATATCCACTTTTAGATGTTAATAACCCAGTAACATATGGTCCATTAGATCTATATGATTATTATTTTGAACACAAAAGACAACAAATAGAGGCAATGAAACACGTAAAAAGGGTCTTTAAAGAAATAGCGGAAGAATTTGAAAAGATTTCTGGAAGAAAATATGATATTCTTGATAAATATAAAGTTGATGATGCAGAATACATAATGATAGCTCTTGGTTCAACTGCTGGAACTGTAAAATATACAGTTGATCTTTTAAGAGAACAGGGACATAAGGTTGGTCTTGTAAAACCATGGATTTTTAGACCATTCCCCAAAAAGGAACTTCAGGAATTACTTAACGGAAGAAAAGCGGTAATTGTTCTTGATAGATCTGCCTCATTTGGTGCAGAAGCACCAGTATATGAAGCAGTTAAGAGTGCTTTATATGAAGTATCTGATAGACCAAAACTTGGAAGTTATGTTTACGGTCTTGGAGGAAGAGATATTAAGGTTGATCACATTAAACAAGCATTTGAAGAAGCTTTCTCTGGCAACATTAATACTGACGAAGAAAGATATCTTGGTCTCAGAGAATAAGGAGGTGTAATGAATGGCTTTAAATATAATGCAGCTTGCGACAATGTTTGCAGATAAAAATCCAGGTATAACCCAAGGTCACAGACTTTGTCCAGGATGTGCAGCACCGAATGTTGCAAAATTTGCACTTATGACTGCAGAATCATTGGGTTATACTCCAGTTGTAGGCCTTGCAACAGGTTGTCTTGAAGTTTCTACAACAATTTTCCCATACACTGCCTGGAATGTACCATATATTCACAACGCATTTGAAAACGTTGCAGCAACAATTAGTGGTGTTGAAACTGCATATAGAGCACTTGCAAAAAGAGGTAGAATTGTGGATCCAGATAAAAAATATGCATTCTTTGCATTTGGTGGAGATGGTGGAACTTACGATATTGGTCTCCAATCACTTTCAGGGGCAGTTGAAAGAGGTCATAAATTTATTTATATCGTATATGATAATGAAGGTTACATGAATACAGGAAACCAAAGATCTGGTGCTACACCTCCAGGTTCCCAAACAACAACACAACCTGTAGGTAAGAAACTTCCAGGAAAGATACAACTCAAGAAGAATATTGTAGAAATAATGGCTGGACATGAAAATGTGTATGTTGCAACAGTCTCTACATCTGAACCAATGGATTTCTTTAAGAAAATAGAAAAAGCATTACAATTTGATGGCCCAGCATTTATAGCTGCATTCTCACCATGTGTTAGATTCTGGAGAGTAAATGATGATAAAGCAGTGGACATTTCTAAACTTGCTATTGAAACAGGATACTGGCCATTATATGAAGTCGAAAGAGGAGTTTATAGAATTACAAAGAAAGTTAAAGAATTAAAACCTGTTAAAGAATTCATTGAAGCACAAGGAAGATTTAGAAACCTTCTTAAGAGACCTGATGCAGATGAAATTATAGGAGAACTCCAGGAGTACATAACCAGAAGATGGGAAAGACTCCATATCCTCGAAGAAGCAACAAAAGATAAACCAATTAGATAATTTTGTTGGAATTCTGAAATAAAAAACAAGGCTCTTTTGAGCCTTGTTTTTTTTAAATTAGTGTATAATTATATATTGGTTTAGTTGTTTATTTGAGAATATTTTTTGAAGTAAATTCAAAAATAAAATGGAAATTTAAAATTAGTGTGGAGGTAATATATGTTGTATTCATTTTTGCTTTCATTCATATTTACGTTGATTATTATCCCGTTTCTCAGGAAAATTGCTTTCAAGTTTAACATTGTGGATCACCCGGACAAAAAATTGAAAACGCATGAAAAAACAACTCCTTACCTTGGAGGAGTAGCTTTTATGCTTTCTTTTTTGTTGTTTACCCCATTAAGTATCTTTAGAAAGGCTTATATTTTGATTTTAGGAGTCTTGGGATTATATGATGATGTAAAATCGTTGAATCCCTGGTTAAGAATGGGAATAGAGCTTTTAATAGGATATATGGTTTCTACCAGATTTCTTTCTAATCCAATAGAAATTGCTATAGCAACAATATTTTACGCATTTTTGATAAATTCAGTGAATATGATGGATGGTATGGATGGAATTTGTGGTGTAACATCAGCTATAGCAGCTTTTGGACTTATTTGGACAGTCACTTTTCCATATGATAAAGTATTTTTGATAGCTTTAATTGGTTCGTTGTTGGCTTACCTTTTTTACAATTTCCCACCTGCAAAAATATTTATGGGTGATATGGGAAGTTATACTATTGGGGGAATTTTAGGAGTAGCAATAATTTCTTCTTTTTCTAAAGGAGCATCTCAGACAGTTTCTTCTCTTATAATCCTTTTTCCATTTTTTGTTGATATTTTTTCCAGTATGATTCGAAGAACACTGGCAAAAAAATCACCATTTTCTGGTGATAGAGATCATATTTATGATAAATTGTATAGGCGGTTGAATAGTAAAAGAAAAACCTTCTTCGTAATGGCTCTAATTAGTGCACTTTTCTGTTTGTTTGGCATACTTTATTTGCACAATAAATATTTATCAATATCTTTGACAATAATTTTAGCTTTAATTTTGATCTTAAAATTAAACTTATTGAGATATGATGCAGGAGTTAAAAATGGATAAGGGAAAAAGTTTCAAAGCTTTGATTATATTTTTGCTTATAGTAGCCTGGATAATTTTAATTTTTTATTTTTCATCGAGAAGCCCTGTAGTGTCTTCTCAGCAATCAGGCTTTGTTGTAAAAATTTTAAAAGAGATAGATAGTGCAATTGATTTTTCTAATACTGCACTTTTTAGAAAAGTTGAGTTATATTTAAAAAAACTGTGGTTTAAAACACAGTATGTCCCGGCTGAAATGTTAGTGAGGAAAACTGCTCATTTTGGCTTGTACTTCATATTAGGTTTTTTGAGTTTCATAGGATTTTATAAGATTCTGAAAAATTTATTTATTTCGTCGATTGTTGGAATAACCTTTCCTAATCTCATAGCTGTAATTGATGAATATACGCAGCAATACTACAATAGGGGTTCTTCATTGAATGATGTGATCATTGACCTTTCAGGGATAATTTCAGGAGTTTTATTTGGTATGATTTTGGTGATTTTATACAGGATAATTTTTATTATATTTGAAAGAAAAAATATTAAGGAAAAAGAAAGTGGGGATGGGTAAATGTCACTTAAAACGAAAAATTTGATAATCACAATTTCAGGTATTGCTCTTGCAATTGTAACTTATTTTCTATTTAGAGAGCTGTATTATATAAATTTAGAATTTCCTTATTCTCAGGAAATTTTGGCAGCGCTTATGGGGACATTAATTACTATTTTAATTACGTCACTTCTTTTAAATAGACAAACCGAAGTGGAGTTATTAAAGGAAGAAAATTTAAAAATATTGGAGATAAAAGCGAATATATACGATGAATTATTTAGATATCTTGAAGATATATTTTTAAAACAGGAGATAAACAAAAAAGATATTGTGAAATTAAAGCTGATTAATCAAAAACTTTCAATGGTTGCATCCATCGATGTATTAAAAATATTTGGAAAATTCATTGAAAAATTTAACGAAGTGTCGAAAGACAAAAAAATATTAGGTGAAGATATAGACGATTTACTAGAAATTTTATCAAGTCTTTCAAATGCGATAAGATATGACTTGCTCGAAGGAAAACATGTAGAAAAGGCATCTGAGAAAATTGAAATATTCAAACAGATTATTAAAAACACAGAAAAGCTGGAAGAAAACGAGGTGTAATTTAAATTAAAGAAATATTTAAAAGTACGTTTTATTGACATCTAAATTAAATTATGATATCATATTTCACGCGGCGGCGTAGCTCAGTGGCTAGAGC
>JACDNZ010000015.1 GCA_017656345.1 Thermosipho sp. (in: thermotogales) | reverse complement strand
GTGATAATCCTTTAGTCACTGAAAGAGCAATAAAAAAATTGATAGAAAAAGTTATTGTTTATCCAGGGGGATTTATTGAAATTGAAGAAAGGAATTTTCTTTAAAAAATGAAAATTAAAAGGAGATGAAAACATGGAATATGGTAACCAAAACGAAAATTTTATACCAGAGAAATTTTTTAAGGTCGATTTAAATAACTTAAGAAATTATTATATTAGAGACAATTTAAGAAACGATTTTTCTTCACGTTTCGAATTAGAAGAAAGGAAAATAGAACTTGAAGAGGAAATTGAAGCACATAACGAAGCTATTTGTTTATTATTAAACGAACTTCATCCAGAAAAAATTGAAATAATTGATGATTTTTATGAAACATTTATAATTATCCCCAAAAACATTGATTCTAGTGCTTATGAGGAAGACGAAATTGTATTATTTGGTTATAAAAGTTACAAAAGCTATAAAATTAGGCTTTCAGATAGAGAATTAATTGAAATAAATGGGTATGAACTTCTTCCTTTTGAAAGACAATCAATGGAAGTAAATGGTTATAAAATTTTTAGAATTGGCCATGGGATTTAAATAAATAACTTGTACTTATCCAATTTATTCAAAAAAGGCGGGATTTACCACCCGCCTTTCGATATCATTTAAACAAAGTTAAACAATTATTTTAGCTTTTTTCAAGATACTTTCAATCCAATCCTTTTCATTATTTGGTTTTAAAGATAACACTGTTCTTATGATTTCTTCGTTTTTCTCTATCCCAAAATTTTTCTTAACATATAAAGCTGTGGTAATAATTGCTAATTCATTCGCAGAAAAATGTCCAAATTTTTCAATTAATTCCTCAATTTTTTTCAACTTTTCAGAAGTTAATTTCCCATTTATTTCAAAATTACTCTCTGGTTCAATATAGTACCCTTTGTTTGGAACCCAATTAACCTTTATTAAATTCAAGTTTTCAGATAAGTTTATATACTCGCTAATTTCGAAAGAATAAGGACCATAATGATACATCGTGTATTCAAAATCCTTTTTTGAACTCTCCCCAAATAAATACATCATTTTTTGTATTAAAGTCTTTCCAATCTGTTTTTCAGGATATTTTTCTTTTAGTTTTTTTACCAAATAAAATATGAGAAGAGCCCCTTCTATTACTTTTTCCATTTTACTACCTCCCTTTTCAACTCTTCAGCTTTTTTCTTATCTTCGGGATAAACGTATATTCTTGATTTTGAAAATTGTTTTTGTAGACTTTTAACAATTACAGAATAATCAGATAACAAAGATACGTTTTCCCCATCAATTATTTTTACTTCTTCTGTACTATTAAGATTATACCAACTTTTAGCTTTAGAAGGCGTATCCTCCCAATACCAAATTCCATTTCTTTCTAATTTTAACTTCAATTGGTTTATATAATCTTTTTCTTCATCAAATGGATTTTCTTTTGTTTCAGCAATCATTCTCAAGTGATTTCTATTCATAATTCGTTCAAACATTTGGTTGTTCCCATTTTGACTCATCAAAAGCCAAACATAATAATCATCATATTTAATAAATTCATCAATTTTTTCGGGTGAAGGAAATTCGTTTATTGACGCCTTCATTGCTTCTTTTAACATATAATCATAAGCTCTTCTTGTTTTATGATAATAAACTTGAGTAAACATTTGATAACGAGCGATTATTAAAGCTTCAGCCACATGCCATCCTCCTCTATCTATTCCAAGAATTGGAACTCCACTTTCTGGATCTTTTATCAGAGTTAAACTCACCAAAAGTCTATCAATATCATATACACCGTATTTTACTCCTATATGAAGTGAATCACGCAAAAGATAATCACATCTATCTGCATCTAATTGGCTAGATATTAATATTTTCCAAAAAGATCTCGGACCTAAAATTTTAACATTTCCTTGAATTAAAGCTGCTACTTCTTTAGCTGTAACATTGTAATTTGCCTGATTATAAGGATGGTTATTAATAACATCTGATAATTTTTCTAAAATTATTTTTACTGTATAATCTTCATGCTTGTATTTTTCCCCATCGCTTTTAGATGGCATAACCTCTTCTGAAACGTGAGAGAATGGCGCATGACCAATATCATGTAAAAGAGCGGCTAATCTAAGAAGTTGTCTATCTTTGTTTATACCATTTTTGTTATAACCTATACAATCTTCCAATAATCTAATATTTTCTTCTTTATTTACTATCGAATCATACATTCTTGTAGCCAAATGCATCACACCTAAAGAATGCTCAAATCTTGTATGCGTAGCACCAGGATAAACATAATCTGTGAGACCTAGCTGCCTTATTCTTCTAAGCCTTTGAAAAACTGGTGTATTAACTATATCTTTTTCTAATTCATTCAATTCTACAAAACCATAAACTGGATCTCTAATCTCAAACTTTTTCATTTGAATCATCCTCTAATAATTTAATGTCATATTTTTAAAAACCTTTAATCTGCAATTTGTTGTACAATAAGTTTTTTCTTGGGTTTTCATTTATATTATATATAACCAAAATTAAAATTCAAAATGCTATAAAAATAAAATTCATTTTTGAATCTTCTCCACCAACTAGTGGTTATTCTGGCTACGCTCCGCCGGAGCCAGAAAATAATTATAAAAGTAAGAAACGGAGCCAATTCAGGCTCCGTTTTCTTTTATACCTTATTAGTAGTAAACTGACTGTTGCAAGGTCCTTCAAAACAGCCAAAAATTAAGTAGTCTTTTGATAGGATTTTATTTCTTTAAAATATCATCTTTAACTTCTATATCTTATTGCACTGTGCAAGAATTTTTCGTTTTAAAATCTCTCTGCTTGCTTTTTTGATTTCTCAAAACTCATTTTTTCTTACACACATGTTATTTTTTAGTATGTCCCATCTCGCCTGTGACTGCATCTCTCTTTTGATTGCCAGCCAAGTATGAACTTTTACCGCTTTACAGTCTCAGATATGATGGGAAACACAATTTTAATAACAAGTTTTTTCTGCATGTCTAACCTATACTTCTTGATCTACATATTCATAAAGAACTACGAAAAAGTCTAATTTACTTATAGTTTTTTCATGTTTCTAACAATCTTTATAAACTCCAGATTTTAACCAAATTGTATGGATCATTACACGCTTCTTTTAGAAAGGTAACTATAAAATCAAAATCTCGCTGCAGCTTTGCCACTTCAATTTTACCTGCAAATGTTAAGGTTGAGAAAATAATATTTGTAAAAAAGCAAAAATTATAGCACTTTCTCATGTTTTACCATAGAACTCTTTACTTGTAATCAAAATTATATTCCCTGATTAGAAATAATAATTTTATCTATTCATTTTCGTGTTTAGTTGTTTTGAATAATTTTATAACCCTAAATTTCTATCCATTTTTAAAACTTTCTCATCTCAGCATACATTTTAAGAAAATATATTATTCATTATTCTAGATTTTTGGAAAAACTAAAATTATCTTCTTTAAACAAACTTATACATGCATTCACCACTTCTGGATCAAAAAGTTTTCCTTTTCCTTTCGTAATTACATCCAAAGCTTTTTCTATTCCAAGTGATGGTCTATATGGTCTATGTGAGGACATTGCCTCTACTACATCAGCTACTGCTATTATCCTTGATTCCAACGATATATCAGATCCTTTTAATCCATTTGGATAACCTGTTCCATTCAACCTTTCATGATGCTGCAATGCAATTTCAGCTAAAGTATTATACGGATATATAAGATCTTTTAACAAGTTATGACCAATTATTGGATGTTCCTTTATCAGTTCAAATTCCTTTTCGGATAGTTTTCCAGGTTTAACCAATATTTCAATTGGAACACCTATTTTCCCAATATCATGTACAAGAGCCCCCAATCTAATTGTTCTAACCTGGTTTTCAGGTAATCCCATCTTAATAGCAATTTGTTCAGATAAATTTGCAACATTTATCTGGTGCCCTAAAGTATATGGATCCTTAATTTCAACAAATTTAGATAAAATCTTTAAAATATCCTCAATTGATTTTTCCAATACCTTATTCTTTTCCATTAACTCTTTCCTTAATTTTACTTTCTCAATTCCAATTGCCAGGTCATATGTTAAAGTTTTTATAAGATTAATTACATTAACATCCCCAAAAACATTATCATTTTTTGATAGTAAAAAAAGAGCCCCTTTTAAACCTTTTTCATAAATTAAAGGTAATGCTAACAGTGACTTCACACCTATTTTTAAAATGCTATCCTTATAATGTTTAAAATTCACATTTTCTAAAATGTTTTTCACCAAAACTACTTTTCTCTTTTTAACAACATCACTTAAAACTCCAAGCTCATCAAATAAACTTTTTACATCTGTCAAAAAATAATGTTTTGTATCTTCCTGTCCACCAATCGCAATTATTTTAGACTGTTTCTCTTTTTCAGGAAATAAAGCTACAAAAACAAGTACTATCTCATCTAACTCACTTAAGGTGTCACAAATTTTTTGATAAAGATATTCCAAATTATTAGCATTTATTATGACAGAATTTACTTTGTTTATTGTATTTTGAATTTTGTTTAATTTCAACATTTTCTCTCTGTATCTTATTACTTCTGTCATATCAGCAAAAGAAATTAACACAAATTTTTCATCTTTAGGTACAACCGTTATAAAAACATACTTGCCGTATTTTGGGATATAAACAAAATCTTGAAAAATTTTATTTTGAGACAAAGATATTCTTACTTTTTCTATAAATTCACAATCAAACCCTGAAAACATGTTTAAAAGTGACTTACCAATTATTTCCTTACTTTGTAATCCCATCAGCTTCTTAAATGAAAAATTTACATCTACTATTTTCAAATCATATGGTACACCTTTAGCATCAAACATAATTTCACCAAAAAAATAACCCATGGCAGGAAAAGAAAAAAATGCTTCATTTCCTTTTAAATTCATCTTTTCTCCTCCTTTTAGATAACGCAATACCTACAATTTTCATAATATCATTTGACAATTTAATTATATCACTCATGAGCTTTGAGTGATACATTCAAATGTACCGACATTGAATTTAAGTTAATTAAACTGGTAAAATATATAAGATGTATTTAAATATTTACAACTTGCTTATAGCTTCCGCTAATAAAATATTCACTTTAAATTACAAAACAATTAGTTGAGTGTTATAATTAAATGGGTGATTTATATGATTAAAAAAGCTATAGAAATTTTGTCAAAAGAGAGTCCATTTTATGCCTATCTTCTTTTAGGTATTCAACTGAAAGAGGATAGTAATATCAGGAACATCTCACTCAAATTTACTAAAAATGGTGATATAGTTTTTCTTTACAACAAAAAAGTTAATAAAAAACCTATATGGTTTTTAAAAGCCCTGATTCTACATGAATTAATGCATATAATAAACCAACATTTTCGTATTAAACCTAAAAACAACAGAGAGAAAAAAATATGGGATCTAGCAATGGATGCTGCTATTAACCAATTCATTCCTGAACTTGATGCAAGAAGCATTCCGCTAAATTTGCTTATCGAAGAAGGGCATGGGGTAGACAATGAAATAATGTTCGCTGGTCCTCCACCATTTATGATCAACAAAACAGCTGAAGAATATTTTGATTGGATGATGGAAGAATTTGAAAAAAACGAAAATTTTGATATAGAATCACTTCCTGAAAGTTTTGATGATCATTCTAACATGTTTGATACCGATACTCCCGTAGAAATGATTATTGAACTTACTCAAAACAAGGTTGGTAAAGCATTTAACATGTTTGGGAAAAATCTTGAATCTGGTATAAAACAGATGATTTCCTTATCTTTACAAAGATCATCTATAGATTGGCAAACCTTAATCAGGAGGTTTGCAGGAGCATCAATAAAAGGTGAAAAATATTTAACTCCTTTAAAGCCAAATCGAAGATATGACGAACAACCTGGTTGGAAATATGAATACAGATCAAAATTAGCAGTAATAATGGATACAAGTGCAAGTATAATCGAAGAAGAACTGAATCAATTTATTTCAGAAATTGAAAAAATATCAAAATATGATGTAGATATTACACTTATTCAAGTCGACGAATCTGTAACAATGGTAACTGAATACAAATCTGGAAAATGGAAAGACATTGAAATTTACGGTGGAGGGGAAACAAATCTTCAACCTGCAGTTGATCTTGCACAAACTCAAACACGTGCTGAAGGAATTATTATATTTACAGATGGACACGTTGATGTACCTGCTGTTAAAAGAAGAGTTCTTTTCGTTTTGTCATCAAAACACAATCCAGAATTTATAGAAGATGCTGTCAGGATTTATGGGAAAAGCTCAGTAGTTATTCTAAAATAACGAAAGGAGAATGTTATGAGATACTTTTATGAGCTAAAAAGAGTCCTCAATAAACCTATAAATCTTGTTCTAATTGTTATACTACCACTACTTCTAACAATTACAAGTATCATTTTCTTTAATGGGTTTGGCATTACATCAGTAAAATTAGGAGTACTTAATAAAGATAATTCTCCTCTGTCACAGTTTACAATTAAACTCATCATGTCATTTTTTAAAGGAGGTACCTTAGCATATGTAGATGAAAATTATCCAGATTTACTTGAAAAGGGTGAAATAAACGCTGTACTTGTAATACCTTCAAATTTTACTGATGCATTGTATAAAGGAGAAAAAGTACAAATTGATTTTATTCCAAGTCCAGTTGATTTACAGCTTTCTGTTGGAATTTTCAATGTATTAAATTCTATATTTAAAGATTTGAGCGGAACTCCTTTTTTCAGCCCACAAGTTTTAAAATATTTATTCGTTAGCGAAAACACACCGGCTCCTGAATTTGTCCCAAAAACAAAAAATTTTAAAACTGAATTTGGCGATTTATTTTCTCCAGCAATTTTATTTTTGTCAGTTGCTTTTCTTACTTTATCTATAGGAATTTTAAGCATAGTAAATGACAGAGAATTAGGTTTAATTATTATCTTTAAAGTTAACAATGAAAAATGGTACAAATATGCCATAATAAAATTTTTAGCCTTGTTTACTTTAGGGTTAATAGTGTCATTTGTTGTTTATTTTGCGGGATACTTTCTTGGAATTAACATACCTTATAACATATTCTTTCCTCTCGCAATCCTCGGAGTAATCTTTCACTCTTCACTTTCTTTATTCCTATCATCATTATCTCCAAATAAAACTGCTGCTAACATCTTGAGCATTTCTTTTGCAATGTTTTTCTTTTTCACCAGTGGAAGTATAACACCTGTCACAACTCTTCCTAAATTAATGTTTAAAATAGCTTCATTTACACCTGTATATAAATTAACATATGCAATCAGAAACTATCAACTAAACGGTGCAAGCATAGCTGGTGAGGTAAAATATTTGATATTTGCTTCTTTAATAATATTTTCGCTGATGATAATTACAATAAAAAAAGAATTTTAATAAGCCAAAAATTAACATATAACATTAATAACAGAAAACTTTTTCAAGGTTAGCTGAAATAACATTAGTAAAAAATCACAATTAAATTTTTCATTATCATTAAAAATACGGCCTTCAAAGGCCGTATTTTAGGTTTACTTTATAGGGCTTTAAACACCTCTTTATTTCGTTCATACAGTTTCTTATAGATTTCATAATATTTATCGTAAACCTTTTTATTATCCAAGTTTGGAACAATAGGTTCAGTAAACTTTACCCATTCCTTTATCTTTTCTTCACTTTCTATTGCACCAACTCCTAATCCCGCAAGAAAAGCATCTCCATATGGCGCTTCAACGTTGCTAGAAATTTTTCTCATTTTATACCCTGTGACATCTGCAAAAATACTTACCCACACCGTTGATTTTGCAACACCACCTACTATAAGACACTCATCGTTTAACTTTAATCCAGCATTTTGCCCTTCTTCTATATTATGTCTTAATGAATAGGCTACACCTTCCATTAACGCCCTATATATATGTTCCCTTTTATGATACAAACTTAGACCAAAAATCACTCCCTTTGCATATGGGTCCCAGATTGGAGATCTCTCTCCCATAAAATAAGGTAAAACAATCAATCCCTTACTTCCAGGTTCTATATTTTTTACTTCTTCATCTAATATTTGATAAGATGATTTCCCCAACCTTTTTCCAATTATTTCTTCAATATTTCCAAATTGATCATTATACCACTTTGCTAATGCCCCTGCTGTTGCTGCACCTCCAAAGGTATATATTTTTTCAGTATCATTTACAACATACGGAAAATTAACCAACCCAAAAACTGTTTTATCTTTTCCATGCACTGTTCCCCAACACATAGAAGTACCAACCATTGCTACATGCTCACCTTCATACAATGAACCTGCAGATAATTGTGCAACAGGAGCATCTATTCCACCAGCTATGACTGGTGTACCTTCTAATAATCCGCATTTCTCTGATGCTGTTTTTTTAATTTTACCAACAACTTCAGAAGACTTTACTATTCTTTCGGGAAGATATTCCAGAGGGATTCCTAACTCCTCACATAATTCTTTCGACCAATTTAATTTATTTAAATCAAAAATCCCACCTATATTTCCTGCCGAAGAATAATCTATAGCTATTTCACCTGTCATATGATAAATTACATAATCCTTCGGGGTAACAAATTTGTATATCTTTTTCCATATTTCCGGTTCATGATTTTTTATCCACAACATCTTTGTAAATCCATAATAAGAATCAACATAATTACCAGTTATTTTAAACAATGTATCCTTATCTACCCTTTCCTTTACCCACTCTGTTTCATCTATTGCTCTTCTATCCATCCATATTAGGCATGGTCTCAACGGTTTAATTTCTCTATCAACTGGTATCCCGGAACCTCCATATAGACCACTAAAGGCAACCGCTATTATTTTCTTTTTTTCTATTTTTGTTTTTTCCACTATTTCTTTTATTACTTCATAACTGGCTTTCAACCATACATCCGGCCATTGTTCTGCCCAATTAGGTTTCGGGGTCATCACATCATATCCACTTGAAGCTTCTGAAATGATTTTCCCATTAATATCAACAAGTACTGCTTTTGTTCCCTGAGTTCCTATATCAACACCAAGTAAATACAAATGTTAACCCCCCTCTCCTAACATATTTTCAAATCAATTGAATATTTACTAGAAAGTTTCTCTAATTTTTCTTTGACAATTTCCAATTTTTCTTTAGAAGTTTGTTTTAAAGGAAATCTGACACCTCCAAGATCTATACCTCTTAATTTCAAAACAGATTTTAATAATGGTATATCACCACCATTACCTATAGCTAACGAAAATTGCGAAAGTATTTCCTGATATTCGTGAGCATTGCTTAAATTTTCATTTTTAAAATACTTCCAAACTTTATCAAAAAATTCGGGAAAAACCCCTCCTGGACCAGAAACACATCCTTTTGCGCCCATTATCAAAGAAGCTAAAAATGCCACATCATATCCGACAAAAATACTTAAACCAGTTTTCAGCAATGATAAAATGTGTGTAAAATCCCCGCTACTATCTTTTACTCCTATAAAATTAGAACAGCTGTTTTTTAATTTTTCGACTATTTCACTTCTTATCCAATTATTAGTTAAACCCGGTATATTATATCCCAAGACTGGTAACTCATCAGCCTTTTCACAAACAAACCTGTAAAAATATAAGATTTCATCATCAGAATGTCTGTAATAAAATGGAGTAACAACTGCTATAGCATCAACTGCAAGATTCTTTGAAATTTCTATCATTTCTTCTATCTCTTTGTAATTCAACGCACCACAATGCGAAATAACCTTCAACTTTCCATCTGCATGCTTTTTAAATTCATACAATAATTTCTTTTTTTCGTTTAAATCTAATAACATTCCTTCTCCAGTTGTTCCATTAACAAAAATACCATGTACGCCTCGTGTGTATAAAAAATCAACGTAATCTTTTATTGGTGATAAATCTATCTCACTGCCGTCACTATTCATAGGAGTTAATGTTGCCACAATAATTCCTTCTAAATTTTCCACAATACCACCTCAACCTTTATATCCAAATAATCTTGGAATAAATAACACAAAATCTGGCCAATACGTTATTATCATCAAAGCTAAAAGTTCCACAGGTATCCAATATTTAATCATCTCTTTAAACACGTCCTTTACAGGTGTACCACTAATAGCACTGGTAATATAACCTGTTTGACCATATGGTGGAGTATCCAAAGCCATCATTAAATTAACGGTTGTAATAATACCAAAATGCACTAAATCTATGCCTGCCTTCTGGATTAAAGGCAATATGATTGGAATAACAACCAGTTGAATTATCGAAACATCGATAAACATTCCCAGAATAAAATACAAAATGTTTATTCCTAATAAAAGCAATATTTTACTTGAAAGAAGTCCGGATTTTACAAATGCCATAGTAATAGCCGCTGGAACCTGTTCTCTTGCCATTATATAGGAAACGATATATGCAGCAGCAACAATTATGCTAATATATCCTATTGATTGTACAGTAGTTATAAATATCTTATAAAGCTTTTTAATTCCCAAAGTTCTATATACAAGATAACTAATCAAAATAATATACAAACCTACTATTGCAGCTGCTTCAGTTGCAGTAAATACGCCTCCGTATATTCCTGCCAATAAGATTATCGGTGCCATTAAAGCGGGGAACGATTTCCAAAAAGATATAAACAAAGTAGAAAAAGGATATTTTTTACCAAGAGGATAATTCCTTTTTTTAGATAAATAATATACCATCAACATCTCTAAAGCACCCAAAAGAAATCCTGGTAAGAAACCTGCTAAAAAAAGATACCCCAAAGAAGCTCCTGTCAACATAGAATATATAACCATCGGAATGCTTGGGGGAATTATTGGACCAATAGTGGCTGAAGCTGAAGTAACCGCACAGGCAAATGGCCCATCATATCCTGAATCTTTCATTGCTTTAATTTCTATAGCTCCTATACCTGCAACATCCGCAATTTCTGATCCACTCATACCCGCAAAAATAATACTTGCAAGTATATTCGCATAACCGAGTCCACCTCTAATTTTTCCCATTGCTTTAACAACAAAATCAAACATAATTTCAGTTATTTTACATTCATTCATAACATTAGCTGTAAAAATAAACAAAGGAACCGCTATCAAAACTGTTTGTGATGAAAAATGAATAACAAGCATATCAATCAAACCTGATAAACTAAGCCCTGAAAAAACCATGTACAATATTCCACCTGTAATCATAGCTAATGCTAAAGGATATCCAAACAAAAACATTAAACCAAAAGTAAGAAAGAATATAGTCAAAGACATATTATTTCTCCTCCCGCTGCTTTAACCTATTAATGTTCTTTACAATTGATTCTATGTTATGCAAAATTATTAAAATCATAAACATTGGTAAACAAATAATCAAATAAGTCCATGGAATTTGTAGGACCTGGGACTTTATTATCTTGTACCAAAATGCCTGACTTATTACCGGATACAACGATATAGCAAAAGTAAAAATAACAAGAGCATCAAAAATTATCTCAATTATGAGCTGAGCTTTCAAAGGCAACTTTTCTAAGACTATATTAAATCTAATATGTTTATTCAATCTTTTTGCATATGCTGCACTTAATAAAGTTACCCAAACAAAACTATATGACATGATTTCATATAATTCAGGCGATGGATTGTTTAATACATATCTCATGAACACTTGTCCAATCATACTGGCAAATAAAATAACAAAAAATATTACAGATAAATGGACTTCAATAAAATCAATTAAAATTCTGTATACCCTCCTCATGCGCTCACTCCTTAGAAAATGTGGAAGCCTCGAGGCTTCCACAAAAATTTAGAAGTTTTGTATCTTCTCGTACATCCCTTCTCCCCAAAGGTTATCAAATTCTGGTTGACTGTAGTAATCTAATGCATGTTTCATAAATGCTTCTTTGTCTGGAATTATTATTTCCATTCCATAATCTTTCACAAATGTGTTCAATAATTCAGCTTCTTGCTCTGTAACTAAATAATTCATATAATATCTTGCAACTTCCATTGCTTTCTTAATGTATACTCTATATTCCTCTGGCATAGATTTCCACAATTTTTCATTGATTACAGGATTCAAAATTCCAATCAAGTGATCAGTTAAAACAATATAATGTGTAACTTCAACAAATTTTGCTGACAAATCTGTTGGGAGAGGATTGTCTTGTCCATCAATAGCACCTGTTTTTAAACCAAGATAAACATCAGTGAAATCCATTGGTGTTGGTTGAGCACCTAATGCTCTTCCCATATCTAGATAAACTTTACTGTTTGGCATTCTTAGTTTAACACCTCTTAAATCTTCAGGAGTTTTAACTGGACCAACTTTCTTGGTTAAATTTAATTCTCTTGTTCCTAAATACCAAGTATCCAGAACTCTTAGGTTTGTTTTTCTTGCAAGTTCATTGAACATATCTTGAACCATTTTACTCGTCATAACCCTGTACATATGATCTAAGTCTCTGAAAACATAGGCTGCATTAAATACTCCAAATTCAGGCATTCCACCTATATCAGCAAACCAGGCTGGACCTGTATCACAAAGCATATCTAAATCTCCACGCATAACTGCTAAAATCATTGATCTTTGATCACCTAATTGTCCGGAATGAAAAACCTGAACTTCAATATTTCCACCACTAAGTTCCTTAACTACTTCTGCAAATTTTTCCATAGCTTTTACTTGAGGTTGAGTAGGAGCTGCAACAGTTCCAAATTTCAAAACATACTTTGGAGCACCTATTACAAATACTGAAAAAACAATCAACAAAGCAAACATAAGAACCTTTTTCATAATACCACCCTCCTTAAAATTCGCTCTAACAACGCAAACGTTTGCTTGCACATTGTTATTATACAATAATCCTCTCTATTATTCCAAAACCATTTATAAATATTCTAAAGCAACTATTAAGAATTATTCCCGAATATCTTCCAAATTTTTAATTAGATGTTTTATTTATATTGTGTTACAATATAATGTAAATAATACTCAAACATTTGCGTGGTGATTCTATGAGTATTACTAAAATCGCAAAGGATCTGGGAGTTCATCCGTCTACAGTTTCAAGAGCACTATCTGGAAAACCTGGTGTAAGTGAGGATCTCAGAAACAAAATAATTCAATATGCAGAAAAAATTGGATACTATCCAGATGCTAGAGCTAGTTCTTTAAGAAAAAAAGGAAAAACAGGAACCTTGGGAATAATAATACCGGATATTGGAAATCCATTCTTTGCCACTGTGATAAAAGCTATAGAAGATGTTTTATATTCACATAATTACAACTTTTTCTTGTGTGTTTCTGACGAAGATCCAGAAAAAGAAATTTTTCATTTAAAAAGTCTTATCTCACATCGTGTAGATGGTATTATCGCAGCTCCAACTTTGGACAACAAAACAAAAAACTTCTATTCTAAACTCTATTCCTCCAAAAAAACCATTGTATTTTTTGATAGATTCTTTCCGACTTTAGATATTCCTTCTATTGTCACAAATAATGAACAAGGGATCAAAAAATTGATAAATCATATATACAAAATGGGACATAAGACCCTGGGAATTATTTCATTATCTCCTGAGTCAATAACTGGTAAAATCCGTCTGGAAACTGCATTAAATTATGCAAAAAAACTTAAAATCACTGTTCAACCAGAATGGATACAGGGGTTCGACTCCACTGAAGAATCTGGTTATTTATCAATGAAAAAAATTCTAAAACAGAAAAGAAGACCCTCAGTAGTATTGATTTTAAATGATTTGACATCTCTCGGTGCTTTAAGAGCTATTTCTGAATTAAAAGCAAATGTACCAGAAGAAATTTCACTTGTTGCCTTTGATGATACGTACTGGAATCAAATCTTCAATCCTCCAATTACCTGTGTAAAACAAGACCCCAAGGAAATGGGAATACTAGCCGCAAAAAATTTAATAAATATCCTAAACAAAAAAAACGTACTAAAGAAACAAATCTTACTCGACACAAAGCTTATAATTCGCCAATCTGTTAAAAAATTAATTTAATCAATCTTTTTTATTTCAAACGATTTTCTTATAAACTTTTTTAATTCAGATAAATTTTTCATATTCTCATTAATGAATATTTGTGAAAAAATATTACCATATGCTGAGCTCTCAGAAAATCCTATATAAACTGGTAGCTTTAATCTTCTTGACAACAATTCACAGAATAATTCATTCTTCACCCCTCCACCAACTAGATATAATCTTTTGAATTTAACTTTTAAAATATTGCTAAAATACTGGTAAACTTGATAAATTTCGTTTACAATGCTGTCTAAAGCTATTTTTATAACATCTCCAATTAAATTAGCTTCTTTTATCCGGGATTTTATTTTGTCTATAATGTTTCCTGGAGATTGTAACTCAGGATCTTTAAGGTCCAAATATCTGTTATTTATACGAGCATTCCTTGCTAATTGAATCATCTTTTCATAATCTATTTTTCCCCCTTGCTCTCTCAATTCAAATAAAATTTGCTCTAAAATCCAAAATCCAGGAATATTGGCCACCAATCTATATTTTCCTTCAAATGTTCCCTCATTTGAAAATTCTTTTTCATATGCTTCTTTATTTACAATTGGTTCTTGAATCTTTACACCAACAACATTCCAACTACCCGAGCTAATTATTAATGTATCTCTATCATCAAATGGTAATGTACAAAATGCACATGCTGTATCATGAGATGGAATATTTACTATATCCATTCCTTTATAACTACCAATGATCCCATTTGGATAATTTATTTCACCAAAATTTTCTTCATTTAACTTTAAATAATCTAAAATTTCATCATCCCATTTTCTTTTTGTTATTGAATAAAGTTGAGTTGTAGTAGCCATTGTATATTCAGAAAATTTTTCCCCATTTAGCATATAAATTAAAAATTGAGGAATATTTAGTATTTTAAAATTTTGCCTAAAAAAATCGGGAGTTGAAATTTTCAAAAGTTTAATCTGAAATATGGTATTGTAAGGATGTGGAAACACTCCCGTTTTCTTAAAAAGCAAATAACCATCCCCAAAATCTTTAACAACATCTTCCACCATATCCAAGTGTTCAAACATATTTCTGTAATGCAAAGGAAATACCAAAAATGGTGTATCTTCAAAAACTATACCAAAATCTACTCCCCATGAATCTATGCCAAAAGACAATACATTATATTCATCCTTTGCCCATTCAATTATCTTAGAAACAACATTCAAAAAATATCCAACATTCCATAAATAATACCCCTTACTTTGAAAATATTCATTACGAAACTTTTTCAAATCTAAAATATTTATTCTCTCACCCATTAACTCAGCTACAACAGTTTTTATACTTGAAGCCCCAAAATCTATTGCCAAAAACCTTTTTTCCATTATCAAACTCCCTCCAAATTTTTATCAATTACATAATAATTCGTTGGGTTATCTAACATGCTTCCAAGCATACAAACAAATTCAAGCATTTCCAACTTTGCATATGCCATTTCTATTGTCTTATCAATTACTGTAACTCCATGATTTTTCAAAATGAAAATTTCGGAACCATTTTCTAATCCGGGTAATATTTTTCTTGCAAATTCTTCTGTACCTGGTGTGGCATAATTTGCATAAAAAATATTCTTCAGATAAATTTGTGATTCTGGTGTTAAAAAGACTGGAATCTCCTCACCTCTAACAGCATACAATGTTGCATACGGAGGATGAGCGTGAATTATAGAATATATATCTGATCTAACTTTATATATTAGGGTATGCATTCTCCACTCTGATGAAGGATTTCTTTTACCCTCTAAAATTTTTCCATCTATGTCTATCGTAACAATATCCTCCCTTTCAATAAATTTTTTTAAAAATGTAGTAGGCGTAATATAAACTTTATTCTTATCTCTTATGCTGAAATTACCTCCTATACTTTCGGTTAATTTTCTTTCCCATATAAGTCTTGAAAATAAAACAAGTTTATCTTTTAAATCCACATTAATCACCTCAAATCCCCAGATCTTCTTTTCTTGGCATTGAAGACGCTCCACCATATTTTGTTGCAACAATTCCGGCAACCACTGATGCAAAATTCATAATATCATATAAATTATCTTCCCTTAATTTCGAATATCCTATTTGTGATACTTTATATAATATTGCAGCCATATAAGCATCACCACAACCAGTAGTATCAACTATTGTTCCGAATTTCTTTGCATCATTTTTAAAAATCTTTCCTCCAAAATAAGCTAAAGATCCTTTTTTGCCAAGTGTTAAAAATGTTATCTTATCTTTTCTTTCTAAAAATTCGACAAAAGAATCAAATGAATTATTAGGTAAGAAAAATTTCAAATCTTCTTCACTCAATTTCAAAATATCAACTGTTTTCATTATTTTTAACAACTTGTCTTTATATTCTTCAATGTTTGGAATTAAATTATTCCTAACATTTGGATCAAGCGAAGTAACTATATCTTTTTCTTTCATCAAATAAAATAAGCTAATTAAACTTTCAGCAGTTCTACCTTCAATCAGAGAAATAGAGCCAAAATGAAATATTTCAATTTCATCCAAATTTACTTTTTGAATATCTTCATCTGTAATATCTAAATCTGCAGTGTTCTGCCTATAAAACTCATATTCAGGAACCTTGTCTTTCGACAGTGCAACAAAAGCAAGTGGTGTTTTTTTACCATTAGCAATGAAAATGTATTCAGATTTAACCTTTTCAGTAATCAAAAAATCTTTTATTTTCTCACCAAAATAATCATCCCCCACCTTTGTTAAAAAAGCGACATCTTTTCCTAACCTTGAAAGACCAATAACTACATTCAGGGGCGAACCACCTATTCTAGGTTTAAAATATTCACTTTGCTTTATTCCTTTTCCTTCTTCACCTATTAAATCTATCAATGATTCTCCTGCACAAAGTATCAACTCAATTCCTCCTTAAAATCTTTCTCAAATCTTTCTAAATCATTATTTGGAAATTTTACCTTAAAAAATTCCAAAGCCAATTTTTCATCGATTGTTATATTCTTATATCCCATTTTTATTACTTCATTAATATCATCCACTGTTTTTAGACTTGCAACCAAAAACTTCTCAGGATAAGGAAATATTGTTAATAATTCTTTTATATATTCTTTTTTATAGCCACATTTCAACATCCGTGAATAATAAATAGCAATATACTCTACATCCAATGTTAAGGCACTAACAATTTGGTTGAAACTATAAACAGCAGTTGCACATATTTTATATCTTCTTTCACGAAGTTTTCTTACAAAATCTGAAATTTCTAGTGGAACCCACGGCAATTTGACAACTATTTTATCACTAAAAAAAGATTTTTCCATCAAATAATTTAAATATCTTTTGTTTCTCAAACTTATTTGAACAAAATGAGTTCCACGAACTTTATACAAAAGTTGTAAAGCTGTTTCAAAACTAATATTATTCTTTTTTAATATTGTTGGATTTGTAGTTAAACCTTCAAAAAAAAGATTTTTTGAAATTAATTCAATTGCATTACTAGATATCGAATCAATAAAAATCATTCATTTGACAACTCCTTTTTTAAGGATTACATTTGCATATAAAGCTGTTTCACTTGTAGCAACAATAGCAAATGCATTTTTACATCTTTCATAAAACTGAAATCTCTCTATGGATATATAATTGTACTTCTCTCCAGAATTCTCTAAGATTTCGATATATTTTTCCCAAATTTTTGGTTTTTCATCTAAGCCATTATCCATAAAAATCACATTAAAATCCACAAAAGTATCCAAGGGGAGAAATTTTAAAATTCCTTCCATAAGCTCGGGAATTCCCAAACCATCAGCCCGAATAACCTTTTTACCATACGAATATGCGGGAAAATTTCCATCTGCTAGTAATATTTCATCCCCATGCCCCATTTCCATCAAAACTTTCATTAATTCCGGTGAAATTTGAATTGGTATATTTTTTAACATATTCTCAGCTCCTAATCATTTGATCTTTTTTTTCTAAACTGATCTATTGCCACTATAACAACTAAGATAACACCAACAATTATTCTTTGCCAGAATGGGTTAATATTCAACAAAACTGCACCATTATATATGGTAATCATTACTAAAGCACCAAAAAATGCGCCTAAAGCACTTCCTTCGGCACCAAATAAACTTGCACCACCCAACACAGCAGCCGCAATAGCATCTAATTCATAACCTGTTCCAGTTGTCGGTACACCCATCCACAATCTTGTAGTTTCTAAAACTCCACCAATTCCCCATAAAAATCCTCCTAAAGCATATACACCATATGTTACAAGCCTCAAATTCACACCTGAAAGCCTTGCTGCTTCCGGATTACTCCCTAAAGCATAAATATATTTTCCAAATCTTGTTTTTCTAAGTATAATTTCTGTCACAACAACTGTTATAATCAAGAACCAAAACAACGAAGGTATTCCTAAAAAATCAGATGATGCAAAATTTGCTACACTTCTTGGAAGTCCAAATACATTACTTCCACCAGAAATTAACAATGTTATTCCCCTAGCAATTGTCATCATTGCAAGTGTAGCTATAAAGGCTGGTACACCAAAATCATATATTACTATCCCATTAATTAATCCCACACTTGTTGAAACAATTAAAACAATCAAAATGGCAAGAGGAATAGAAAAATGATTTGCTAGCATCTTTGATAACATAATATTTACTAATGCAACCACTGATCCAACTGATAAATCAATTCCAGCTGTTATAATAATTACCACCATTCCAACAGCCAATACTCCTTGTATAGCCATCTGTCGCATAATGTTTTTTATATTGGAGTATGTCAAAAAATATTCACTGGAAACAGCTAAAAATATCCATAAAGCAACTACAACTAAGAAAAGAATCATTTGAGTATTGAATTTCATTTTCTTCACTTGGAATCTACCCCCTCAAAATTAGCAGTTTTTATTGCATAAGCTAAAATTTTTTCCTCATCATATTCCTCACGTGAAATATTTGCAACTATTCTACCGGAATTCATAACCAAAATTCTATCACAAATTCCCATTAACTCAGGCATATAGGAAGAAATAAACAATATTGCCGCACCATTTTTTGCAAGTTCATTCATTATTGAATATATTTCTTCTTTTGCTCCTACATCTACTCCATTGGTTGGTTCATCCATAATAAATATTTTTGCTTCACTAGCAAGCCATTTGGCAATAACAACTTTTTGTTGATTCCCACCACTCAAATTTTGCACCGTTTTATAAATATCTGGAGTCTTAATATCTAATTTTCTAACGTATTCTAAAGCAGTTTCTTTTTCAATTTTTGAATTAATAAAGCCAAATTTAGAAATTTTCCTATAAACTGGTAAATTAATGTTTTCTTTTACAGAAAGTTTTAACGCCAAGCCTTGATTTCTCCTATCCTCAGGTATAAGTGCCAATTTATTATTTATTGCTTTCAAAGTATTAGAAACATATTCTAATTTTCCACTTATATAAATCTTTCCATTATCTATCTTATCTGCTCCAAAAATTGCTCTTGCAAGTTCGGTTCTTCCAGATCCTACCAAACCATACAAACCAACAATTTCACCTTCAAATAAACTAAGATTACAATTTCTTAGTTTCTCATTTTTTAAATTTTCTACTCTCAATATTTCCTTTCCTTTTTCTTTAGAAATATAAAAATCCCTTTTTAATTTCCTTCCTACCATATATGAGATTAGTTCATCTTCATTTGTATCTTTAATATCTTTTTCTATCACAAATTCTCCATCCTTTAGAACATATGCTTTATCACAAATCTTAAAAATCTCCTCTAAACGATGTGAAATATATACAATTGATACATTGGATTTCTTCAATTCCGAAATAATTCTAAAAAGCTCTTCTGTTTCTTTACTAGTTAACACTGCAGTAGGTTCATCGAAAATTACAATCTTAGCATTTTTTGAAATTGCTCTTGCTATTGCCACAATACCCTGATGTGCCACAGAAAGATTTTTAACTTTCTCATTAGGATTAATAATTTCATGATATTCTAATCTTTTTAAAACTTCTTTAGCTTTCTTAAATAACATACTTTTACTTACAAAATTCCACTTCGAAGGCAACTCGCTTAAAAATATATTTTCAGCCACCGTTAAATGTGGAGCTAAAACCAAATTTTGATAAACAGCTGATATTCCTAATTTTTCTGAAATAATAGGAGTCATTTTTTCTATCTTTTGACCAAAAATATAAATTTCTCCTTCGTCAGCTGAATATGCTCCTGTAAGAATCTTAATCAGTGTTGATTTTCCTGCCCCATTTTCCCCTATCAAAGCTTTTACTTCACCAAGCTTCAAATTAAAATCCACATTTTTCAAAGCTTGAACACCAGGGAAATATTTACTTATACCTTTTAGCTCAATAGCATATCCATTTTGCACATCTTCACCCCCAAAAAAAGGGGAAGAAAATCTTCCCCTAATATTTAACTTCTTACCAATCTTTATGGAAATTAATTGGATCTAACACTTCATCTGCTGCTCCAGAAGCAATCATTTCAGGAGTTACAACCATAATACCAGTATCAACATTTTTAGCTACTGGAACTCCATTTCTAGCCATTATTGCATATGAAACACCTGCATAACCCATAACCCAAGGTTTCTGTACAAGAATTGCATCAAGATATCCGTTTTTTAATCCCCATACTTCTTGTGCACCACTGTCAACTGCAACTGTTGCAAGATCTTTTCTTCCCATCATATCCAATGCTCTTACCATTTCATCACCAGTATATTGGTTACTTGCATATATACCATCTAGATTAGGGAATGCAGTAAGTAAATCTTGTGTGATACCAATTGTGTTACCTTGCTTTCCTTGCGCATCTCTAATTGCTACAACCTTAATATTTGGATATTTTTCTTTTAATCTGTCCACAAAACCGTTTTTTCTTGCTTCCAGAGATCCAACACCCGACATGAATGTAATCAATGCAACCTGACCCTTGGGTTCTCCATATTTCTCTGTTAAAAGTTCTGCCATTTTATCTGCTGCCACTTGACCAATTACATAATTATTTGACGCTAAGAAACTTACATAATTGTCTGTATTAGCAGCTGAATCAATAATTATTACTGGAATACCCATGTCCATAGCTTTTTCAATTCCTGGTACGAGAGCATCAGCAACTGTTGGTGCAATAACAATTGCATCTGGCTTTGTAGAAATTGCTGTTTCTAAAATTGCTACTTGCTTTGCTACATCCGCTTCAGTAGTAGGTTCTTGGTGAATTAAAGTTACCCCAAAATGCGCCGCTGCTTTTTTTGCACCGTCAATAACTATTTGCCAAAACTCTGATTCACTTGCTTTAACAATAAAGAATATCTTCATCTGTTTTGTTGGAACAGCTTTAACTGAAAATGCATTCAAAGTCATACCCACCAAAAATAATCCAAGAAATAACACTAACAAAGCTTTCTTCATGACCCCACCTCCTGGTTTTTTTTCGGGGAAATCCCCCCTTGTTATAATTTCTTAACAGACTTCCGAATTATTAATTCCGAATTCAAAACAATATTTTGTGGAATCATATCTTCACCATCCAATCTTCCCATCATCATAATTGCTGCATTTTTTCCTATCAAAAGTACTGGCTGTTTAATTGTTGTGATAGGTGTTTCATAAAGTTCATTTTCAATATTGTCATCAAATGCAATTAACGACAAATCATCAGGGATTTTCTTATCTAATTTTTTTGCAGTTTTTAATAATTGCTGAGTAATAAAATGATTACTTCCAATTACTGCTGTAGGTCCTGATTCCTCAAAATACCGTTTCAATCTTTTCATATTTTCTTTTTCGTCTTTTGATAAAACAACAATCCACTCATCTTTATATTCTGCTCCAAAAAACTTACATCCTTCAATAAATCCTTTATACCTTTCTTTTAGTGTATAAACCATTGGTTCAATTAAACACAAGCCTAATTTTTTATGTCCCATATCATTTACCAGATATTTAACAGCACTAACAACCGCTTGATAATTGTTGATAGTAACCGAATCAAATTCTGTTTCCGCTTCTTGAAATTTTCTGTCATATAAGACTATCGGTATTCCTCTTTTTTTAATTTGTCTTAAAAGCATTAAATTATTACTTCCATCATTCCCACATGTCGGAGATATCATTATTCCATCAACCCCATGCTCCAAAAACCACTTTAAATATGTCTTTTCCTTATTGACATCTTCATTGGAAGTAGCAAGAAGAATTTTATATTTTCTATGAAATAATACCCTCTCAACACCATCCAAAAAGTCTAAAAAAAACGGGTTCTTTATATCTGATAATATAATTCCAATAGTCATAGTTTTTTTGGTTCTTAATGATTTTGCTTGAAAAGAAACAATATATCCCAATTCTTCGGCTTTTTCTTTTATCTTTTTTTTCAATTCTGGTTTCACACCCGGTTTATCATTCAAAGCTCTTGAAACAGTGGATGGATTTATATTTAAAGCTCTAGCAATATCTTTAATTGTAATTTTTTTACTGATACTATCACCCCTAATCCTTATAAAATTAAATAATCAATATTTTTCATTCTACAGAATTTGACAAGTTCATCAATATAATCCCCATACACTCCATGTGTATGGTTACAAGGATAATGTTCAAGAAATCTCTCCATATTAGTTTCTAATTCTACATATACATGTGGCCATTCTTCTTGAACGTCTTTCGATAATCTTTCTTTCGTTTTCTCATCTAATTCCACAACTTTTCCTTTAAAAATTGTCATATGATATTTTCCATTTTTTCTCGTAAGTCTTGCAAATGTCATTTCACCTGGTGACGCAAAATGCTTCACCGCTGCTCCACCCGCCGGGAAATAAAATGTCTCTGGATAAAATTCCACTTTTCTCAAATTTTCTTCTGGATTTTTAGATCTTCCAGCAAAATAGGTCGCATGAGTACCTGAATTACATAAATCAAGTAAATTTTCGTCAACGAAATAATGTCTCACATCTGCAAATAATACTGGTTCACCAGATATATGTTTTAAAATTTCCATTGTTAAAGCCCCATCCATATCTGTTTCTGTTGCTGCTACTATTGGATCTTTTGGTCCATCCCAATCATACGGATCATTTAAAAATGCTTCTACTACATCTAAAGTTGCATAATTGTTGGTCATTTCTGGTTGGCCTTTAAATCCCACAAAATCTAATTCATATTCTTCTATTATTTCCTTTGCTGCATAATACAACGCAATTTGTTTTTCAAATTTTCCTGGAGTTAACTGTTTCCCGTCATATAACACATTTGAATGCTTTTCAAGCCATTCACGTGCTTTTCTCACTTTTTCTTTTGCAACTTTTTCCGCTCTTAACACCAACTCATATTGATCAATCTGTTCTACGTCAATACCAAATTCTTTCATCCATTGATCACCATTTGCAGCGGCTGTATACATTCCCATTGGTCTTCCACCAAATTGACCATATCTTTCACCCTTAAGCCTATTTACGGTAGATGCAGCCCTTACAAATTTCAATACTTCCTCTATAACATCCTTATTCTCTGGTTCACCATATACCCTAAATGGGAATTTCCCAATTTGTTCTAATGCTCCAGCAGCAGCAAGTAAACCAACCATACCAGGATATTTTGGGTTTATTTGACCATACAAAAGATATGGTCCAGGTGCGTATAACGACGCTAGAACTGTAAAATGAGGCCAACACCATATTGCATAATTAAATATAGTTGCCTCTACCTCTGCTTTCATCAATTCTTTACCAGCCTCTTTTGCTAATGATGGTTTCCAAACAATTTCACTCGCTCTAACTACTTCTACCTCTCCTGTTTCTTCAAGCGCTTTCACAAGCCTATTTTCAAATTGTTTATTCATTTCAAGAAGTTCCTCATGAACAAATTTTCTACCATCTGAAAATGTTATTATCCCAACTTTTTTCTTCTTCATTTTTTCGCCTCCCCAAATTATGAATTTTTAATTTACACACAAAATTTGCTATTTTATTAAAATCATACGTAGCATCTTTTCTTTTAAGTTTTCATTTTTCCAATCTACATTCTTTCTAGCTCATAGTAAGCAGCTCGTGCTTTTTCTAAGTTCTTTTTAATAAATTCTCTATCTTCCTCGGTATAAGCCATAAGAGGTGGCCTTGGTCTGGAAACCGGTAATCCACTCTCTATTTCAAAAGCAAGTTTTACTCCCGGTGTAGGATTAATTCGCTCAGTTGAAATACTAAAAAAGCTTTTAAATACATCATAAAGTATTTGAAATAACCTAATTGATCTTTCGGTCTTTCCATTTAAAAAAGAATCTATCATATCCCTAATCATATCTCCTACTACATGTGATGCTCCACTAACCACTCCAACGCCACCTTGAGATAATACCTGCAAAACCATCACATCATCTCCAGAATATACCATCAATTTGTTATTAGATTTTTTTATAAACTCAGAAGTTTGTAATGGATTCAACCCTGCTTCATCTTTTATTGCAACTACGTTATCAATTTCAGAAAGTTTTGCCGCTGTCTCTGGGGTAATACTCATGTTTACAAATAGAGGAATATTATAAATTATAATAGGTAGAGATGTGTTTTTCGCAATTTCTTTAAAATGATAATAAATACCGTCTTGAGTAGGATGACAATAATAAGGTAATACAACCATTGCTGCATCATAACCTATTTCTTCTGCAGCCTTTGTTAGTTCTACTGCCTCTTTTGTAAAAACTGCCCCTGTCCCAGCAATTAAAGGAACTTTATCCCCAACTTCATCTTTAATTTCCTCAAAAAGTTTTACCCTTTCTTCAAATGTTAAAGAATGAAATTCACCAGTCGTACCACTAATTATCAAAGAATCACAATAGTTTTTTTCTAAAAGATATTTCGAAATTTTCCTGGCCATTTCATAATCTACAGAATAATCTTCTTTAAAAGGAGTTATCATAGGTAAAAGAATCCTTCCAAATTTTTCTAAAAAATTCATAAAATTACCTCCTCAACTAAAAACCTTCTAAAAATCAAGCAACAAAATAGCAATCGTTTGCAATCGTTTTTTAGTATATCAATTTTTCAGCTCTACAAAAAATTTGATAATTCGTATTCGTACATGATTTTTAATTTTTATTAATTATTATTTTAAATTTTCTTTCATTTCTAAATGAATATGATTAATCCAATGAGATGAAAATTTTAGGAGGGTTCAATGCACAAAGCGCCTGAAATCGAAATGAAAGGAAGTATTAAGAAAGGACCTGAATTTTTAATAAATACAAATACTTTTAACATTAATAATAAGTAAAAGCATAAATAACATAATAAATGCTTTTTTCACATTATGCTTACCATCAAAAACTATGATTTATTTTTCTATTTCTTAGAAAAACCAAAAATTTACAAACTAACATGTTAAATTAAATATCATCCTGAACATCAAGGTAATAATTAACTATTTCGCTCTCATCGAAGAATATTTTGTATTCCCTCTCAAAGCTTCCTCTTGAATCACTTGCATGTATTAAATTCTTCGTTATTGTTAATGCAAATTCTCCCCTAATTGTTCCTGTACCAGCTTTAAGAGGATCTGTATCACCAATTATATGTCTAACCATTTCAATTACACGCGGAGCTTCAACTATCATTGCAACCACTGGTCCTCCAGTGACAAAATCTATTAATTCCTCGTAAAATGATTTACCATAGTGCATTTCATATAATTTCTCAGCCTGTTTTCTACTCATCCAGAAAAGCTTAAGTGCAACTATTTTTATTCCCCTTTGTTCAAATCTTTTTATTATTTCCCCAACAAGTCCCCTTCTAACTGCATTTGGTTTTAAATAGACAAACGTTCTTTCCATGAAAGCACCTCCACATAATCAAAATTGGTTGCAAGAGCTTTCAAAACATCCCACATTTCACCATCGGGATATTTTGTCAAAATAAAAGTAAAATCTTCATCAAATATTTTTGGTATTGATTTTATAACATCAATATGCCCAATATATTCCGGATATAATTTTTTACTATCTTTATTTTCAATCTTTTCATGTTGAATTTCTCTCCCAATTAATTTCACCAATGATATTCCCTTTGCTTTTGAATACAATTCCTTGAACGCTGCATCAATTGCAAAAACTATTTTTGGATGATTTGGAAAATACCTTTCAAGTTTTTCTGAAATACAAAAAGCATCACTAACAGTTGACTGTTCAACTATATGCCTATATTCTTCAATAACTCCCATTATTGTTTTATAATTCTCACCTCTATGTCTTTCAGGCATTATTGCACCAATTCCTTTGTTAATATCATCCGTAATTTCTATAACCACATACTCTCCAAATTCTGATCTTTTCAAATTATAAAAAAACTTCATTAACTTTCCCCTCCCAGAATTTTCCACAATTCCAAAGTTAAATCTTGAGAAATTGTGTTCATATATGATAAAAACTCAAATAATGATTCTTCATCAAATGTTTTTAAAATATTTGCTAGAGTTTTTACACTCAAATTACCTTCTTGAATCATTTCGTATATATATTGATAATCTATATATTTCAAAGGATTTATCTTTACCACATCAAGCCTTCTATAAATAGAAAAAATGGTAAAAGGCTTTTCGCCAATCTTAATCTTTAATGCTATATTCTTCCAAACGGGAGCTACATCCCTCCCACCTAATAGATCTTTACCATCCTGGGAAATTATCATCAATGTCTGACCATCTGCACCCATAAACCATGAAAATTGTTCAGCTGTTCCTGTTTTTCCTACAATATACTTACCAGGTATATTTGCTCTCACACCTGTTCCTCTCTTAACAACCTCTCTTAAGAGATTAATGATAAGATAACTCGCTTCCAACTGCGAACGTTTCGACTTTCTAATCACATTTTCAATTTCTGGTTTTGCCTTATAATATACTATTCCATTGTAACTTATTACTTCATCAACAATATGTGGTTTCACTACAACTCCACCATTTAACAGTGCAGAAAAACCTTTTGCAAGCTCTTCATGAGAAGTTTCAAGTGTTCCTAATGACAAAGTTAAATCATTTGGATAGTATCCTTCTATTTTTAATTGATCCTGTAAAAACATTCTTACATTATTATCCCCTAACATTAAATAAAGATTTAACGATGGTACATTTCTTGAGTGAACTAAAGCCTCTTCTAATGTAGTTTGCCCAAAATAATTTTTCTCAAAGTTTTGCGGTGTCCAATCCCCAATCTTTATTGGTAAATCAAACAATTTTGAATCCAAATTATAACCTTCTAAAAGAGCTTTGTAATAGTAAAATGGTTTTATTAAAGATCCAGTCTGCCTTCTTCCCTCATCTACTCCCTTTCCAAAATAACCAAGAATCTCACCGGTAATATAGTTAACAATCAATGCTGCATTTTTTTCTGACAGATTCTGCTTTAAAATATCGTTATACTCACTTCTTAAAGTTGTTTTTACTTTAAATCCCTTTCTCAAAACATTTAAATCAAAGCCAAGCTCCTTTAATTCTTCTATTACTCTCCAGAAAATTTCTTCGTCATATTCTTCCTCAACTATTTTATATGCTTTAATATTTTCCAGTTGATTCGAGTACTCTTTATATTCTAAATTTGAAATTACTTTTTCCGTCAAAAGTCTTTTTAACACTATATCTGCTTTTTTATAATTTCCCTTTAACTCCTGTGGATTATAATATTCCGGAGATTTTACCGTATTAACAAGCAAAGCTATTTCGGAAAGTGTTAAATCCTTTGGTTCCTTTCCAAAATAATACTTTGAAGCGGTCCCAAAACCATAAATCCCATTTCCCATATATACCGTATTTAAATAAAGTTCAAGAATCTCCTTTTTAGTTCTAATTTTTTCAAGATAAAACGAGATAAACAATTCTTTTATTTTTCTTTCAATTGTTCTCTCCTGTGAAAGATATAAACTTCTTGCAAGTTGTTGAGTTAAGGTACTTCCACCCTGTATATCTTTTTTAATAAATGTACTGTACAATCCCCTAAAAATCCCAAAGACATCTATTCCCATGTGGGCAAAGAAATCCTCATCTTCGGAAATTATTAACGTGGTTATTAATTTTTCCGGATATTCATCGAGGTTGTACCATAAAGCTCGTGGAAAATAGAAGGGGGTCCCATCTGAATATTCTATTACCAAACTAGATGGAACAACAGTTTCAGGTTCCGGTAAATTGCTAGTAAAAGTTATATAAACATACATCAATAAAGAAAAAGATAGTAAAAATCCTGCCAAAAAGAAAAAGAATTTTTTCATACCAAACCTCGCTTAAAAAATGGATTTATTCTGAACAAATCTGAAATTTTACAAATATTTTCATGCCCTGGAAGGATTAACATGTTTTCATCTAATTTTGAAAATAATTTGTTTAAATTTTTAACCGTTTCATTCATTAATTCTTTTGAACCACCTAAATCGCTTCTTCCAATCGTATTACAAAAAACAGTATCGCCTGTAAAAATCACGTCATCAACAATTATTATTCTTGAACCAATTGTATGACCTGGCGATTCAATTGTTGAAAAATATTCATCAATATTCTTTACTTTTCCCCTAAAAACAAAATCCTTACCAAAAAGAAAAGAAAAATTTTTATTTGGATCGTGAAGCATCTCGCTGTCTTCTTCTGAAATATAAACCTCATTCACATTTAGCTCAGGAAGACCTGAAATATGATCATAATGTCCATGAGTTAATAATACATTTACTTTTTCGTCTTTTAGATATTTACTTATCCCATATCCCGGATCTACAACATAAGTCATTCCATTTTTCTCAAAAATATATGTATTTGTAGATATAAAACCAGATGTTTTTACCATTATAAAATCCAAGCTCTTTCACCTACTTTCAAACTTCATAAAAGATTATACCATGGGAATATTATTTATAAATATCCATTTTATCTCCTGTTTCTTATTATAATAATAACTCTTTCTTAGTTGCAAAACAAAAAATATAATATGTAAATTTATAATTTAAAGGTGACTATTTTAAAAACAAAAGATTCGTTAATTTTATTTAATTTTCACTTTTTCTTGGAATTTACAGAAGTTTTTATTATAATATTGTAAGGGGGAAAATCTTGAAAAAATTATTAAGTATATTTCTCATAATTTTATATTTTTCACTATTAAATGCAAATATAACAATAAAAGTTGGGATATATGATGATTACCCAATGTGTTATGTTGACAAAAATAATAAACCAAACGGAATTTACGTTGAATTATTAAATTACATAGCTAAAAAGGAAAATTGGAAAATTATTTATGTATATGATACCTGGCTAAATTTACTGGAAAAATTAAAATCAGGTGAAATAAACATTCTAACTTCAATTGCCTATTCATCCGAAAGAGCTAAAATTTACGACTTTAATGAGGAACCTATAATTTCAAATTGGGGAGTTGTTGTATCTAATCGAGATATTAATAATATTGCTGAGCTTTCCGGCTTAGAAATTGCATTAATGGAAAAAGATATATATGCCGAAAAATTTATTGAAACAACTAAAAAGCTATTAATCGATGATTACAAAATAATATGGTGCAACTCTTATGAAGAAATTTTGAAATTAATTGAGCAAGGCAAAGTTAATGCTGGAGTCATATCAAGATTTTCATCAATAGCTTATTCAGGAGAGTATACATTTGTTGAAACTCAAATAGTTTTTGGCTCAATAGAACTCAAAATGGCTTTCAAAAAGGGAGCAGAAATCAACAAAGCAATTATTCCAGTTATTGACACTTACATAAAAAAATTGAAAAATGACAGCAATTCCATTTACTGGACTATTTACGACAAATATATCAACAAAATGATGATACCAAAATGGGTGAAATTTACCTTATATTACATATTACCTATATTAACTATTTTTATATTTTTTGCACTTTTTACAATCTACATCTTAAGAAATACTGTAAAAAAGAAAACCTCCGAAATCGAACAACAAAACTTGAAATTAAAGAAACTCTATCATAAGTTAAATGATTCATACGAAAGATTTTTAACGGTATTATCACTAACTTCAAGCCTTTTAAATCCTGAACACTCAAACGTTGAATACCTAAAAGAAGTATTTGAGCTTGCTTTTAAATTAATTCCAAAAGCGAAATTCGGTTCGCTGCATTTTGTCGAAAATCACAAAATTAAATTCATTACAACAAAAGGACACGATTTGAAAAAACTAAACGAAATTGAGATATCTGATAGAGAATTTTTACTTCCCAGAAAAACTGAAATAATTAACCTAAATTCTATTTATAAGTACGATAAAGAAAAAATGGGAGAAGAAAAGTTTAAAAAATTTATAAATGCAACTAAAAAATCAAAACAAGCTTTATGGACTCCTATAAAATCCGGAGAAGAAGTTGTAGGCGTATTATCCCTGGAAATTCCTGAAAAAAGTAATGAAGAATTTAACGAACTGGATAAAAAGATAATCGAAAGTTTTGCTAATTATATTTCAGTTCATTTCACTTTGTTAAAATATTTTGAATTACAGGGGAAATTCCTAAAGAATATTATTATAGCTTTTTCAAAGGCAACAGAATTATACGATATATATACGAAAGGACATTCCGAAAGAGTAGCATTTTACTCTTCAAAAATTGCAGAAAGACTTGGACTTGAAAAAAGGAGAATTAGAGAGGTATACTGGGCAAGTCTGGTTCATGACATCGGAAAAATATTTATACCTCTTGAAATTCTCAATAAACCCTCCAAACTTACCAAGGAAGAATTCAACCTTATAAAGCAACATCCTATAAAAGCATATGAAATACTAAAAGATTTAGAATATCTTGAAAATATTCCTGAAATAGTTAAACATCATCATGAAAGATGGGATGGAAAAGGCTATCCCGATGGATTAAAAGGAGCAGAAATTCCCATTGAATCAAGAATAATAGCAGTCGCAGATAGTTTTGATGCAATGACCTCGGATAGACCATATAGAAAAGCTTTATCAAATAAAGATGCTATTCAAGAATTAATTAGCAGGTCCGGAACTCAGTTCGATCCGGAAATAGTAAAAATATTCATTGAAATTCTAAAAGATGAATTAAAACTAAATACCGATTAAAGTTCCTATTTATAATTTTCTTCCAAAAATCTCTCTATTCTTTTAAAACCTTCCTCTATTTTTTCAATAGAATTTGCAAAAGAAAGCCTTACAAAACCTTCCGCTCCAAATGCACTTCCCGGTACAAGTGCTACAAGTTTTTCTTCAAGTAATTTTTTACAAAATTGCTCATCATTGTTTGTTGGTGATTTAAAAAACAAATAAAAAGCACCTTTCGGGAAAGCAAACTCCAAACCAATTTCTTTTGCTTTTTCAACTGTGAAATCTCTTCTTTTTTTGAATTCTTTAATCATATAACTGTTATCCACATTATCAGCAACTGTAGCGGCATATTGGGCAATTGAATTTACAGATGAAGTTGTATGTCCTTGAATTTTTACTATTCTTTGATAAATTTGTTTATTTTTAGTAGCAACATATCCCAATCTCCAACCAGTCATAGCATATGTTTTTGAAAATGCATTTATATATATTAGAAGTTCAGGTTTTACATGTTTATGGAAAGATACAAAGTCCACATCATAAACAAGTGCATCATAAACTTCATCTGCAATAACATAGATATTATTTTCATTAGCTATCTTCGAAATTTCTTTTACAATCTCTTCAGGGTAAACAGCACCTGTTGGATTATTTGGTGAATTTATTAAAATTGCCTTGGTATTTTTTGAAATCCTCCTTTTAATTTCATCAACATCCGGTAAAAAATTTTTCTCAAATTTGTTTTCTATAACAACCGGTTTCGCTCTTGACAATAAAACCATAGGTATATAACTTACCCACAAAGGGGAAAATAATATCACTTCATCATCTGGATTTAAAATAGACAATAAAGCATTAAATAAAGCTTGTTTACCACCGTTCGTAACTAATATTTCATTTTCTAAGTAATATATTCCCTTTCTTTCAAGTATTTTAGAAATAACTCTTCTTAAATCTTGAATACCTTTACTGTCCGTATATTTTGTAAAATCTTTATCCAGAGCTTCTTTTGCCTTTTGCTTAATTTCTTCAGGGGTGGAAAAATCGGGTTCACCTGTTGTTAAATTAATAACATCTTTACCTTCGTTTTTTAATTTCCTTGCCATGGCATTTATTTCTAAAGTTTTTGAAGATGGTATTTTATCAATAACATCCATATAAAATCCTCCTTATTTTATTATCAAAAAATATCTTACATATTCTTTCCTATCTTCCCCTCTAACACTAATCATTAAACTATTATATTCATTATTTATTTCAAAAGGGCCAGCATACAAAAGCCCATCTTTTACATAACTCTCAACTATTCCTTTTTCCCTTATATAAACAACAGGATCTGAATATTTTTCAGGGTAAACTATCTTTGCTTTTACATACAATTTTCCATTTTTCCAATAAAACGGTTGAAATTCAGTTAACAATGGCTTTCTTGAAAGAATATATCTTACATGATGTTCTGTAGCCCAATCTTCAAGTAACGCTTCTCTCGGTATTTCAAAAGGTGAAATTTCTCTTCTATAAGGTCCTGAAAGTTGTATAAAAGCTAATTTAAAGTCGTACTTTTTCAATATATGTATCATTTCCTGGTTATAATATCCATATGGATAAGCATAATATTTAAGAGGAGAATTTATATGACTATTCCATATTTCTAGCCCTTTTTTTAAATCTTCTTCAAAATATTTTAAAAATTCATCTTTTCCCAATTTTTTATAAACATCTGGAAATTTATCATGGGAGTATGAATGATGACCAAATTCTACCCCCCAATCCAGCATTTCTCTTATCATATTCCAATCTAGATACTCTTCATTATTCCCAATACCCCTAAAATACAAAAAAACAGCAAAAGGAACATTATATTTCTTAAAAACTGGAAATGCTTTTGTATACACTGTTCTATAACCATCATCAATCGTAAATACAACTGCATTTTCTTCTTTTTTTCTTCCATATACATAATCTTCCAAATCTTGCAAAGTCCATATTTTATATCCCAACTGCTTTACCAATTTAATGTGTGATTCAAGTTCATAAACCCAGGTATTAGTACTTTCATATCTTGGATCATCAAATCTATGGTACACAAAAACTACAATGTTCGAAAATGTAAATATACACAAAAAAAATATTATAAGTATGATTAATTGCTTCTTCATATTTCACCTCTAATACTATTCTAAATATTTTTAGAATTTTTACCAATCAAAAATTACATAGCAAAAGCAAAAAAATAAAAGAAAACATCAATTTTCTAATGATAAAAAATAATCTTTGAATTCTTTTACAAGTTGCTTTATATTATTAATTCTCATCACCCTTGCACGAAAATCCCTTGCACCTTTTAACCCCTTGGTATATCCAGAAACAAATTTTCTAAACTCTACCGGTGCTTTTTCCCCAACTTCAGAATATAAAAGTTCAATGTGTCTTAAAATAATCTCTAACTTTTCCTTTATTGTGGGAACCTTACCTGAAAAAATCCAGGGGTTTCCTATTGACCCCCTTGCAACCAAAACGCCTTCTGCATTAGAAGCGCTAATTGCGTTTTCTATATCATCCCAAGTATAAATATCTCCACTTATATAAAGTGGAATATAACCTTTATTCTTAATATTCCATATAGCCTTTCCTGAATACATTTGTTTGGCTGTACGACCATGAACAGCTATCATGTCTGCACCTGCTTCAACAACAGTATCATATATCTTTTCAAATTCATCTTTCTCAAATCCAATTCTTACTTTTACCGATACTTTACAATTAACTACCTTTTTAACTTCTTCAATAACTTTCTTTAATTTTTTCAAATCTTTTAAAAGAGCGCTTCCTGCACCTTTTCTTACCACTTTTCTTACCGGACATCCAGCATTTATATCAATCCATGCTCCCTTATTTTCAACAAACTTTGCTGCTTCAGCCATAACATAAGGATCTGAACCAAAAATTTGTACAGCAACTTTATTTTTTTCTTCCCCATGCGGAAAATAATATTCATTCACTTTCAATTTCCTAATAATACTTTCTGCACTTATCATTTCAGTATATGCAAACTCTGCACCAAATTCAAAGCAAATTTTTCTGAAACTCCAATTAGTAATTCCAGCCATAGGTGCTAGACCAATTTTACCTATCACCATAAACCTCCTCAACATATGGTATCAATTCATCAGGTACAAAACCATATACTCCTAACCCTTTTTTCAATCTCTCTCTAACTATAGTGGATGAAATTTGTATCAATGGAAGATCTAGATAATAAATTGAATCCGATAGTTTACCTAAAACACTTTCTGCTCTTCTTAAAATCTCAGCATCTTTAAATCTGGGATATACTAACATTTTTATTTTGCTCAAAAGTTCCTGATATTTATACCATTTTTCTAAAGAAATTAGGGCATCTTCTCCTACAAGATAGAAAACATTACTGTATGTTTTTCTATAATGCTCCACTGTATTTATAGCATAACTTATTCCACCAAGCTTATGCTCAATATCACTAACATGAAGATTTAATTTCTTGAAGGCTATTTTGGCAAGTTCATATCTTATACCAAATGGTACATTAACCTCTTTATGTGGTGGTACTGAGCTTACAACAACATGCATTTCAGCTTTTTTGAAAAGTTCTCTAACAAGTTGAGCAATAATTACATGCCCGTTATGTGGCGGGTTAAACGAGCCACCAAAAAGAATTATACTATTCTCTAAATTCAAAAGCTCTGCCGGCAACCCAAACTGTATCCCCATCCTTCACACCCGCCTTTCTAAGTTTCTCATCTAAACCATTTTTGTTTAATAACTCCATAAATCTTCGCATTCCATCTTTTTGATTCAAATTCAACCTCTTTGCCCATTCTTCAACATATGTTCCCGTAACAATGTAATCACCATCTTCGTCTTTTTTTATTTCAATCGGGAATCTTTCGGGAAGGTTTTTCCATACAGGTTTTGGTCGTTTTATTTTCTCATTGATTATCTCTCTGGTATCAACCAGTTTTTTGCTTGTTTTTACTAACTCATATAGTCTGTACGTAACTTCTTTTATCCCCTGTCCTGTAATTGTGCTTGTTGGGAAAACTTCTTTGCCCGTCTCTTTTTTTAACTTCTCCACTCTTTCTTTTAGAACATCTTCAGATAACAAATCGGCTTTATTTGCAATAATTATTTCTTCTTTCTCTGCTAGATCTTTGCTAAAAAATTCTAATTCTTTCCTAATGTCGCAATAATCCTGAATAGGATCTCTACCTTCAATACCTGATATATCCACAACATGGGCAATAACTGTACATCTTTCAACATGCCTCAAGAATACATTCCCAAGTCCTGCACCTTCACTTGCTCCTTTAATCAAACCCGGAATATCCGCCACAACAAACTGAGTATCATTAACAATCACAACTCCTAAATTTGGTATCAGGGTAGTAAAAGGATATTCAGCAATTTTTGGTTTCGCATTACTTATTCTTGAAATGAAAGAACTTTTTCCAACATTAGGATAACCAACTAATGCCACATCAGCAAGTAGTTTTAACTCTAATATAAGCTTTCTTTCTTCACCCTCTGAACCTCTTTCAGAAATCTTTGGTGCTCTCATAGTTGGAGATTTAAAGTGAACATTTCCTCTCCCACCACGACCACCACGTGCTACACATACAACCATACCTGGTTTATCAAGATCGGCAATTATTTCCCCAGATTCAAAATCTTTTACCACAGTTCCAACAGGTACATCGATAATAATATCTTCACCATTTTTCCCATGCATTTTACTTCCTTTACCATTTTCGCCATTTTGAGCAATATATTTTTTCTTTTCTGAAACTGTAAGTAAAGTTGACAATTCGGGATTTGCTCTCAAAAAAACAAATCCTCCATTCCCTCCATCACCACCATCGGGGCCACCTTTAGGCACATATTTTTCATGTCTGAAACTTGCAGAACCATCTCCACCTTTTCCGCCTTTTACATATATGATCACTCTGTCAATAAAATCTGCTTTTCTCATTTCCATCACCTCTACCTATATTTTACCAAAATAAAAAATCCCCCATTATGGGGGTGTGGAGCCAACGGAGGGACTCGAACCCTCAACCTACGCATTACGAATGCGCCGCTCTACCGGTTGAGCTACGTTGGCACAGTGACCTAGTTTTATTTTATCAAACACAATTTAGTTGTCAATATTACTATAAAATTATCAATGGTACAAACAATTCATCTTCAGTCAATGAACCATGCATTCCTTCTAACTTATCTTCTCCACCGGTATATAAATACGTAAAAGCATAATTTTCTTTACAAATTAAAACATAATCACCTATTCTATTTAACGCTTCTGGATGTACTCTTCCTATACCAAAAAAGCCTTCGCTTAACGCATGCCTTGATGGAACAATTTCAAATCGCCCTTTATACTTTTCTTCAAAAAATTCAACTAATTCCTGTCTTTTTCCTTCTTTTGTATATAAATACATCATTCGCATTTCGCCTGTGGGAGGTAATCTTAAAAATTTTCTGATATCATCACCAAGATAGGCGTTCTTTTCTCTGGGAGTTTGAACCATCCCATGATCAGCTGTTATAAAAACAACCGTATCATTAGTTTTATATTTTTCAACAATGTATTTTATTTCTTTTAATAAGTACTCTGATTCAGTGTTGTATGAAAAACTATCTGGACCTTTCTTATGCCCCAAACCATCAAGCATACCATAGTATACATAAACCAACCCCTTAAATTCCTTTTGTAAGAGTTTCGTGATTGATGCAAACATATCTCCAATAGTGTAATATGTAAGAACATTTGCATCTTTTTGAATTAAAAACGATAAACCAGAATTTGCAATACTAGAACCGGTTAAAATTCCTGCATAATAACCTTCCTTTTTTATTTTCTGAAAAATATTTGGAAGTCTTTTTATTTTTCTTTTAACAAGTGTATCAAAATTGTTATTAGCCATTCCAGGATAACTAAAATCAATCATATTCAATATAGTACCCAGTTCTCTTAAAAACTGAATATAACCTAAAAGACCATGTTCTTGAGGCGTCATCCCAGTCATATAACTTGTTATAGCAGAAACTGTTGTAGTAGGAAAAACACTGCTCAATTTATAATACCCACTGAAACCTATTTTTTTATTGATCTCTATAAATTTATTATATCCAAGACTATCAATTATAATCACTATAACTTTATCAACACCAGAAATTTCAGGAAGCAAAAAATCTTCCATTTCTGAAAAATTTTCATATAACGGTTCAGCTTTAAATTTCTTAAGCAATACATTAACAAAGGATACAATATTGATATTATAATCTGGTTTTAACATAATCCTCCTCAAAAACAAGGCCGCAAAAGCGGCCAAATATTTTTTATAATTATCCTTTTACCGAACCTTTTGTCAAACCACCAACAAGATACTTTTGCATAGAGAGGAACAAAATAACCATTGGAGCCATACCAATTAATGCTGCTGCAGAAAATAATCCCCATTCAGTTTCAAACGGCCCCGTTGAAAATGTCCAAAGACCAACAGCGTACGTATATTTGTCAACATCCTGTAAAATAATCCTTGCTAAAACAAATTCGTTAAATGTTCCCATAAAGCTCAAGATTATAACAACTGCTAAAATTGGTGAAGCAAGTGGTAGAACAATTCTCCAAAAAGTTTGCCATCTCGTAGCTCCATCTATCATTGCTGCCTCTTCAAGTGAACTTGGTATTGTATCATAAAAGCCCTTTATCAAATACATATTAAACGCTATACCACCAAGATATACGAAAATTAATCCACCAAGGGTGTTTAATCCCAAAATAGGAATATATCTACCTATAAAACTCAAAAAACCATACAGTGCAACCATGTACATTATTGCCGGGAACATCTGAATCAATAGTAAAGACATTATACCATATTTCCGACCTTTAAACCTCATTCTGCTAAATGGATAAGCTGCAAGAGCATTGACAAGCGTTGTAATTACTGCGACTAATCCCGCAACAATAACACTATTCATAATCCATCTTATAAGATGGTGCTCTGTTTTTTCCTTCCAAATCTGATCAATTCTAAACAAGTTCTTATCCATCATCTTTAAACTTTCTTTTGCACCTTTAATAGGCAACTGATCAATTAAATCGGCTGAATATTTTGATACAAGACTAAGATTTGAAGCTATTTTCGCTGGATAATCAGACTGAATTTTAGGGAATAATTGAACTAATGCTGTTATTCTAATTTTTATTCCATTTTTTGCTGAGCTTATAGCATTTGGCCCTATTTCCTCTATATTTTTCACATAATTATCAAACTCTTCCACAAATACTTTAAAATCTTTAGAAAATCTTTCGTACCTCTTTTTGAAATTTTTGTATGTTTCAGCCCAATCCATTTTTCTTAAATATGCTCTCAACTCTTTCTTCAAATTTTCATCATCAACATACACTAAATAATCGTTTAAGGACCTTCCAAGTGCTTTTACTGCAAAATATGTTTTGTTTATGTCTTTTGGTAAAGTATACTTACTAATTTTTTCGTTAAACGATAATATATCATCTTTCAAAATTAAACTAAAAACATATCTGTTAGCATCCACAAGTTCGGCAACTTTTTCATCATACTTCACTTTTAAAGTCTCATATTCTAATTTTTCTTTCTCGAGTTTTTTGGTCGCAACATTTATCAAATTTGACAGTTCAAGATAGTTTTCAACTACATTTGAAAAATTATTCATTAAATCCACACTTTCTTTAAGTTGCTTTGACGCCTTCAAAATAAATAATCTAATAATTGAAAGGAAATCTGCATATTTACTTGTATATTTTTCCGGATAATTTTCCCATAAATTCAATACTTCGTTTGCTAGTTTATTCAGGTTACTAATCTTTTCTGAAAATTCTGAAAATTCGTCGGTCAATTTTACTTTATTTAATTCTTCTAAATAACCTAAAATTTTTTCAAATTCTAATTTTTCGTTTGACTCACTAACAATAGCTCTCACAGAACCATCATTGCTATTTAAAATATCCAAAACAGTATTAAGGGATTTTTCAAAACTCTCAAATTGAGGTAAAATTGAACTTCTAATTATACTTGATATTCGCGTATATTCTTTTTGATATTCTTCCAGTTCTTTCTTCAACGAATTAACTTCATCTTCAAGAACTTTAATGTTTTGCTGTTTGTTTTCAATATTCAAAGCCAGTGTTTCAAAGTTATTTTTCCATTCTTCCTCATAATCTTTTACTATCTGCAAATCAAAAAAGTCATCAATATCTTTTTCTTTTACAATACCTTCTTTTAAAAGAACATTTAACGCAAGGTATAATTTTGAATCATCAGGTTTTTTTACATCTAATTTTTCACCAATTAAACCTGCATTTTCTTTTAACGAATTTAATAATTCTTCAGAATTATCTTCTATAAACCCTTGAATTGTTTGATATTCTTCGTCAGTTTTTTCTATCAACATCTTAGTTTCGTTTGAGTAATCTTTCAATCTTTTAATATCCCTATCAAACTTACTTACTAATTCTTCAAAAGACTTCTCTGAATATGGCATTGTATTTGTTGTAATTGCCTCAATATCCTTCATAAGTCTCAAAACATTCTGTTCTGGGAATAGCAAGTCCTTGTAGTTTTGAATACTTACCCTTGAAGAGAAAAGTTTAGTAGAAAAAGCAGCATTATCCCGTCTTAAGGAAGTCGATATAACCCAAACTACTGGAAATAAAATTATTACAACAAGAGCAATCAAAATTATATGAGTTAGCCAGTTTCTTCTTTTCACAATCATTATCTATTCACCTCTTCAAACGATCCAGAAATTCTAAAGTTTACGAAACTTATTCCTGCTACGATAAAGAATATCAATATGGATATAGCACTGGCAAATCCAAAATCCTGACCTCTACCAGCTTCAAAAGCCAGCTTATAAGTATAAGAAATCAAAATATCGGTAGCTCCAGCTGGGGTAGAAGTATTTGGAATTGCTGGACCTCCACCTGTTAAAAGGTAAATATTCACAAAATTATTGAAGTTAAAAGCAAAACTTCCAACCAAAAGTGGGGCAACTGTCGTCATTAAAAGTGGGAATGTAATTTTCCAGAAACTCTGATATCTGGAAGCTCCATCTATTGAAGCTGCTTCATACAACTCATCAGGAATACTTTGAAGTGCCCCCAAACTAACCGTCATCATATATGGAAAGCCTAACCAGGTATTAACAACTAAAACAGCAACTTTTGCCCAAAATGGATTTGTCATCCATTGAATAGATTCTTTGTTTAAAATCCCATTTACAATGAATTTATTAATAATTCCATATGTTTCATTGAAAAATCCATTTCTCCAAATTAATACAGAAATAAACGCAGGTATTGCCCAGGGAATTATTAGTAATGTCCTATATACAGATCTTCCTTTAAGAGCACTGTTGTTCAACACAAGAGCAAAGGAAAGACCTATTGCAAAAGTAAATAAAACACTCAAAGCAGCGTAAGTAAAGTTCCATAAAAAGATCTTTGTAAATGGACCTGAAATTGTAGGATCAGTAAATATTTTGACAAAGTTTGTTGAACCTACATATGAGATATATCCCATAATTGGGACTTTCTCTCCACTTTCATCAAAATCATAAAAGGTTCCATTTTCTTCTAGCAAAGGTTTATTGGTAATATCATTAACTAAGACAGTTTTTATAACATTCTTTCCTTTTTCAATTACTTCTGCCAAAGATAATCTATATAAATGCCTAATACTTTTTAATCTCAATGTTCCATCATCGCTAAATCTCATTGACAATCTATTACCTTCTAAATCAATAATTTCCACTTTACTTAAAATAGGAAAACCTATTTTAGATTTGAAAAACACTTCATTTAAAGCAGTATCCGGATCTTCAGGTGAATAAAAGTAATTATAAGTTTTCCCATCCTCAATTATTGCTATTATTTTTCCATCTTCCCTGATTAAATCGTACGTACTTACATCCTCTAAATCGGCTTCCCCTAAAAGCATTTGTCCAGCCTGCATTCTTACACTTTTTATATCACCCATAACATACTCTTCACCATTTTGAGTAATAACCAGTAATTTGAAATCTTCCGTAGGTTCTATTCCATCAAACCTAACAAAGACTTCATATTTGTATTCTTTTGCATCCTTGGGTACATAAGTATAAACCGGGTCAGTCAGAAGCCTATCAACTACTTCCTGGCGTGTCATTATATGACCAGTTCCATAATTTGTAAAAGCAGTTTTAATTGTAAATATAATTGGATACAAAACAAGTATAAAAAGCAAAATCATTGCGGGAATCATATATCTAAAAGGATAAGACTTTCTATTAAATATAAAATAATCTATAAGAACTATCAAAACAAAAAACGTTACCGAGAGTTCGTAAAAACCTTTTTGAAATAAAAATAACGCTCCCCAGACAGAAAAAGCGTTAAATAAAGCTAGAAGAATCCAGCCAACAATTTTAAGAAATTTCTTCATTGCATCTCCTCCCAAATATTTTAAAAAAGGGGGAAAACACTTCCCCCTTTAATTATTTATCACAAACAAAATTATTACTTAATTGTTGCTAAAATGGTGTTAACTGCTTCTTTCAATGCTTGTTCAACAGGAACGCCTTGGTCAAGAGCCTTAGAAAGGGCATCTCCCATTGCACCCCAAACTCCTGCCATTTCTGGAACATTTGGCATTGGGAGACCATAATTTCCTAAGAATTCTGCAAATGCTTTTGTTACATCATCAACCAATGGCAATAAGTCTTTTCTTGATGGTACTCTTGGATCAGCAAGATAAATTCTATACATAATATCCTTTGTAGCAATGAATTTTGTTAAGAATTCAATTGCATATAATTTATTTGGACTTTTTGCATTAACCATAAATCCTTGTGCACCAAAGAATGGTTTTGGGTCAACGCCAGGTTCAAGTTGTGGGATTGGAGCAATTCCAAAATCAATACCTGCCTGTCTCCAACCAGTAACTGCCCATGGACCATTTATAATCATTGCAGCTTGCCCATCTTTGAAAAGGCCATCCATTACGTTATAATTGTCTCCTGATTCAAGAATTCCTTCATCAACAAGTCTCTTAATCAATGATAAACCTTTTATTGCTCCTTCATTTGCAAGTCCTATATCTTTAACATTAATTTTTCCATCTTTTTCCCCGAATACATAACCACCATATCCAAAAATTGCAAAACTACTGAAGTAGAAATTTTTGAAATCATAAACTAAACCTCTAACTTCACCTTCATATTCTTCTTGAATTTGTTTTGCAAGTTCAATAAGTTCATCGAATGTTTTTGGAGGTTCCTCAACATAGTCTTTATTATATACCAATGCTGGTCCATCAAATGCATATGGAATACCGTAAAGTTGCCCATTAAATGTAAATGCTTTGATTGGTGTTGGTAAGTATTGTTCTTTATCTGGAAGAACTGGGATTGGTTCAAGAAGTCCGTTTGCAACAAGTTCTCCAACCCAGTCATGTGCACCAACTATAATATCTGCTCCTTCACCTGCTGGTGCCGCCGTCAAAAATTTAGATTTAATATCTCCAAAATTTACTTGTACAACTTCAACATCAATACCATAAATTGATTTAAATTCATCTGCAAGTTGTGTAAGTATTGGAGCTTGTGCTTCTGAAGTCCAAATGGTTATCTTGACTGCAAAAGCGCTGACAATCATAACGACCATTAATAAGGCAACCAATAACTTTTTCATAAACTTCCCCTCCTTTTTTAAAATAGAATTTGCAAAATTATTATATACCAATTTAGGAAATTCTACTCAATAAACTGGAAAAGGTTCCAAAAATATTATATCATAAAATCTCATATTCTACACCTCTCTCATTAACTTTGAAGATTACTTTATTTCCTTTTTTTAATTTATCATTGATTATTAAATCTGAAATTGTAAATTCTATTACATTTTCAAACAATCTTCTTAAAGGACGTGCACCCATTGAAGGTATATATCCATGTTCGGATAAATACTTTTTTACACTTTCTTCTAAAACAACTTCAATATTCTGATCTTCAAGTCTTTGGTTTAATTCCTTTGTATAAATATCAACAATCTTTTCAATATCTATTCTTTTTAAAGGTTTAAAAATAACAATAGCATCTAATCTATTTAAAAATTCTGGTTTAAACTTCGTTTTGATAACATCTTCAATTAAAATTGTTAATTCTGATGCTTCATTTTCTTCAATGCTTTTTGTAATTAAATCACTCCCAATATTACTGGTCATAATTATTATTGTATTTCTAAAATCAACAGTATTACCTTTTCCATCAGTAAGTCTACCATCATCAAAAACCTGAAGTAAAATATTGAAAATTTCTGGATTTGCTTTTTCAATTTCATCAAGTAATACCACACTATAAGGTCTCCTACGAACTGCCTCAGTTAACTGACCACCTTCTTCATACCCTACATATCCTGGAGGTGCACCAATTAATCTTGAAACCGAATGTTTTTCCATATATTCGCTCATATCAATTCTTATCAAGGAACTTTCAGATCCGAATAAAATGTCTGATAATCTTTTTGCAAGTTCAGTTTTTCCAACACCGGTTGGCCCCAAGAATAAAAAGACACCTGCTGGTTTATTTTTATTTCTAATACCTGTTCTCGACATTCTTATAGCACTTGCAACTACTTTTACTGCTTCTTCTTGATCTACAAATTTTTCGTGAATTAACTTTTCCAAATTCTTTAGCTTTTCTTTTTCAGTTTCCATTATTTTACCTGTTGGAATCCCTGTCCACATTTCTACTGTTTTTGCTATATCTTCTTCAGTTACAATTTTCCCATTAATAATCTTTACCCTGGAAGCAGACTCATCAACAAGATCAACTGCTTTATCTGGTAAAAATCTTTCAGTAATATATCTTGCTCCAAGTTTTGCTGCTGTTTCAAGTGCTTCTTCTTTTATCTCTACCTTATGAAAATTTTCAAATGATTCTTTCAATCCCTTTAATATTTCTATTGTCTCTTCTACAGTTGGTTCATCAACAAAAACTGGTTGAAATCTCCTTTCAAGTGCCTTATCTTTTTCAATGTATTTTCTATATTCTTCAACGGTAGTTGCACCAATACATCTTAGTTCTCCTCTTGCAAGTTCTGGCTTTAAAATATTTGCAGCATCTACTGATCCCTCAGAAGCTCCTGCGCCTACTACTGTATGAATTTCATCAATAAAGAGTATTATATCCGGTGATTTTTTCACGATATCTACTATCTTTTTAAGTCTTTCTTCAAATTCCCCTCTAAATTTTGTACCAGCAATCACTTTTGCAAGATCCAATTTTAATATACGCTTATCTTTAAGAAATTCTGGAACCTCATTTTTAACTATCTTTTGGGCTAATCCCTCAACTATTGCCGTCTTCCCAACTCCTGGATCACCTATTACTACTGGATTGTTCTTTAATTTTCGCCCCAAAATTTCCATTATCCTAAAGATTTCCTTTTCTCGCCCAATAACCGGTAACAATTTTCCTTTTCTGGCAAGATCGGTCAAATCTTCTGTGAATTTTGCTAAAACATCAATATTTTCATCTTCAGAACTTTTACCAGAAGTTCGTAATTCTTTTATAGCCTGGTACACCCTGTCCTGTGTAACTCCATACCTTGATAAAATCCTATAAGTCATACTTTCTGGTAAAAGTGTCATTGCAAGCAAGAGATGATCTGATCCTATTTTTTCGTCCCCCATTCTCTTTGCTTCTTTTTTTGCTTCTTCAATTACATGTCTTGCATCAGGTGTAATAAAGATTTGACCAGCTGGAGCATTTGATTTAACTCCGTATCTAGAAACGAAAGTTTCAATTTCCGATTTTAGTTCCATCAAATCCACTTTTAAATGCTTCAGAACATCTTTTGCGGCATTTTCATCATCTTCTAAAATTGCTAAAAGAATATGTTCAGATGACATTTGATTTTGTTTGTATCTTCTTAAAATATCAGAAACAGACATTAAAATTCTTTGTCCATTTTCCGTGTATTCATTTAAGTCAAACATATACTTCCCTCCTTTTCTAACTCTCAAATGTTCCTTTTCTTACTAAATTTTTTTCAAACATTACAATATTTCCTTTTGCAATTACACTATCAATACTTAAATCTTCATTTAAAATTACTATATCAGCATCTTTGTTTATTCCTATCTCGCCCTTTGAGTTTAATTTTAAAACTTTTGAAGGATTTATTGTAACAGTTTTCAAAGCTTCTTCAAATGGTAATAATCCTCTTTCAACTGCTTTTTTTACTGTTTCAAATAAAGATGATACTTCTCCAATTTTTAGACCAACAAAATCTCCTTTCTGATTGAAAACAGGTAAACTTCCTTGACCATCAGAAGTTAAAGTAACTTTATCCAAAACTTTATTTTCAAAGCAATATCCTAAGTAACTTATAGTTTTGTCGATTCCTTCTTCTTTTGAAGAACTGGTCGTTAAATCAAAAAAACCTCCATACTTTGCAAACTCTATCCCCTGATCTATCAAACTTTTATTTCTATTCATATGTGTTGGATACAAATGAGTAACTGGTATTTCAGTTTTTCTTATTATTTCAAGCAGATAATCTATACCATTCTCACCTGAACCTACATGAAAATTAACCACACCAGCTTTACCAGAAATCAACCCTCCTAACCTTGCTCGTGAAACTATCTTTTTTAATTCTTCTATAGAAGGCTGAGTCGATCTGTGATCAGATATAGCTATTTCACCTACACCTATTACTTTATCAATAATTACTATATCTTTCGTAATATCACCTGTAAAAGTTAAAGGTGGAACTGCATATGATCCAGTATAAATATAAGCAGTAATCCCTTCTTCATCCAGAGCTTTTGCTTTGGCATACAAATTTTCCAAACTTCTTGTTATACCATCAGTACCCAAACATCCAACAACAGTAGTAATCCCTGCCTTTATTAATTCACCTAAGTAAATTTCAGGAGTTCTAGTAGAATATCCTCCTTCTCCTCCTCCACCTGTTATATGAACATGTGCATCTATAAACCCGGGAACAATTATTCTATTCGAAAAATCGTATACTTCAACATTTAAAGCCGTTATATTCACACTTATTTCATCATCTATCAAGCCTATCTTATCTCCCACCACTAAAATGTCTTTTTTTCCTAGATATCTTGGAGAAAATACCTTTGCATTCTTTAACAGTTTTAACATTTGATTTTCCTCCTTATTCATATATAATTAACTTGAGGTGATTTAATGAACATTATACTTCCAATTTTAAATGTATTATTTGTAATCATTCTTTACCTGCTTATTGCAAAAAAAGTATCTTACAACTTATATAAAAATATCACTCGTGATATTTTTAAAATTCAATCAATTTTGTCTCCTATAACTATATTATACTCCATTGTTATAGCCTTCCTTCTTAAAATTTCGTTGAGTAATATGGGATTCCGGCTCGGCAACTACAAAAAAGGTATTTTCTACCTTTTTATTTTTGGAATTCCTTTATTTTTACTTGCATATATACTTTCAAAATTCTCCACGAAAGATGATATTAAAAACATCCAGTATTTGAATTTAAGTTCAAAATGGCAAAAAATATATGTCTGGTTATTAGTTGGTCCAACTGAAGAAGTGTTTTTCAGAGGGTTAATACAAACATACCTACATATGAATATCGAAGGATATATTTTTAAAGTTTCTTATTCAGTTTTTATCACCAGTATAATTTTTGTACTTTTTCATATACTAAATGTAAAAAGCAAAAATGAATCAAGTAGGATATTTTTTCAGCTTTTACCAACAAGGTTTATTATTTCAGTTATTTTAGGATATATATTCCAAGAAACTAATAGTATTATTTATCCTATATTAATCCACAATATCATGGATGGGATAAGTTTTTCTTCAATAAAAACCAATACCTAGTTTATTGGTGCTAAAACAACTACCCGCCTTCATCATAAAAAAAACTCGCTAGAAACTAGCGAGTTTTACCTAATATAAATATTACCTTAATTAATCATGTAGTAATCCTTTAATTATGAGTTCTGTTGCTTCTTCTTCTGTCAATCCCTTTGCCATAAGCATTTCTAGTTGTTTTTGATTTACTCTTCCAATGGATGCTTCATGAGTTAATTCAGAAAGATCATCTGTTATTTTTAAAATCGGAATAGTAGAAACATCAACTTTATCTCCTTTAGTAATTTCTTCACATGAAATGTGAGCTCTTGAATAAGGTGCATTACCATATGCTTCATTTAAAACTTTAGCTTTGGATTGATCCAATGCTACAACTATTGTTTTAGCAAGACCTTTTGAATGCGTTCCTTCTAACCTTAAAATTTCGTTCACCTTGACCTCATCAGTTTTTGAAGTTTTTACTTTTGAAACCAACTCTCCCACAGCATTTTCTTCAAGAGTCAATTCCATTTCAATATTTAATTTCCCTACGCGAGTTTTTGTAAGAGAAAATGTATTTTTATATACACCATCCTTTTTTACATGAGCAAATGTTTTTGTTGAAAGATTTATTGTCCCCGAATCACTGTGATAGTGCTCGTCAGCATATTCCATATATGCACCCTCTTCAACGATAACATTTGATACAGCAGTGTGGGTGAATTCTTCCACCTGTGGGAAAACGCAATGAGCTAAAAATTTAACTCTTGCACCTCTTCTAACTGTAATATTGAAAATAACTTTCTGTAATCCTTTCTTTTCAACATAACCAGTACATACATGAACAGGCATGGGAATATGAACATTTTCCAGAATTTCCATATCTACCTGTACCCCATTTTCTATTTGTTTAGGGACAAGTTTAATACCTTCAACATTATTCAACCCGATAACCTTATCACCACTAATTATAATTGAAGCAATTCTTTTATCCAAAAATTTTGAAGCATCAGTTCCTAATTTTTCTACTGTTTTTACGATTGTTTCAAATTCCCTCTTAACGTCCATCAATTTTCAACTCCTCTGACACAGGAACGTTAGGATGAGTACATGAATTACAAATATTTTTAAATATCTTTATCACATCACCCGTTTTCCCGGATGTTAATATTTTTCCAGCGCAAAGCAAATAAGCTTCATTTGTGTTGTAAGCCATTTCTTCACGGTGAGTAATCACTATCGGAGTACCATTATACGATGATATATAATCAATAATATTATTAATCATTTCAAGACTCATTATATCAATACCTGAATCAGGTTCATCTAAAATAACATATTTTGGCTTTAATAATAGAATAGAAGCAAGTTCTACTCTTTTCCTTTCGCCACCACTTAAACTTTTATCCACAAATCTATTTAAATAAAGTTTTGGATCAAGACCTACTTTTTCAAGCACATTATTAACCGTATCTTTACTAACATCAAGCTTACCGCCTAAAGTCAAATATGTACTAACCGTCAAACCATCATACCTTGATGGTTCCTGCCACATCAAAGTAATTCCAAGCTTTGAACGTTCATAAACTGATTTGTCAGTAATGTCATTCCCATCCAACAATATACTACCAGTAGTTGGTTTATAATCTTCAAGACCCATTATTATATAACCAATCGTACTTTTTCCAGCACCATTTGTTCCCAATATTGCATATTTTTTTCCAGGTACAAATTTCAAATTCAAATTATCTAAAATGCGCTTGCCTGATACTTCGTAAGTTACATTACGTAATTCCAGCATATATACACTCCCGTCCATTTAAAATTCCAAATCAATTTTAACATATATAGCAAAAAAATAAAGTAAAAAAAGCTCTCCGAAATTGGAGAGCTTTTTTTGTAAATATTCAAATAACGATC
>JACDNZ010000014.1 GCA_017656345.1 Thermosipho sp. (in: thermotogales) | reverse complement strand
GAACAGCTCTTGTAGACCTTGAAAACAACCAGGGTAATACGGACCATGGAATTCACGCAGCAAGCGCTGGTGGAACATGGCAGGCAGCAGTATTTGGATTTGGAGGAATGAAAATTAAAGAAAATGAACTTTTATTTGACCCCTGGCTTCCTGAACATTGGGATTCAATGAGTTTCAAAGTAATTTTTAAAAAGAAGCTTTACAACGTTTTCATCACTAAAAACAACGTTAAAGTTACCAAAACACCTCTTCCTCAATAAATCCACCAAAACTTTAAAATGGCTCCAGTATGGAGCCATTTCTTGTTTATAGTGCATAAAAGGTTGACTTACTCGTCGTTTTTAATTTACTAAACCTGAACTGATAATTATAGCGTGGGAAACACTTCTTTTGGAAAACATTATCAAAGATGGGCTATTTTCTAATAATGTTCTAAAAAATAAATTCAATAATACTTATATTTTACTGATTTTATTTAAAAATCTGGGTTTATCAGGATTCAATTTTTTTGACACTGAAAGATAATATGAAAACAAATACATAAACATTACAGACTGAAATGGATATAATTCTTTTTCTGTTTTTAAAAGTTTGAAAGAAAAATCTCCTTCCTTTAAAACTTCTTCATTATCAGATAAAAGTAATGTATGTGCTCCAATTTCTTTTATCTTGTTAATTACTTTTTTATTTACTTCCAGCGTACCATCATCCGGGGCAATAACTATTACAGGAATATCTGGTTCAAGCATTGCAAGTGGTCCATGAACAAAATCAACTGTTGACATCCCCTGCGCATTTATATAACAGGTTTCTTTGAGTTTTAAAGCACTTTCAAGTGCTATAGAATAATTAAAGCCACTTCCAAGAATTACTATATCCCGGGCAAAAATAAACCTTTCAGCAATGTTTTTGATTTCTTCTTCTCTATTAACCACATAATTTAAAAGTTCTTCTAACTTATCAATTCTTATATTTTCATCACAAATAGCGTTAACTAAAAACATAAGGGTTGCCAGTGACGAAACAAATGTTTTGGTAGCAGCAACACTTTCTTCTATTCCTGCATTTAAATACAATGTGTTTTCACCCAGCATTTTTGACATAGTACTATTACGATTATTTGTTATTCCAATTGCAAATACATTCTCATTTTTTGCAACTTTTAATACCCCATTTACGTCAGTTGTTTCACCTGATTGAGAAATTCCTATTACAACTGAATTTCTTAAATCCGGAGGAGTTTTATAATAAATGTATAAAGAACCTAATGCAAGTGAAGTGGGTATTCTAAGCTTTGATTGAAAGAGGTATTGCCCATATATACACGCATTATCCGAAGAACCTCGCCCCACAAACAAAACTAATTCTGGAGATATTTTTCTAAATTTTTCTGAAATTTTTTTAATTTTATCAATTTCAAGTTTATAGAGCTCATTTATTACTTTATTTACCTCGTAGATTTCTTTTATCATTTTATAACCTGACATAACTCCACCTTCCTAAAACTTCATTTTCTATATTACTCCCACCTTTTCAAAACAATCTTATTCCAATTTCAAACGTTCTGTGCCACGGGAAAAATATTTCCATTTGCCAGGATGTTTTAAATGAATTATTTATTTTCTCAAGATATACATTTAATTCTTTCCTGACAAATTCAATGGCCCAATCTTCAATTAAAATAAGGTTATATGGTAATTTTGATTGATTTATAAGACCTCTTTTTTCAATTTCATTTACCAGCTTTTGTCTTACATCTGCTTGATATCCAAAATGTTCTAAAAATAATACTGCCTGATATTTTTTCATCTCATCTTCATTAACTTTTAGTAATTTCTTTTCTGCAATATACTGGAGTGTAGCATGAGCGCAAGCTGAACCAATTGTATTACCTGGGGTATTCCAGCCATAGTAAGAAGTTTTTGTCCAATCTAAGTTCATTTCAAGTAATTTTTCTACAAAAGGTGCATCAGAACCATTTGCGTATCTTACATCACTTATTCCCACAATTTTACCCTTATTAAACACATCTTTATTTACCAGGGTAGAATGTTCCTCCTGAAATGGTGCTTCAAAACTTTTCTCATCACCCTTAAAGTTATTAACGTACATAATAACTCCTGAATCAAAACTACTTCCAATCTGTCCTCCACATGCTTCAATGTGATTTTGCACATTCATATATAGCGGGAAACTTTCATATGGTGGTATCAGATGTTTCGACTGCGGGAATGTATAAAAAACTTCAAATTCAGGAGTTACTTTAAAATAATCAGTCAAAGACTTTGCAAGTACTGTTAGCATAGCCTCATCTGCACCATTTCGAATGTAAACTTTTGAAGAGACTCCCTGAGACCTTGCATATTTTTCAAGATCTTTTGCTTCTTTTGAAAGTAAGCTTCCTTCTGAATTATCATCAAGCATAATATTCAAACTATCAATTATGCCTTTTTCAACATAATTTATGCACTCAACTGTTAAATCAAAATTTCTCTTTCTTCTCCAGAGGAAATCTTCAACAATCCATTCTGGGATCCTTTCACTTTTTTTCAACCCTCTGGCCAGTTTCAAAGAAAATTCATATAAATTTTTCCCAACATACTCCCAATAATCTGGCTCTTCATCACTTGAATTATATTTTGGAATTCGTGTAAGTGTCTTAACAGCATATATTTTTACATTTTTCTTTTTTAATTCTTTCAACACTTCCAATCTCTTTAAAAGTGTTTCAAACTTTAATAAATCCATTCTTGAAGGTATTAATCCTCCATGGAGTAACATATCAATTGAAATCAGGAGTATATCACCATTTTGTGCGTTTTTCAAAAGCCAGTTAGACAGGTAACTGGTATCTGCTGGAATTTTTTTCTGGCCCAAAAATTCCGGATAAATTACCTGAAGATTAAAAGATTTTGCCAGCATTATAAAATAATCTTTCGTACAAAACCTTTCATCTAAAGGCAAAAAAACTATTCTCATAGATTCACTCTCCAAATATTATTGTTCCAAATCGCTCTATGGTATGGTAAGAACCATATGTAACACTCCAACAACTGTACTGCGGTTTATTATTTTTCCATCTGTTTCTGTTAAAATTAACTTTTAACTGTTGAACTTTCCTGGGCTCAATTCCTATCTGTTTTAAATTAATTTTTACTTCAACACACCAGCAATCATCCTTCATGTTGACTTTTGCTTCAATATCTCCATTCCATTTACTATCAAAACCTTTTTCATCATAAATGGTACCATCCACTCCTATAACAAAATGATAATACTCTTTGGTCTGTTCGTCTTTTAAAATAAAAATCTCAACAGAATCACCCAGATATGTTCTGGTATCTCTTGGACCTGAGAATTTTTTTACCTCATCGATCTGCGGTTCATTACAGACAAACAAAACGTATAGATTTTCTTCATCATATTGAAGTTTTACATAAGTTTCTGGTTCAAAGAGTTCCCCTGTATCATATTTCAAAAAATCTGAAAGTTTCGGGATATTTTCCCATTCATCCAATAACCCATCAACAATTACTTTGCCATATGTTACTTTTGTTTCTGGAATTGGTTTTATATTCTCAACAACTATCATCTCTTCAGGCTTTTCCGGAACAAAATCTTTTCTGGCGGTAATTTTGTAAATTCTCGGTCTTAAAATGTTAACCATCCAAGATACCGTGTCAGCAAGTAAAATCGATGCTTTAGGATTATCTACTTCATCTGAGATGAAAAATACAAAATCAACAAGTTCATTAAATAATTCTTTAATTTCAACTTTCTTTACTATTTCATTCCACTTTTCCACAACTACCTGATAGTCTTCTTCACTCATACCAAACTTTCTAGATATACTTAACCCGGCATCAAGCTCCTTTTTAAATGCTTCTATAATTTTCTGCAAATCAGCATGTGATGGTACAGATTTGCTTCTAAATACTCCATACTTTAAATAATCAAAGTCGTATTTATCAACATATGATAACGAAAATAAAACTTCTCCATAATCAATGCAATTTCTGGTTACCAAAATCTGTTGAACCAGATCTTCTGTATCTTTTAATGTCATAATCTGCAAACCTGGAAGAATGTAAACCATATTTTTGTACTTTCCTTGCATATCAAGTAAAATTTTCAAATCATCTATCCCACTTCTATAATCCATTGGGATAATTATATCCACGTATCCATTTCGGATCCACGCTTCCCAGTTTTGTTTTTTATTTAATCTTGCACCACTTAGTATAGGATATACATCTACGCTGACCAATATATCTTCCCTTATTGCTTTCACTCTTTCATAGAATTCTCTTAAAAATGAATTTACCTTTTCTTCCCGCCACATATGCCATTTTACTTCTGCTTCACTGTACTTTTCAATTTTAAATGGATCGATCCCGGTTTCATTTTTAAACTCCTGAATAGAATAATCATCATACCCCATCAAATCTGACGCATATCTTATATAATCAAGGTTAATTCCATCAACATCGTACTTCTGTGCTACTTCTAAAATACCGTTCATAATGTAACTTCTAGCTTCTGGATTTGAATGAGAAAGCCAGGCTATTTTATGCTTCTCCATAAATATATTTCCAAATTTATCTTTTTCAATCCAATCAGGATGATCTAACATAACTTTACTGTATTTATTTGCACTACTAATTGCAAATACCCAGCACCAAGCATGTACTTCCATTCCAAGTTTTTTTGATTCATCAATTATTACTTCTAATGGATCTTCTTTCCAATCTTTAAATATATCATCCTGTGGGTAGTTTGATAGGTTTGGTGAAATTGAATATCCTCTGTAAATTACTTCCGGAATCACCAGATTAAAACCCCAATCCCTCAACTTTCTCAATGTCTTTCTTAGCCCTTCAGGTGAACCTGTACTTTCAATTGCTCCATGATCCAACCAGATCGCTCTTGTTTCAACGAAATGATTTTGCTGAAATTTTAACTGATAAATTTTTACAATCTTCTTTATTTCATCAAATTCATTTTCATTTGATACATTTTCTAATTTACTTTTTAGTTCAGAAATATTATTTTGAATTTCTTTTAAATTTTTACTGGATAACTTATAACCTTCATTTTGTAATAAATTTTCCAGCACAGTAATTTCACCATACAATTTCCTTTTTTGAATCTCTACAAAATTAATATTGTCAGCTGGCATATCAAGCAAATATTTAACTGAATTTACAATTAAAAGCTTAACCTCATCATTTTCCGTATGAAGGTAAATATTCTCGCCAAAAAATATTCCAAAATCACTTAAAATTGCTCCTGCGGGAAATTCTTTATTGGTTAATGTCCCATTTTCGTCCTTTGTCCATACAGCAAGTGGTGTTGCAGATGAATTAAATACAAAGGTAAATCCCCTTGGAAGCCTTATATAATCCTTATGAATCCCAAATACTTTTTTACCTTCTTCTGTTAATTTAAGATAGTTATATCCCCCACTCTTCCAGGCTTTGAAATTAATATTTAAATAATCACCATATACATAATTACTCCTTAATTTTCCATCCGAAAATCTCAAACTACTCTCATACGCCGCAAGTATTTTTCCACCTCTTAAAAGAAAATCTTCAACCAATTTCACTTCAGAATCTTTTAACGCAGCATTAGATGGATCAATTAAAACTTTTATATTTTCGGGTATCTCATCAGTAGATGAATCAATAATTTCATATTCAATATTTCCCCATTGAAGCGCTAACTCTAAACCCTCAAGTATCGTTTGATAACTTGATTTTGTATAGTAAGTTTCAGATGTTTTTGAATATAACACCCCAACTAGAGGGGTTGAAAACAAATAAATTCCAAGTATTAAAGTTAAAAAAATCAAAATTTTTCTCACCGAAAACACCTCACATTTCTTTATTTTAAAATAGCTCCTTTATAACCTTCAATAAAGAACTTTTGAGTTAAATAGAAGAATATAAGAATTGGAACCATTACAAGCACAATTGCAGCAGATGCAACTCTAAAATTGGGTTCAAATGCACTGCTAAGTTGCGCAAGCCCCACCTGAACAGGATATTTATCCGGAGAATTCAAAACAATAAGAGGCCACAAAAATGAATTCCAGTAAGCGGTAAAGGCAAAAATTGCAAGTGCTGATGTTGCCGGCCTTACCAGCGGGAAAGAAATCTTCCAGAATACTTGAAATTCATTACAACCATCTATTCTGGCAGCATCTTCGAGTTCAGCTGGCACGGATAAATAATGCTGTCTCATAAGAAAAATACCAAAAATAGTTACTGCACTTGGCAAAACAACTCCAAGATAACTATTGTACAGATTAAGTTTAATTATTGTAATAAAATTAACTATCAACGCTCCCTGCATGGGAATTAACATTGGAAGTAAAATGAATTTAAACACTAAATCTTTTCCTTTCCACTTAAGCCTTGCAAGTGGATATGCCGCCAAAGAAGCCAAAACAACCTGAAATACAACTCCAAGAGAAGTAATTATAAAAGTATTCAAAAAATACTTTGCCATTGGTACCTTCTTAAAAACAGCCACATAATTTTCAATTGTTGGCTTTTTTGGTATCCATTCTGGTGGCCAGGCAAAAACATTTTCCGGCCCTTTAAAGGAAGTCGATAAAACCCACAAAAATGGAAATGTAAAAAATAAAGCAAGTCCAATAAGAAGAATATATGTAAAAACAACCCTTAAAATTTTCTTTTTATTATTTTTCATTTTTCGCACCACCTAAACCGAAAAATTTAAAGTTAATAATCGTAAATATCAGCAGAATTGCAGAAAACACTACCGAAGCTGCTGCAGATATTCCAAATTTGTATCTAACAAATGCATAATCATAAATTAAATACATCATTGTTGTGGTACCAGAAGCTCCCTGAGTAAGTAAATAAATTTCCTCAAATACTTTCAATGCTGCAAGTGTTGAAATTATGAAACAAAAAAGCATTGTTGGACGGAGTAAAGGGAGGGTAATTTTGTAAAAAATATCCCTTTTATTTGCTCCATCTATTTTGGCTGCTTCATATAATTCAACTGGTATATTTTGAAGACCTGCTAAATAAATTACCATATAATAACCAAGTCCACGCCAAAAAGTAACAAACATGGCAGAATAAATTGCATACCTTGAATCACTCAACCATAAAATGGGTTCTTTAATAAGTCCAAAATTTATCAACGTATAATTTAACAATCCATCAACGTTAAAAATCCACTTCCATGCCATACTTACAACAACAGACCCGGTGATTACAGGTACGTAAAACAAAGTTCTAAAAAACTTTATCCCAGGTAACTTTTGATTAACAAGAACGGCAATTAATATTGAGAAAAACTGAATAAATGGAACTACCAGCAAATACTTAAAAATATTTTTCAAAGCAATGTAAAAATACTTGTCCTTAAACAAATAAGCGTAATTTTTTAAGCCTACCCAATCTGCCTTATCTAACAACATATTATACTTTGTAAACGATAATACTACTCCCCTTACAATTGGATAGTAAGTAAATATCCCCAGCAATGTTAATGGAACAACTAAAAATAGAAATACAATAAAATACACTTGCTTTTTTCTTGATTTCATACTAGCACCACCTTTACTATAACCATGGGGGAGGGAAAAGCTCCTCCCCCGTTTTTTTATTCAGCCAATATCTTGTTAACTTCTTCTTCAGCAAGGTTTAAAGCTTCTTCTGCTGTATATTCCCCTTTTATTGCTTTTAGCCAATAATCCTGTAAAACTTTTCTTATCTGCGCAAATTTATCTGAAGGAATATGATGTACAGTTATAGCATTTAAATCAACTGCTTTTGCCATTGATTTACTTGCCATTAACATAGCCTTGGCCTTTAAATCTCCCGCATTTGCTCTATTTAAGAACTCTTCACTGGATTCAAGTCCTTGCTTGGTTGAAGGAAGAATTGTGGCATATTTACTGAATTCAATCTGCCATTTTGGTGATGTAATAAATAGAGCAAATTTTACTGCTTCTTCTGGATGTTTTGTTGTTATTGGAATAACAAAATTCATCAACGATGTTTTTACTATTCCAGCTTTTCCAACTGGAAATTCTGCGACATCTGTAACTTTAAAAATGTCGGGGCTGTTAGATTCAATGTGTTTTAACATCGTAAGTCCTGCTGGATACATAGCAAGTTTTCCAGCTTCAAACAATTGTCTTCCTTCACCATATCCGCCAAGACTTCTTGGCATAAGGTTTTCACGATATGCTTTCTGGAACCATTCTAATTTTTTTACAGCTTCCGGTGTATTGAAGGCAGCCTTTTTGCCATCAGGAGTTACTATAGGAATACCTTCAAGTAAAAGCTCATCAATTGCAATTATGTTTGGTTCAAAACCATAAATATCAAGCGCTGCTCTGATCTTTCTTGAGTAATTAAATACTTCATCCCAGGTCTTTGGAGGATTATCAGGATCAAGTCCTGCGTTTTCAAAAAATTCTCTATTATACATTAAGATAGGAATTGATGCATACCATGGGAATGCATATGACTTTCCATCAATAACTGTCGATTCCCACAACTTATCCCAGTAAATATCTTTATCTTCTTCAGTCAGGTATTCATCTAAAGGCAATAAAGCTCCCTGCGCTGCAAAATCAATTGCCCAAGATGTATTCAGATTCATTACATCTGGTGCTTGTTTGGCTGCAACCGCTGAAGTAAATTTTTGAACTGCTGCACCATATGGAATATCCAGCCATTTCACCTTGATGTTTGGATTTTGTGTCTCAAAATCCTGAATAATTGCGTTAATATAGTCATCAAAAGTTGGACTTAAAGAAAGTGTCCAGAATTCAATAGTTACAGTTTTAGAAAAACTCAATACAGCCAGTAAAACAACCAACATTAATACAAACTTTTTCATCAAAATTCCCCCTTTTTCAAATGTGGTTAAAATTCACTAATTGCTTCTCTAAAGCTTTTTTGCACTTTCCCTGCAAGTTTTCCCGCAACCTCACCCATATCCACACAAGTTGGCATAATTCTTGCAGCAGATTGCCCCAGAAAATCTGAAGATAATCCTCGACCAATTACAGCTAAATTTTCAACATCCTTTGAAATTAAAGCTCTTAAAGGAATCTGATAATAATCTTCATACTTTGGGACAAATTCACTTTCAGCTTTATCAATTTTGTGCTCTTTTTTATGCACATCTATGCCATAACATGCATTTATTACCCCATCAGAAAACTTTGATTTCTGCAAAACATCGTTTCCTTTGAACTTGTAAAGTCCCGTCCCCCTTCTACTCTCTCTGATTCCCAAAATATTTGCTATTTTTTCAATATATGAATTTTCAAATCCGGGAACATATTCTTTTGAAAATCTAAATACATCATAAACTTGCTTATGACCCACTTCCATTGCCTTAGAAACTTCAAAATCATCTGTTGTCTTAACTCCAATATGCGTAGTATTGACTGTAACCCTTCCTTCTCCAGGAAGCTGCACAAAGAAAAAATAATCGCTGGGGTATGTTAAACCTTCTTTTCTGGCCTTCTTTATTTCCTTGAAGTATCCTGCAACTGACAATACTTCAGCATCTGGTGAAACCCACTTAAAAAAATTATCAGGATCTTTTCTTATACTTTCCCTTACTTTATGAAAATCAACATTTCCAATAACAAACATCAACGTTGTTGCCTGGTTTGTACCAGTTTCATCCCCTGATTCCACCTTACAACCTGATAGATAAGCTAGCGTGGAATCACCAGTTGCATCAATAAACAAATCAGCTTCGATTTCGTATCTGTTTCCTAAACTACTTTGAACAATTACTTTTTTAATAGTCTTATGTTTTCTATAAACTTCTATTGGTATGGATCTGAACAATAAAGTCACACCTTCAAGTTTCTTAAACAAAATAATCTTTAACATTTCAGAATCAAATGTGTTTTTAAATCTCGCATTGTAATCTTTCAAATCTCCCAAAATTTCCTGAAAAAATTCTCCAGCAAGTATCTTGTTATCTAACCAATATCTCATAAACGGATTAACAAGTCCTGAAGTTGCATTACCACCAATTGTGAAACTTTGTTCCACAAGTATTACTGATTTACCTGATCTATAGGCATTAACTGCGGCGCTTATACCAGCAATACCTCCACCAAAAACTGCTACATTCCAACGCACAGTTCACTCCTCCTCATAAAACAATAAGCTGATTTAATATAACTTTTTGATAACGGCCTTTGCTGTTTCCTCACCAAATTTCACGCTTCTTTCATAATCCAGTGTTTGCAGAATTCCGGTTAATATTTCAATCGCATAAATTTGTGCTAATACGGAACGGCCCGCACTATTCTTTATGGGATTATCACTTGAAAAAGTCTCAATTATTATTGAGGAATATTTTGCAATTGGCGAATTTTTGTGATCAGTTATAGCAACAGTCATAGCACCGTGTTCTTTAGCAACAGCTAAAGAATCTACCGTATCTTTCGTTGAACCACTTTGACTTATTCCAATTGCAAGATCTTTCGAGGTCATATTTGCCGCCAGAATTGCCTGCATATGTGGATCAACAATTGCAACGGCAGGATATCCATTCCGGGTGAGTTTGTATTGTAAAAATATGGATACTGCTCCAGATGCACCAACTCCAAAAATACAAATTTTATTTGAAGATCTTATCGCACGCGCAACTTCAATATATGAATCCAGCTTTAACCTGGTTATCTTTGATGTACTTTCAATCGTTCTTAAAGAAGCTGAAGTAATTTTTCTGTGAACATCCCCTGGCGTATCGCTTGGTTTTAATACCAGCTCCATTTCTTCTTCTACATTTTCTACTTCTTCTTTGGCTAAAGAAAACTTAAACTCCTGAAAAGTTTCAAAATCCAGTTTCTTTATAAACCTGATTACAGTTGCATCACTTACACCACACATCGTCGCTAATTCATTTACTGTCATCTTTATGATTTGATTCGTGCTTTGCAACACTATTTCCGCAATCTTCTTTTCTGACTTTGTTAAATCACTCATTCTATGCTTAATCAACGCAATAACTCCATTCATTTACTTTCACCTCCAAAATACAAACTTTCAAGAGCAGCGCCATATGCTCCACCAAATTCATCAAGAGTTGAAAACAAAATATCTTCACCTTTGTTTAAAACTGATAACTTTTCATACTGTTTTCTTATTTTATTTAAAAATTCATCCCCATAAAACTTAATAACCCCAGTTAAATAAAATTTATCGAAATCAACAAACATTTTCGTTGAATCAATCAACCATGCATATACTTCCGAAATAAAATCTATCTTTTTCTTATCTTTAATTTCAAAAGCAGATTTTAAACTTTTCCCATTTAAAAGAGTCTCAACACAACCAGTTTTTCCACAAGTGCATTTATTAGTATTCAGAGGATAAATCAGATGGCCAATTTCAAATGCTCCCCCATTTTTCCCCTTCAAAATTTCTCCGTTTACAACCGCTCCACCACCGATTCCGGTACCAACCGTTAACAACACTAAATTTTCTTCCTTTGTCCTATCCCACTGTGCAAAAGCAGCCGCATTTGCATCATTATCAACCGTCGGAATTAAACCAGTTCGTTTGAATATTTCATTTTTAATATTCACACCACTCCAATTCTTTATGTTATCTGAAGCAAAAGTCACTATTCCGGTTTCCACATCCACTCTTCCTGCACTGGCAACTCCTATGTGTGTAATATCTCCTAAATTCTGTACCACTCTCGATATTTCAGAAAAAATCTCATTTTTCTCCTGTGGATTTTCAAACTTGAATCTTTCCAAAATGTTTCTTTTTAAATCTACAACAACCATTCTTATCCAGGTCCCACCAATATCAACACCGAGTACTTTTGTGTTATATGAAAAATCTTTTAATGCATCATAAAAATTCCTTGTCAAAACCTGAGGCCGAGTTATTGCTGTACCCACAACAACTGCGTGGGCTCCATAAATCAACGCCTGGCGCACCTGACGTGGCTCTTTATAATGGCCTTCTGCAATGACAGGAATATCTGTAATCTCTTTAATTTTACTTATAAGCTCTATATCTGGCTTCTTATGATTCATCGTATAATCAGTGTATCCAGTTAAAGTAGTGGAAAAATAATCTGGTTTTAATTTCAACACAGTTTTTACATCTTCTAAATCAGCAATATCTGCTATTATTTCTACAGATGGGTAGTTTTTCCTCACAAATCTAAATAATTCATTAAGGGGCTCAGGTCTTGGACGCCTCGTACAATCTATAGCTACAACTTCTGCACCAGCCTCAATAATTTCTTTTATTTGCCATTTTCTTACAGTAATAAAAGCCTCAGATTTTTTTAAAGATTCAAAATCTTTATAAATTCCTATTACAGGTAAGCCCGTTAATTTTTTGATTCCTTTTATATCTTCTGGGCCATTAGCCCTTATCCATGAAGCACCTCCATTTTTTGCAGCAAGAGCTATCTTAGCTAAAACATATGAATCTCTCAATGCTTCATTATTAAAAGCCTGGCATGAAACGATCAACGAAAAAGGTTTTATAAGCACATTTTCACCTCAAACGAAATATTATTTCAATTTTTATTGAATATTTTGTAATTTTACTACAAAATTATACAATATATTACAAAAATAAAAAAATTTAAAATCAAGCAAAAATAGAAGAATTTTGCATGTATTTCATTTTAATTCAAATACAAACTTAATTTCGGATTCGGAAAATCGGCAACATAATTTCTGGTCAGTAATGCCTAATATATAAACAAAAACAGCCACAGAACCCCGGGCTGTTTTTCTATAAAAAGTATTTTTATGATTCATAATATTTTTCCAACTAAAAAATTCAATTAAATATACAATATTTATCTCTTCAATCTACCCTTTTCTGAAATTTATGAAATTCAATTCAATAAAACTTATCTATAGCACTATTCGATGCCTTCAATCACACTAAAATTATTAATTTATTCTATTCGCTTATATCAATTTGCTTTCATTTCAACATTCAATATCAATATAAAATAAAATTATATTAAAAAATTTCATTTAAATTTTGTTTTTTTATAATTATATGTTAAAATATTACTACCCATATTAACAGTCATATTATTTTTTCTACAAGGAGGATGGTAAGTATATGGAAACATTGAAAGTCAGCTCAAAGTCTAATCCTAATAAAGTTGCAGGAGCAATTGTAGGTTCACTAACCAAAAACGAAAAGCTTGAAATTCAAGCAATAGGGGCAGGAGCAGTCAACCAAGCATCAAAAGCACTCGCAGTAGCAAGAAGGTTTTTAGCAGAAGATGGTAAAGACCTCTATGCAGTACCAGGTTTCATTGAAGTTGAAATTGATGGTGAAACAAGAACAGGTATTTCATTTAGAGTATATTTAACTAACAAAAAATCCGAGTAATTAAGGGAAAGTGATTTTGCCGAATGAATTTCTTATTTAATTTCTATGATCTTGCAAAATTTGGCGAGAAAGAAAAGGAAAAAGACAAAACTAACTTCGCCAAGGGTTTATTTTCAATGAAGGAAATTCATTAATATGATGATAATATTTGGGTGCATATTGCACCCTTTATTTTAGTAGGAGGTATAATTATGAAAGTTGGTGGCCAGGCAATTATCGAAGGTGTCCTCATGATGGGCAAAAAGATTGCTATAGCTGTAAGGGATAAAGAAGGGAAAATTGTTACTGAAGAACTTGGAAAAATTAAAAGAACAAAATTTTTAAAAATTCCATTTTTAAGAGGTTTTTTTAGCTTGTATTATTCACTTTATTATGGTATGAAAGCACTGGATAGGTCAGCAGAAATCTCTTCCGGTGAAGAAATGAAAAAATCTGACACAATTTTCTCAATCATCATTGCAATCGTCATTGGTGTTGGACTATTTGTTCTTCTTCCAGTATGGTTAACCAATTTAATGGGGCTGAAAAATAATGAATTTTTATTTTCACTTGTCGATGGTTTTATAAGATTATTTTTGTTCTTACTTTATGTATGGATAATTTCCTTTATGAAAGATGTTAAAAGAGTCTTTCAATATCATGGTGCTGAACATAAAACAATTCATGCATATGAACACGGTGAAGAATTGACACCAGAAAACGTAAAAAAATATACTACTATTCATCCAAGATGTGGAACAAACTTCGTAATGATATTTTTAATTGTCGCAATCTTATTATTCAGTTTATTTGGAATCTGGAGACCTCTAACAGGGCTTGAAAGGGTATTAATTAGAATTATCTTTATTCCGGTTGTTGCGTCTTTATCATATGAACTTTTAAAAGTTTTTGATAAATTTCCATTTTTGAGGTTTTTATCATTTCCCGGTCTTTTACTTCAAAAACTTACCACAGATGAACCTGACATCTCACAAATTGAGGTTGCTATTGCTTCTCTCGAATTTGCGCTGGAAGGCGAAGAGGAAGAGGCAGATAAAAATGTAGATGAAAACGCCATAGAATTTATGGGATAGTAACACAAAAACTGATGAAATAATATACGCAAAAATCAAAAATTTAACATTTCCAAATCTTTCAGAAAATACATGATGAAGATGTTTTCTATCCGGCAGGAAGGGACTCTTGCCGGATATTATTCTTCTAATAAAACTTGAAACTACTTCATATGCAGGATATCCGAAAAACAGCGTCAAATAGACAAGTTCTCCATTTGAATTTGAAAGAATAGTTATAAGTAAAAAGGAAGATAACAACGTTCCCGATTCACCCATGAAAAATTTTCCAAAAAGATTAAAAAGATAAATAGGAAGGTAAATAAACGAAAGGTCATATCTTTTTAAAAACAAAGAATAAATTAACAACACTCCCGTTGAAAGGCCATTCAAACCATCGATCATATTAAATCCATTTACAATTGCAAGAAACCAAAAGAATGTAAATATCTTTACAAAAATTCCACTATACCCAAATAGTGTCAAATTTGAATTCAACACAAAAATTAAAGCAATAATTGATTCGAGAAGAAATTTTGATTTATAAGAAAGATTTTTGGCATCATCAATAATTCCAAAGAAGAAGGATAACAATATTCCCAATGAAAACAAAATATTTTCATTCAATCTGAATAAAAATAAAAGGGATATAAAGAGGATAATTCCACCAATTTGTGGAGTTGGTAAATGATGGTTTTTTCTTGAATCTGGATAATCAAGAAGTATTTTATATCTTTTTGAAAAATAATATACAAGAAAAGTTACAACAACAGGAACCAACGCATTCAAATTATCACCAGCTTGTCAAAACAAACGATAGTGAAATTACAAGGTTTATTGCCGCAAATACTCCTACAATTTTTTCTTCTTTCCAGCCTAAAAGTTCAAAATGATGATGAATTGGTGACATCTTAAACAATCTTTTCTTAAATAACTTATACGATCCTACCTGTAGTATAACACTTAACGTTTCAGCTATAAATATTGTTGACGAAAAAATTAAATGTACTTCAAAACCTTTATACATTGCAAAAGTTGCAAGAAAAGCCCCCAGCGCAAGTGAACCTGTATCCCCCATAAAAACCGATGCAGGTCTTGTATTGAAAAGCAAAAATGAAAGAACCGCTGAAACAACTAAAAATGTAAATTTATCTTTCGCCAGAAACGCCATGGGTAAAATAGAGGTTATCCACACCCAACCCGCAAGTCCATCAAGCCCATCTGTTAAGTTAACGGCGTTGGAAGCTCCAGTTATTACAAAAATCCAGAATAAATAATATGTAATTTTTGAAACCTCAAATCCAAATATTGGTTTTACATCGGTAAATGATATGAGGATTATAGAAAATATAACTTGAAGGATTAATTTCTGATATGCACGAAGACCCAATGCATTCTTCTTCCTTATACTTGCAAAATCATCAATAAAACCTATTAATCCAAAAAGAATCAAAGAAAGTATAAGACCAAAAGATGCTTTCATTATTAAACCAAAAATCACTGAAACAGATATAAAAAGAAGGCCACCAGCAGTTGGTGTGCCAGTCTTATAATTATGAAGATCGGGACCTTCCTCCCTTATATATTGACCAAGTTTATATTTTTTCATAAGCTTTATATAAATTGGAAACAATACTCCTAATATAACAAATGACAAGATTATATAAATTCCATCCATGTACGCTTCTCCTTCTTAAACTATTTTTTCAATAACAAAAAGCGAAAGCAAGAAATGTAGAATTTCCTCATTACTCAATTTTTCTTTAAATATATACAAACCTTCCGAATTACCCGTTTTTAAAATGTACCTATGTATTTCTCCATCGGTTCTATAATCTAAAACATGGTAATCCCCTTCATTCAAAGATATTAAATATTCATCATCATTATACACCACTATTTTTTCATCTTCCTTTATAATCTTTACATCACAATCGTATTTTAATTTTTCAACATCATCTGCATAAATAAAAAATAAATTTCCTGTTTCTTTACAGGAAATTTTATCAAATTCATCAGCATTTACATATTCCACGGGAATACCAAGGAATCTTTTGAGCATTCCAGTATCAATGTTTACAAGGCAAACTTTTTTCATTTAAACGTTTTTTCTCCTTTATTTATTTTTTGAAATATTATATCAATCGCAACATCTCTATCTTTAAAAGGAACCTGATAACTGTCATCAAAAATCTGATATGGCTCATGTCCTCTTCCTGCAATTAGAACAACATCACCTTTATTTGCTAGTGTAATAGCAGTTTCAATTGCTTCACGTCTATCCAATATTGAAAGTGATAAACTTCCTGGAACAAGGCCTTTTTCAACGTCTTTGATTATTCTTCCTGGATCCTCCCCCCTTGGATCATCTGTGGTAATTATAGAAATATCTGAATATTTTGAAACAACTTCCCCCATTAATGGCCTTTTCCCAACATCTGCCTGTCCACCAGCTCCAAAAACTGTAATAACTCTCCCCTTAGCAAGTTTTCTCAAAGAAAGTATAACTTTCTCAAGGGCATCTGGTGTGTGGGCAAAATCTACAACTACTTCTATACCAAGCTTTCTCGCCTCATGTATAATTTCAAACCTTCCATCAACACCTCTAAATGTTGAAACTGCGTTAATAACTTCATCAATATCATATCCAATTTCAACAAGTGCTGCTATAACAAGTGTGATATTGAAAGCATTGTACTCACCTATCAACTGAGATGAAACCATCTTTGGACCAAAAGGTGTATCAAGTTTAAAGAAGGTTCCAGACCAGTTAGTATTGATCTCTTTAATTACATAATCTGAATTTCTATCTACACCAAACGTAACAATCCTGCCATTGTTATTTTTAATATCTTTTAAGTACTCATGATTAATAATTGCAATTCCATCAGGTTTTAAAAGATTCAATATATGTAACTTCGTCCTTTTATAATTTTCAAATGTTATGTGATAATCAAGGTGATCTCTTGTTATATTTGTCAGTCCAACTAAATCAAATTTCACACTTTCAACTCTGTATTGTGCAAGAGCATGGGATGAAACTTCCATTCCAAAATATTTTCCACCATTTTCCACAGTCCTGGCCATATTTTTAAGTATTTCAATAGAACTTGGTGTGGTATTATGACAATAAAATTTATCACCCATTATATCATTTAAAACTGTTCCACTAATACTTCCTTTATAACCAAGTGAATGCATGATATGATGGAAAAGATGGACAGTGGTGGTTTTTCCATTTGTTCCGGTAACACCAAATGTGATGAGTTTCTCAAAAGGTCTTCCGAAAAATTCACTGGAAATAATAGCCTCAGCTATTCTTGAATCAACTACCTGAATATAAGGATAAAAATCAGGAACTTCTTTTTCAACTACAAATACTTTTGCACCCTGTTTGTAAATTTTGTCTATTATCGTGTGCGAATCGAAATTTGAACCTTCACGACAAATAAAAAGAGTTTCTTCTTTTACATCACGAGAATAGGAGGAAATATGCTCGAATTCTATTTCCTTATCGCAGTTAACTTTCAAAACTAATGAATTTAAAGCGTTTAATAATTCCTTTATTTTCAAAAAATATCACTCCTTGGAACATTCCAAGTCCTTTTTTAAAAATTATATAACATTTTATTAATTTTTTCAATCTCTAATATCGTCTTTCATACCTATTTCGTTTAAAATAATAAAATCTTTATCTCTCCAATGTCTCTTTACTTTTACATGAAGATCAAGGAATATTCTTTGATTTGTAAGAAATTCCAGTTCTTTTCTTGCTTCCTGGCCAATTTTTTTAATCATACTTCCCTTGTGACCAATGATAATTCCTTTTTGACTTTCTCTATCAACGTATATATTGGCTCTTATATACAAAACTCCATTTTCTCTTTCTTTTATTTCCTCTACAATAACCGCAACTGAATGCGGGACCTCTTCATATGTATGATGAAAAATTTTCTCTCTAACAATCTCAGATGCCATAAACGAGAAAGGTCTATCGGTTATCATGTCCTCGGGGTAAAATTGTGGACCTTCAGGCAAATTTTCAATTATCAAATCAAGAAGCTCTTTTATACCTTCACCCTTAACTGCTGAAGTTCTAACTATCCCAATACAGTTTTTTAGTTCATCTTTCATTTTATTTGCAAGATTTTCAACAACTTTTTCTTTCACAAGATCAATTTTGTTTATCACACCTATTGTCTTTGTTCCAGAATGATTGACATAATCAAAAACAAATTTTTCAGGCTTTCCAATACCCTCTTTTGCATCAACCACAGTTAATATTAAATCTACACCTTTTAAAGCATTAACTGCAGCCTTTACCATATATTCCCCAAGTCTATAAAGAGGTTTATGTATACCAGGTGTATCAACAAAGATTATTTGAAAATCTTCAGTTGTATATATAACATTAATCCTGTTTCTCGTAGTTTGGGGTTTATCAGAAACAATAAGTACTTTTCTCCCCATTATGGCATTGACTATGGAAGATTTTCCAACATTTGGCTTCCCAGCAAATGCAACAAAACCCGATCTCACATTACACCTCCTCGAATCTTAACTTAAGCGGGTATTTTTCTGTTAGTTTCCTCTTTATATTATTCCAGGTTTCATTAATTTCTTCTTCATTTAAGGTTTTCTCATTCGACCTAAATACACAGTAAACAGTAACACTTGTATAACCATCTGGTATACCTTTCCCTTCATAAATATCAGAAATTCCAGCTTCTTCAACGTATTTATATTCAAATAGTTCATCAATAACTGTTCCCATTTTAAATCCTTTGGGTACAAGGAAGGATACATCTCTTCTAACAGAAGGATATACAACACTTTGTCTATATTGAGGAACTTCAACATAATTTTTGTATAAATCGGCAGTTGAAAGTTCAAAAACATAAATTTCATCTTTTACATCATAAAATTTATCTGCTATTTCTGGATCAATCATACCAACAAATCCTATTTCTTTTCCGTTTAAATAAATCGCTGCTGTTCTTGTTGGAACAAAACCAGGTAACTCTTTTTCTTTGTACTCAATTTTTATCCTGAATGCCTCTGCAAGATTATCAAGCATACCTCTAAAATTGTAAAATGTAAAGACCCTATAGTCTGTATAATCATATTTATTGATCCTTCCAACTGCAACAGCAGCTACTTTTTCAACATCTTCAGGTTTTTCCGTTGCTCCTCTGAATACCTTTCCAACTTCAAACAATTTTACATCCCTGTTCTGCCTCTTGTAATTATAAGAAAGTGATTCGAGAAGACCATACAAGAGCGAAGGTCGCATAACATTCATTTCCTCGTTGATTGGGTTTGATATTTTTACTTTTTCATTTGTAAAATTCCACTTGTTTACAATATCTTCTGAAACAAATGATAAAGTAATTGCTTCACTGAATCCTTCAGATGTCATATTCTGTTTTAGCATATATCTTAATTTTTGTTCTTTAGTTCTTCCAATTCCTCCTGCAGGAATTCTAAATGGTTCGTTTTCAATTTTTTCCGTTCCATATATCCTTGAAATTTCTTCAACAATATCAATTGGCCTTTCTACATCAAAAAATCTAAACGTTGGTACAGATATCTTCCACGTTTTTTCATCGATGTCTTCCACTTCAAAACCAAGTCTTTGAAGAATTTTCTTTTTAACATTTTCCTCAAAATCTTCCCCTAAAACCTTTTTTGTCATTTCTTTTGGATATTCAATTACAACATTTTCTATTTTTCTCTTATACACATCAACGATTTCTGTAGATATTCCACCAGCGAGTTCATACAAAAGCTGTGATAGTCTGTTTATAACAAATTCTGCATCATTTGGATCAACACCTCTTTCAAACCTGTAAGAAGATTCTGTCATAAGGCCAAACTTTTTGGAAGTTTTTCTTATTTTCACAGGATCAAACATAGCAATTTCAAGTAATACATCTGTGGTGTTTTCATTTACACCTGTTTCTTCTCCACCCATAATACCTGCAAGTGCTAAAGGTTTTTCTCCATCGGTTATTAATATTTCTCCACCATCAAGTTCATATTCATTCCCATCTAAAAGCAATATTTTTTCTCCCTTTTTAGCATCTCTAACCAATATCTTTCTATTTGAAAAAAGATTCAAGTCAAATGCATGAACAGGATGCCCCGTTTCAAGCATCATATAGTTTGTAATATCAACAACGTTATTTATTGGCCTTACTCCTGCTGCAATTAATCTTCTCTGTAGCCAGAGAGGGCTTTCTGAAACTTTAACACCTTTTACAATTCTTGTTGTATATCTCCAGCATCCTTCACTTTCTATCTCAACATCAACATCACACTTACCTTCTACTTTAAATTCCTTTTCTTTTATATTCAAATCAACATCAAATAAAGCTGATGCTTCCCTTGCAAGACCAATAACACTTAAACAATCCGATCTATTTGGAGTAATTTCCACATCCAGAACTTTATCATCAAGTTTCAGATACGAAATTATATCTGTTCCAGGTTCTACATATTCTTTAAATCTGTAAACTGATTCTGATTTTTCTTCAAGTCCTAACTCCTCCAGCGAGCACATCATACCTTCAGATAAAATACCCCTCATCTTTCTTGGAGTAATAACGAGTTCACCTAACCTTGCACCTTCAAGCGCAAGTGGAACAATGTCTCCTTCCTTCACCGTCAAATCACCTGTAACTATCGTTCTTACTTCTGAACCAATATCTACCTTACAAACAATTAATCTATCAGCATTGGAATGCTTCTGAACTTTTATAACCTTTCCAGCTACAATTTTTCCAGAAACATTAAATGGGGAAATAATCTCCTCCACATTGTTTCCACTCAAACTATATTTTTCAGCAATTTCTTCAGCAGATGCATCAATATTAACAAACTCCTTAAGCCATTCTATTGAAAGCCTCAACTTTACGTCACCTCCGATTTTTTACTTTTTCTAAAATTCCATACGAATCCCAAAATCACGAGAACAAGGAAAATAGCGATAAAAATAGAAGAATACAAAGGTTGCGTTATTTTATCCTGGATACTTTCACCCAGGATAAATCCCAAAATAACCGCACTTAAAGCAGCAGAACCAACTAAAATTGACATAACAGTAATAACTTCAGAACTTTTCTTGCTTGAAATAATTCCTCCAAGAATACCAAAAATTATTCCCGCTGTAGCAGTTATATATAAAGGATTAAAAGTAAACTGTATATCAAAAAATTTAATAGTAAAATCTGCAAGATAATAACCTATTAAACCTATCACGCCAAATCCTGCAATAAACACAAAGGATTTATACAAAGCAAATAATACTGCGGCAACTATTACACCAAAAACAAGCATCGAAATCTGATAGTATGCAGGATCTGAAAGCCATTCATTTAATTTTGGAATTTGATCCAGCAAAACTGGAAATAATACATTTATTCCTATAATGAACCCCAGTAAAGCTATTGATATCTTTTCAACAAATTTTGCTGCAAATACCAGAAATAAACCAGCTATTAAAGAATAATACCAAAGCTCAATAATGGGCTTTAAATAAATCAAAAGTCCATCAGGAGTTACGGCATTTTCCATTGTAAATTTCCCCCCTTATGTTTACTCTTTTTTCTGCTCCCTTTTAAAGAATATAGCAATCACATCTGTTTTTCTTTCATTTCCGCTGATCAATCTTCTAATATTAGATTCATGTCTTAGTATCGAAAACAAAGAGAGTGCAAGAAAAATCATCCAATAACTTTTTCCCATCAAAAGAGTAAAAACACTTGCAGACAAAAGACCTATAATTGAAGCAAGTGAAACATACTTTGTAATACCAACTACAAAAATCCATATAGCAAGGAAAACGAGAGCTGCATATGGATAAATACCAAAGAACATTCCAAGGGTGGTTGCTACACCCTTTCCACCTTTGAATTTTAAACAGATAGGATAACAATGTCCAAATACAGCGAAACTTCCCGCAAGAAGCTGGGCATTTATTCCATATTTCTTTACCAGTAATACCACAATTACCCCTTTAAAAATATCTAAAAAGAACGCAATACCACCATAAAGGGCTCCGGCATTTCTTAAAACATTTGTGCCGCCAACGTTCCCGCTTCCTATTTTTCTTAAATCAATTCCCTTTAATTTAGCGACTATAAAACTAAAAGGAATTGCTCCTATGAAATAACCTAAAAGTATAGGATAAATATATTCTTTCACTTTACTCCTCCCTATCTAATTACTTACAACAAAATTATATCACAGCTTTTAAAATTCTTAATGCCGCATTGCCATCTCCAAATGGGTTTTTAGATTTGTCTATTTTTATTTCAAGGCCTTTAACAAGCGATTTATATACCGAACTTTGCCCGGTTCCTGCTAAAATTCCATATCCACTATCAATTAATTCAGGCCTTTCAGTAGTATTCCTACATACTATTACAAATTTACCAAAACTGGGTGCTTCTTCCTGAATACCTCCACTATCTGATGCAATTATCCTTGCACCTTTTAAAAGACTCAAAAATGTTATATAACCAACTGGCTCAAGTAAAATTGCTTTTTCATATCCCTCCAGTACCTTTTTTACAGTTTTTCTTACTCTTGGATTTAAGTGTACTGGAAAAACTATTGGAATATCGTATTCTTCAGAAAATTTCCTTATTCCTGAAAGTATCTCTTCCATTTTTTCTCCCCAGTTTTCTCTTCTATGAAGGGTAACAAGCACATATCCTTCTTCTGCAACGTATTTTTTTCTAATTGCATCAAGATCAAATTTTTCCTGAACGTATAAAAGTGCATCAACAACTGTATTACCAGTAACAATTATTCTTTCCTTTTCAAAACCTTCCTTCAATAGATTTTTTCTGGCATTAATAGTTGGAGCAAACATCAAATCTGAAACCTGGTCAATAACCCGTCTGTTCATTTCTTCTGGAAACGGATCTCTTAAATTTCCACTTCTAAGTCCTGCTTCTATATGGCCCACTTTTACCCCCATATGAAAAGCTGCCAGAGCTCCAGCCATTGCTGTTGTAGTGTCACCCTGAACAAAAATCCAGTCTAAATTTTCTTTTTTAATTATTTCTTCAAGTTTCACCAACACCTTTGCTGCAACACCATTCAAAGATTGATTTTCCGTCATAATATCCATATCGTAATCAGGTTTCATACCAAAGACATCCAGCATCATGTCCATCATTTGTCTGTGTTGAGCTGTTGCTATTGCCACAACATCAACACCCAACTCTTTCGCTTTCAAATAAACCGGTGCTACTTTAATAACTTCAGGTCTTGTTCCAAAAACTATCCCTAATTTCACGTCCTTTCCCCCTTCTTTTCAAAAATTTGAACGGCAGAAAGTGCAAATAACCCCAGTAAAGGTAAAACAAACATTCCGGGTATACTAAAATTGGCAATATAACCCATTACTGATGAAAAAAACATGCCACCTATTCCAGTTGAACCATAAGTTACTCCATTCAATAACCCAACCTCTTCTTTATCTAAATTCATATTTGCATATCTTTGTATCATTGGAAATATTGTCCCCATAAAAAAGCCAATAACCGAAAAAAGATAAGCATTTTTCGTTAAAAGCATTAGAGAAATCAAAATAGGTGAAAGCAACGCAGAAAAAATAACCATTTTCTTTTCACCAAAAATTTTAACAATAAAATCACTCAAGAACCGTGACAAAGTATAGAAAATCCAGAATAAACTTATTATAATAGCTGCTTTTGCCTCATTAAATCCAAAATATATAAACAAATTTGAAGCCCAAGTAATTAAGGAAATTTCACTCCCAGAATACAAAAAAAATGAAATTATAGAAATAAAAAACAAGGGTTTCAAAATCGTCTTCTTCATTTTTGAAAAATTAAAAGATTCATATTTTGCATTTGGAAGTCGTAAAACAAAATTCCAGATAAAAAACAAAATCATTACAAAAAAATACAGCAAATACAAATATCTGTAACTAAAATCATTTTTAATAGAGAACGAAACAAGTAGCGGTGCTAATATTCCACCTATTCCAAAAAATGCGTGGGTTAATCCAAATCTGGGATTCTTAAGATGCGCAAGTAAAGTAGTAAGTGACGTAAATAAAATAGCCGTAGAGGAACCAATTAAAAAAGCACCTACTGCCATTTCAAATGAATTTCTTGAAAAAGAAAACAACAGCAGCCCTAAAAACATAAGTATATAACCTGATATATTTGTTCTTTTCAGGCCAAGTCTCGATATCAAAATTGAGATCAAAAATGAAAAAACAGTTGTTCCAAGAACACTTAAAACTGGTAAAAAAGAAGAACTTGATATCGAAATATTAAGTTCTTTTTGAAAAACGGGCATCAACGGTGCCAAAGAATTAACAATAGTAGAAATGGCAAGAACATTTAGCATAACAAATAATTTTTCCACATAACCACCTCTAAAATATTCTATCATACTTTTTTTAGCTTATTTTTTGACATAAATATATGATAAAATATTAATGCTAATTTTTAAAACGGGGAGGTGTAAAAATGAAACGTTTTGTTATAATCATTGCCGTTATTTTCCTCTCATTTAGTATTTTTGCTGCTGAAAACGCTCTTGAAATTTTTAGCTGGTGGACTGGTGGGGGAGAAGAAGAAGGACTTCTTGCATTATTTGATCTTTTCCACAAATATTACCCGGATGTTGAAATTATAAATGCAGCCGTAGCAGGTGGAGCAGGAACAAATGCAAAAGCTGTTCTTAAAACGAGAATGCTAGGTGGAAATCCACCAGATTCATTCCAGGTGCATGCTGGTATGGAATTGACAGATACCTATGTAATACCAGGACTTATGGAACCTATTACCTGGATTTTAAAAGAAATTGGGGCATATGACAAATTCCCAAAAGATCTTATTGACATTGTAAGCTACAAAGGAGAAGTTTATTCCATTCCAGTAAATGTTCACAGAGCAAATGTTGTTTTCTACAACAAAAAGATTGCAGAAGAAATTGGAATGACAAAGGAACCAACCACATGGGCTGAATTCCTCATGTACCTTGACAAAGCTCAACAAATGGGTTACATCGGAATAGCACTTGGTGACAAAAATAAATGGACCTCTTTACATCTTTTTGAAAGCATAATGCTTGCAGAACTTGGGCCTGAAAAATATAACAAATTATGGAAGGGTGAGGCTTCATTCAATGATCCAGCAATTAAAAGAGCTCTCACCATTATGAAAGACATACTAAAATACATTAATGCCGACCATTCTGCATTAACATGGCAAGATGCAACAAGACTTGTCTTTGAAGGAAAAGCTTTCTGTAATATGATGGGAGACTGGGCTGAAGGTTACTTAAAAACTCTTGGTTGGAAACCAGGTGTAGAATTCGGCTGGTTTGCTCTTCCCGGTACTCAAAAAGCATTTATGCTTGTATCTGATACCTTTGGACTTCCAAAAAATGCACCACACAGGGAAAATGCCATCAAATGGCTGAAATTCCTTGCAACTGTTGAAGCTCAAGATACTTTCAATCCAATCAAAGGTTCAATTCCTGCCAGAATTGATGCAGACAAATCAAAATACGATGTATACCTACAATGGTCAATGTATGATTTCTCAACTAAAATAATCTGTCCATCAATTATTCATGGTTCCGCTGCACCAGAATCCTTTGCAACTTCTTTAATGGATGCAATAAACATATTCGTTACCGAACAGAATGTTGATAAAACATTTAAAGAGATCTTATGGATAGCTGAAGATAATGGCTACTTAGCAGACTAACCTTCACAATTTTGTAAGGGGCGGAAAATCCGCCCCTTACATTAATAGCATGCTTATCAATCCAAGGGGTGAGACTTTGAAAAAGAAAAACCTAATAATTGGAATAACGGTTGTATTTCCTTCAATTGTTGCAATCGCCATTTTTGTATATGGTTTTATTTCCTGGACTTTGAGAGTTTCTTTTTCAAATTGGAATAGCTTTTCATCCCTTTTAAGAGGGATATATAAATTTGTTGGTTTTAGAAACTATGAAAGATTATTTCAGGATTATAGATTCCAAACTGATCTATGGAATACCCTATTTTTTACAATCTTTTTCTTGCTTGGAACAATTGCGCTGGGGATATTAATGGCAACTTTAGTAGACAAAGGATTAAAAGGTTCAAGAATTTTTCAAAATTTGTTCCTCTTTCCTATGGCAATCTCATTTGTAGTCACAGGAACAGTATGGAGCTGGATTTTCGCACCAGGTACTCTACCAAATAACCCACAAGGTATAAATCTTTTGTTTACCAAACTTGGACTTGAAAAATTAATGTGGGGATGGTACACATCAACCGATTCTCTTGGACATTTTAACGTTGCTCTCATCCCGGTTATAATTGCGGCAACCTGGCAACTCGCTGGATATACCATGGCAATGTATTTAGCTGGACTTAGAGGCATTCCAGACGACATAATAGAAGCCGCAAAAGTTGATGGTGCAAATGAGTGGAAAATATTCTGGAAAATAAAAATGCCACTTTTAACTCCTATCACTTTAAGTGCACTTATTATTCTTGGACACATTTCTTTAAAAATATTTGACCTTGTGTTTGCAATGACCGGAAGTGGGCCAAACTTCGTCACTGATGTGCCAGCTATTTACATGTTCGAACTTACCTTCAGAAGTAATAGATATGCTATGGGATCTGCAATAGCTATTATAATGCTTTTATTTGTAGCTGTGGTAATCATACCTTACCTTGTAACCAGTTTGAGAGGTGGAAAAAGATGAAAAAAATACTCACATATCTACTTTTAATAATTGTGTCGATTTACATTATTCTTCCTTTATACGTTTTACTTGCAACTACATTTAAACCACTGGAAGAAATTGGTATTTCAGATATGTGGAAATTACCAAAAAATTGGTCATTAAGCGGTTTTATTAAAGCTTTTAAAAAATTAGCACCTAACTTAAAAAATAGCTTTTATTTAACAATCCCGGCAACAATTATTTCTTCACTAATCGGTTCGATAAATGGATATGTTTTTTCAAAGATTAAATTTAAAAGTGCAAACCTAATATTTGCAATAATCTTATTTGGAATGTTTATCCCCTATCAAAGTATACTATTCCCATTGATCAGATTTCTCCAGAGCATAAAACTATATGGAACCATTTCTGGATTGATATTAGTGCATGTTGTATATGGTATCCCAATTACAACACTTATCTTTAGAAATTATTATAGTGAAGTACCTGATGAACTGGTTGAAGCTGCATATATAGATGGTGCAGGCTTTTTCAAAACCTATTCAAAAGTACTATTTCCAATTTCATTACCTGCATTTGTTGTGGTAATAATATGGCAATTTACAAATATATGGAATGAATTTCTATTTGCAGTTACTGTTACAAGCAGTCCAGAGAAACAACCTGTTACTGTTGCGCTCGTAAACCTTGCAGGAAGTCAGGTAGTAGAATGGAACGTGCAAATGGCCGGTGCACTTTTAACAGCTCTACCCACACTGCTTGTCTACTTCTTCCTGGGTAAATATTTTATAAGAGGTCTCCTTGCTGGGTCTGTAAAGGGATAATAAATGAATTTAAATATATAACAATACCCCCGAATAACATCGGGGGTTTATTATTGCTTTCATCTTTTTATTTTTACCAAAAATAATTTCACAAAAATATTTTATTACATTATCTTAATGAAAAGTCTGGCAGTTTGCCAGACTTTATTTATAAAATATGTCTTAAGAAATTTCTGGTTCTTTCATGTTTTGGATTTTTCATTATCTCATCGGGGGTACCTTCTTCTACAACTACTCCTTTATCAATAAATATTATTCTATCAGCGACTTCCTTTGCAAAACCCATTTCATGAGTTACAACTATCATTGTCATTCCTGATTTTGCAAGGTCTTTCATAACCTCAAGAACTTCTCCCACAAGTTCTGGATCTAATGCAGAAGTTGGTTCATCAAAAAGCATCAACACTGGCTCCATCATCAACGCCCTTGCTATTGCAACTCTTTGTTTTTGACCTCCAGATAAATTATCAGGATATGCATCAATTTTTTCAAGAAGTCCAACTTTTTTAAGCATTGCCTTTGCTTTTTCTATTGCTTCTTCTTTTGAAATTTTTTTAACTTTTACCGGGGCAAGTATAAGATTTTCCAATACTGACATATGTGGGAAAAGATTGAAATGTTGAAACACCATACCAATTTTTGTTCTTATTTCATTTAAATTTGAATGATGTTTATCTATCTTTTCTCCCAGAAATATTATCTCCCCTTTTTGGTATTCCTCAAGATGATTGATGCATCTCAGGAAAGTGCTTTTCCCTCCACCACTTGGGCCAATAATAACTATAGTTTCACCTTGCCCTACTTCAAGGTTTAACCCATTCAAAACTCTGAGATTTCCAAAACTCTTATGCAGATTCTTAACTTCAAGTATTTTACTCATGCTACCGCCATCCTTTTTTCAACATACCTTACAAGTCTTGAAATAGTAAAAGTCATCAAAAAGTAAATCAAAGCTATTCCAAAATAAATTGAAAAAGTCTGAAACGTCCTTGTAATAACAAACTGACCTCTTCGCATAAGTTCAGTAACACCTATTACAGAAGCAAGTGAGCTATCTTTTGTAAGTGTAATAAATTCGTTACCCAAAGCCGGCAAAATATTTTTAAATGCCTGCGGTAGAATTATATATCTCATAGTTTGCCAATGGGTGAGTCCCAACGATCTTGCAGCTTCATACTGACCTTTGGGAATTGATTGAATCCCGGCCCTTACAATCTCTGCAATATATGCCCCACTGTTCAATCCGAGAGCAACAATTGCTGCAGGATAGGCTTGAAGTTGTATTCCAAGCTGTGGGAGACCAAAATAAACAATTGATATCTGCACTAATAATGGTGTACCACGCAAAAACTCTACATAAACTGTAGAAGGTACATTTATTACTTTTATTTTTGAGAGTCTTCCCATACCTATTAAAGTCCCCAAAACAAGTCCAATTAAAACCGAAAAAGATGTAAGTTTTAAAGTATCCAAAGCTCCCATTAAAAGAAAAGGAAGATTTTCAAATACAACCGATATTGCCTCCATATGATACATCTCCTCCCTTAACAAAAAACAGGCAGCCTGGCTGCCTGTTTTTATTTAGTTTCTTCAAACCACTTTTCAACGAGTAAATCGTATGGACTCTTAAACATATTTGAAATTACAGTATTTACAAATTCTAACAATTCTTCATTACCTTTTTTGACTCCTATTCCGTACTTTTCGCCAGTATCAATTACAGCAGCTACAATAAACTTAGGGAATGTCTTTACATATGCATTTGCAACTGCTTCATCCAGTACAACAGCATCTACTCTTTTGTTTTGCAATTCCAGGAAAGCATCAGTAAACTTCTGAAATCTTGTAATTGTTACTCCACTAATATCTGAAACAACAAGATCACCGGTTGTACCCAGTTGAACAGCTACTTTTTTGCCTTTTAAATCTCCTAACGTTTGAGGCATGAAAGGTTCTCCATCTCTAACAACTATAGCCTGATTAGCATTGAAATATGGGATTGAAAAATCAATAACCTTTGCCCTTTCTTCCGTGATTGTCATTCCTGCAACTATAAGATCAATTTTATCTGAAATCAACGCAGGAATTAGTGAATCAAATGGTAAGTTTAATATTTCGAGCTCTACACCAAGTTCATCAGCTATTTTTTGGGCTATGTCGATATCAAATCCTACAATCTCGTTATTCTCATTTACATATTCAAATGGTGGAAAAGTTGGTTCAGTTCCAACTATAAGTTTTCCTCTTTCTTTTATTTCTGCAAGAGTACCGGAAAAAATCACTCCCACAATAACCAGTGCCAAAAAAACAGCGACCCATTTCTTCATAGCTATCCCTCCCCTTTTAATGAAAGAAAAAATTAAAATGTAACTTTAATGTTACATTTTAATTTTATCATATTACCCCACCTAAATTAAAAAGCCAAATTCAGGCCTTTTTCAATATTTCCATGAATAAAACTCACATATTTCACCTATACGCAAATTCTCCTTCCCAAGTAGAATTCTAATAACTCCATCTGCAATTCTGATTGGTGAAGCTATCCCTGATTCACCCCAGAATTGGATAAGCCAAAATTTTACCTTCTTTTTCTTCTAATTTTACAAATATAAACCTTTCCCTTTCCAATGTATTTGATACATTAGCCATGATCTCAACATAGCACGTTAATTTCGGTAAAAAATCATTGTGTCCAGAAATCTTTTTCAATATTGGAAATAAGAAAAAATATGAGCTAACAATAAATAACGTTGGATTTCCTGGTAATCCTAGCATTACTTTTTTATCTGTTTTACCAAATATAACCGGTTTTCCAGGCTTTACTTTAACACCGCCAAACAAAACTTCCCCAAAATATTCTATTGTAGATAATGAATAATTCTTTGCTCCTAAAGAGCTTCACCATTTTCAAGACCCCATTTTACTGCTTTTTTAAATTCTTCAGGATTATCTTTAATTATTCTATATTTTTTTACTTCATAACCCTGTTTCTTTAACCAAGCCATCAATGCGTACGAATTACCATCTCTAATTTGAGTTTTTTCTCTCTTTTGTGTCAGTTCAACAACTTCATCACCAGTTGGAATGACACAAACAGTTGGTTTTCTAAAAACCTTAATTTTTGTAATACCCAAGCTCATTAAGTTGTGTATATGTCCTACATTTATCGTTTCCCCTTTTTTAATCACCACACTATCTTTCTTCACATCTTCATCTTTCTTTAAAACATTTTCACCTTGCTTGATAGATTTAAATATCTCGACCTTTCCGTCAAATTCTCTAGTATCTTCTATCTTCGATCATTACACAACCATCTGCACCTTCAGGCAATATCCCTCCCGTTGGTATTTTGACACATTCACCAGGTTTTATTTTTCTATTGTATTTTTCCCCATAAATACTTCTCCGACTATTTTTAACACCACTGGATTGTCCTTATTTGCATCTAATGTATCTTTTGAATGAACAGCATACCCATCAATAGTAGATTTATTAAATCCCGGTAAATCTTCAGGAGAGTAGATATCTTCTGTATTTATTTCTATAACTTTCGTCCTTATTTCTAATTTTTCAAAGTAATTACTGTACACTTCCATTCTAGGAACAAACACTTGGAATCTTTTTTTTATTTTATAACCTCCCATTTGTTTAACTTTTTGTATAATAGACAAATATTTTAATTTATTATACAACAACCACCTTCAACAAAAATACTGTCTATTTTTAAAAAACTGAAAAATGATATAACTAATAATTAACCAAGAATCCTTAAATCCCGGAGGGAGCACATTGCTTAAAAGCTATATAGTTTCTATAAACATATCTGAAAAAAAGGGACTAACTAAAAACCTGTTGAAAAAGCTATTTTAAAAGAAAATTGGGGTATTATAGGAGATGCACACGCTGGTAATCGGCCAAGACAAATATCAATACTTTCAACTAAAAGTATTGAAAAAATGAAAAAATATAGATTTGAAATAAAATATGGTGATTTTGCTGAAAATATCACAATAAAAGATGGAGAAATACATAAATTTCCAGTAGGTACAAAAGTCCGAATTGGAAATACATTACTCGAAATTACCCAGATTGAAAAAATGTCATATATCTTGTGCTATTTCTCAAAAAATTGGAAAATGTATCATGCCTCTTGAAGGAATATTCTTAAAGATTTTAAAAGGTGGAGAGATAAAAAAACACCATAAAGAAAGTTTTTCTAATAATATCACTTTTAATTCTTTCAACATACGTTTATACAGAAGATTTAATAATTTTTCATGCTGGTATTAACAAATCTCTTGAAAGAAAATTCCAAATCTTTTGAAAAAGAACATCCAAATATAAATGTTAAACTAATAGCTGCGGGGAGCTTAGTAGTTGCAAGAAAAATAACAGATCTGAATCAGATTTCCGATTTAGCTTTCGTAGCTGATTATACAATTATCCCCGAATTTTTATACGACAAATACGCTAATTTCAACGTAATATTTTCCAATAATAGTATAGTTTTAGCCTACACAAATAAGTCAAAATTCAGTAATGTTATAAATGAAAATAGCTGGTATAAGATAATCTTTAAAAAAGGGGGTATTTTTGGCCATTCTAACCCGGATTTAGATCCCGCTGGTTATAGAACATTAATGGTAATTAAACTGATACAAGATTTTTATTCTTCAAATAACCTTTATGAAAACTTTACAACTGCAAAAAATAAATTTATTCTCAAAAAAATCGAAATAGAATTCAAAGTAATCGAAGATAATATCGAAATTTTCTCAACAACAAAAACTCATTCACAAACAGGTGTAGAAATGGAAGCCTTAACTGCTGTAAATATTGCTGCATTAACAATTTACGATATGTGAAAATCAATAGACAAAGATATGGAAATTACAGAAATCTACTTACTTGAAAAATCTGGCGGGAAAAGCGGTGAATATAAAAGGAGTGAAAAAAGATAAAATACTTTGTATTAACATTAAGTGATAAAGCATCAAGAGGTGAAAGAAGATATAAGTGGAAAAGTCATCCAGGAATTAATAAAAAAATAAATGGAAAGTTAATAGATTATAAAATTTTACCTGATGATAAAAAATTAATAGAAAAAGAATTGAAAAATTTAGTTGAAAAAGACGTAGAGGTCGTTATAACAACTGGTGGGACGGGACTAACTCCCAGAGATGTTCCCCCAGAAGCTACTCTAAAAGTAATTGAAAGAAGAATTTATGGTACGGAGATAGCCATGATAATTGAAGCTTTAAAACATACTCCATATGGAATGTTATTGAGAGCAATAGTTGGAGTTTCAAATAAAACTTTAATTATAAATTTACCCGGAAGCCCCAAAGCAGTAAAAGAAAATCTCAATGTTTTGTTACCCGTAATTCCCTATGCAATTGAAAAAATAAACGGTTCAAGTACCAATTGTGTAAAATAATCTTTTCTGAAATAAAAATAACCCCCACTTTTATATCAAGTGGGGTTTTTATTTTTTTATATAAATTTTCAGTTTTTTATTCTACAGTAACACTTTTTGCAAGATTTCTCGGTTTATCGGGATCGTATCCTCTCATATCAGAAATGAGATAAGCAAATATTTGAATAATCGGTGACATAATTAAAGGATACATATCATCTGGAGCACTTGGAACATAAATTACATCATCAACAATTTTAGAAAGGCCTTCATTTCCCTCATTAGTAACAGCAATAATTCTTGCTTTTCTAGCCTTTGACTCTTCTATGTTACTTTTAATCTTCTCATATAAATACCCCTGTGGGGCAATTGCAAATACTGGAAATGTTGGATCCAGCAAAGCAATTGGGCCGTGTTTTAATTCACCAGCAGGATATGCAGTTGCATTGATATAACTAATTTCCTTTAACTTTAATGCGCCCTCAAGAGCTGTGGGATAATTAATACCTCTTCCAATATACATAAAGTGATTGTAATTTTTGTAATATGAAGCAAGTTCATCTATATCTAAGCTTTCAAGTAATTTTCTAAACAATTTAGGAGATTCTTTTAAAAATTTATAATCATTCTCCAGTTCTTCATTCCATATATTTCTCCTTTTTAAAAGACTCATACCCAGTATATATAATACAACAAGCTGATTTACATACGTTTTTGTTGCTGCAACTCCAATTTCAGGCCCTGCATTCATATATACTGTTACATCACTTTCCCTTGTAATTGTTGAACCTACAACATTTGAAATAGCAACTACTTTGGCACCCTTTTTCTTAACGATTCTTACAGATTCAAGCGTATCTGCAGTCTCGCCTGATTGAGAAATTGCAATCACAAGGGTTTTATCATCGACATGAACATTTCTATATCTAAATTCAGATGCTACATCAACTTCTATATCAATATCTGAATGTTTCTCTACAAAATACTTAAACACCAATGCTGCATGATAACTTGTACCACATGCAACAAGTTTTATTTTTTCGATATTTTCTAAATCAAATTCTTTCAATTCATTTAAAACAGGTCCTTCCTGGGTAATTCTTCCAACAAGTGCATTTTCAATAGCTTCAGGCTCTTCTTTTATTTCCTTTATCATAAAATGTTTATATCCTGACTTTTCAGCTGCCGCTTCATCCCAATTAATGTGATATACCTTTCTAACAACTAAATTTCCATTTGAATCCGTAATTTTATACTCGCGCTCCTTTAAAATTGCAATATCTCCTTCTTCTAAAAATACAACATCTTTCGTATATTTTATTATTGGAGTCACATCTGAAGCCAATATAACTTTATCTTCAGCTTTACCTAATACCAGAGGGCTTCCTTTTCTCGCCGCAACAAGTATATCCGGATGATCTGAATGCATCACAGCTATTGCATACGCACCATTTAACTGTTTTACAGTTTTTAATACGGCTCTGTAAAGGTCTCCTTCATAATTTTCCTCAATAAGGTGTGCAATTACTTCAGTATCTGTGTCAGATATAAACTTGTGACCTCTTTCAAGTAGAAATTCTTTTAATTCAACATAATTTTCTATTATCCCGTTATGAACAAGCGCTATTTTACCGGTACAATCAGTATGTGGATGTGCATTTATATCATTAGGTACGCCATGTGTAGCCCACCTGGTGTGTGCAATACCCGCAAGTGAGGTAACAGGTTTTATCTTTTCCTTTAAATTCTGAATCCTACCCAGTGTCTTAGTTATACTAATCCTACCATTTTCTATGTAAGCTATTCCTGCTGAATCATACCCTCTATATTCTAATTTTTGTAAATCACTAACAAGCTCATCAATTTTAAACTCTGCCCCCACTATTCCTACTATTCCACACATTATTAATAGCCTCCCTTATTTTTTCTGGAAGCTCTTCTTCAACTCCCCTTTTTGCAACCTTTAAAGCATTATAAATAGCAACTCTATCGGAATTTCCATGTGCTTTTACAACAACTCCTTTAACTCCAATGAAAAAGGTTCCTCCATATTTCCTCGGGTCTACTTTTTCTTTTAATTTATTAAATACCGGTTTCATTAATAATGCTCCAAGTATACTCAAAACATTTTTCTTTGTTTCTTCTTTTATGAGATTAGTAATTAATTTAGCTACACCTTCCATTGTTTTCATTGCAACATTTCCGGCAAAACCATCGGTTACAACAACATCTACTTTTCCCGTGTTTATATCATTTCCTTCCACATTTCCTATAAATTGATCTTGAAACACTTCTTTTAAAACTTTGAAGACTTCTTTTTCTCTTTCCGTACCTTTATTATCCTCAGTACCCACATTCAATAAACCTATTTTTGGGTTTTTCTTTCCAAGCAATTTGGCGTATTCAACAGCCATAATGGCAAATTGAAGTAAATTTGATGTTTTTACATCAATATTTGCTCCAGCATCCGCCATTACACAAAAATCATTAGAAGATGGAATTGGAACAGCAAGTGTTGGCCTTTCAATTCCTTTAATTCTACCAACGACAAACGTTGCACACGCAAGTAATGCGCCGGTGTTACCAGCACTTACCACAGCATCAACTACGCCATCTTTAACCAGCTTACAACTCAAATACATTGTACTATTTCTTCGTCTAACTGCTTCAGTGGGTTTGATATCCATTGGCAAATAGTCATCAGTTACTACTTTTTCACAATTTTCTGGAAGATCTATTCCTTCAAAATTGCTTTCAAGACCTACCAGGTATAACTTAACATCTTTGTTTTCTCTGGCAAAAGAAAGGGCGCCAGCAATTATTTCGGCCGGCGCCTTATCTCCTCCCATTAAATCAATTGCTATTTTCTTCATCATTGTGCAACTTCAAACACCTGTTTTTTACCGTAGTATCCGCAATTTAAACAAACTCTGTGAGGAAGTTTTGGCGCACCACAATTTGGACATACGGATACTGGAACTGAAAATGCTTTGTATATTTTTGCCCTTTTGTGATGAGTTCTACTTCTTGATCTTTTTTGTTTTGGAACTGCCATGAATATCCCTCCTTTTATTTTCTCAATTATTATTTTCTAATTCATCCTTTAAATCTATCAGTTTTCTAAATCTCGTATCAACCTGTCCCTTTTCAAACTCTTCTTTTCCAGGACATGTATGATCTGGATGATCATTCAAATTTTCACCACAAAACGGACAAAGTCCTTTACAATCTTCCTTGCATAAAAAGACATCAGGTGCGCTCACAACGAGCGCTTCTATTATTCTTTCCTCAAGATCAATTATATCACCTTTGTAGTATATCACATTTTTTAAATCTTCTATTTCAGAATCTTTAAAATTTGGTTCATTTTTTAAATCATATATACCCTCAATAGTTCCATTTAGCTCAAGTATCGATAATTTCAAACATCTATCACATGGCCTTTCGATCTTTCCTTTTACAAATCCACCAACTATAATAGTACCATCAGTATATACCAGTGAAATTTTAACATGAAATTTCCTGTCAATTACCCTGTATGTTCCTGTATGAAAATCCATATATTCTTTTTCATAAAAACCCTCAAGTTTCATTTTTTTGTTCGCAATTATATCTTTTACTTTTATTTTCCAGTCCATTTCAACACCTCAATATACTTTATCATTTCCTTTGTGGTAATATATAACTAAGGGGGGAAGCAAATGAAAAAACTTTTAATTGTTTTTATGTTAATTCCTACAATTCTTCTTGCTTTTTTAAATGATCCCATAAATTTCATTACCGAGAAAGATCCCGGTATGCAAATTAAATTTTATACCAACGGGGGTAAAATTTCCATATATTACCCAATTGTTTACAAAATTGTTTCATTCGATACATTTACCGAAACAATGATGTTTCCAGACATAGTTAAAGGATTAGCCTACGTTGAATCCGGTTTTAATATTCATGCCCTATCATACGCAGGTGCTATGGGAATAACCCAGTTCAAAGAAGATACCGCAAAAGACTTTGGTGTTATAAATGCATGGAATCCCTGGCATGCGCTTTTAGGAACGGATAGAATGCTCAGGTTTTATTACGAAAAATACGGTGATCTAACTACAGCGCTTGCGATATATAATGTTGGTGAATCAAATTACGAAAACAACAAAATAATGAAAGAAAATGGTATAAAATACGCAGAAAAAGTAATCGAATCTTCGAAAACTATAAATAGAGATATAAACTTGGTTGATAGAAATATTTATTATCTTCAAGCTGGATTTAAAAATGACACAAACACATTCGATATTTCAGTTGAAGTCGGTACTTTATTCGATATTTTTGGCCAGGTATATTTTGATATATCATCAAAACTCATAACCGAAATATCCACTGAAACTTTATACAGTTTTGAACTTGGAGGAAAGTCTCATATAAAACTGGATCATTTCAATTCAATTGTATTTGGCTACATTTTGGGGTATAATAAGGAAGGTGTGTATAAAGGACCATATATTGGTTTTTCGTTTTTTAAACCTCTGGGATATTCACTTGAACTTTATTACGATTTTTCAAAACCATTTAGTATTGGAAACTTTTCTCTAATTGCAGGATATGGTCAAAAAGATTGGAGAATAAGTTTTGGGTTTGATGGAGATTTTGATAACCTATTCGTTGAAATAAAGTTCTAAATTGAACCGTTAAATAGATTGGGAGGATTTTTGTGATAGATGAAAATGTATACTGCGTAATGGATACAGAAACAACAGGACTTAATCCCTTTTTTGGTGATAGAATAGTTGAAGTTGCAATTGTACCGGTATATAAAAATAAAATTGTTGAAAAATGGATATATCACTCACTTGTAAATCCAAATATTAAAATACCAGCGTTAATTCAGAAAATACACGGTATATCAAATTCTGAAATTGAAAAAGCACCAAGTCTTGAAAATGTCATTTCAAATATCAGGGCGTATGCAAAAAACACTATTTTTGTCATGCACAATGCACAGTTTGATCTGTCATTCATTGATTTTGCCACAAAGGAAATAGGAGAATTTCCAATTAACTTTAGATACATTGATACACTTGAATTATCTCAGATAATCTATGGTCGCAAAAGGTCTTTAGAAAGCTTAATAAATGAATTTAAAATTGGGACAAAAGTTCCACATAGAGCTCTTGAAGACGCTATTTTAACAGCCAAGGTATTTATAAAGCTTTCAGAAAAAATTGGAATTGAAAACTTACCCGAATTTATCAGAAAATGGGGTGGAAAATCATGGTAAAGAACTTTATTCTGGATACAAATGTTCTAATTCACGATCCAAAATCAATATTTGAATTTGAAGATAACAACATAATAATTCCTCTGCCTGTACTTGAAGAACTGGATAACTTAAAAAAATATTCTGGAAGTTTAGGAAAATCTGCAAGAGACGCGATACGAGAGCTGGACGCTCTGCGAAAAAAGGGCAAATTATCAGAAGGAGTAAAACTAGAAAATGGTGGCACTATAAAAGTTCTCTCGCTCCCTCGAAACGTTCCTGAAAAAGTTGACTTTCTCTTTGAAAAATACATCGATAACTGGATTCTAATTTATACACTCCATGTTTTAAAAAACTCCAAAATTCCTACCTTTCTTGTCACAAAAGATATAAACTTAAGAGTAAAAGCAGATGCCTTAGGAATCCCCTCACAAGATTATCTAACTGATAGATCTGACCTTGAAAATTTAAGCCCTGGTTTTTTCGAAACAAGTAATATTGAACATATTGATAAAAGCACTCTATTTCCAAATGCATATTTAATCTCTAAAAATAAATACTATAGATTTGATGGAGAAAACATTATAGAAATACACAAAAACCTTGATGTCTGGCATGTAAAACCCAGAAATAAAGAGCAATTTTTTGCAATGGACGCTCTTTTAAATGATAACATCAATCTTGTGTCTTTAATTGGTATGGCTGGAACCGGGAAAACCTTTATCACTCTAGCATGTGCCCTTCAAAAAACCATTACTGAACAAAGATATGAAAAAATCATAGTCACAAAACCTCTTGTTGCAATGGGAGGTAAAGAAATAGGATTTTTACCTGGAAGTCTTGAAGAAAAAATGAGACCATGGGTTTCACCAGTATACGATAATCTCGAATACCTTTTCAAACTTTCAAATATAAACATGAAAGAATTCATGAAGAAGGATATAATAGAAATTGAAGCTTTAACATACATCAGAGGTAGATCAATACCAAATCAATTTATCATAATTGATGAAGCACAAAATCTAACACCTCATGAGATAAAAACTATATTAACCCGTGCAGGAGAAAACTCCAAAGTAGTTTTACTTGGTGATCCATACCAGATCGATACTCCATATTTAGATAAAGACAGTAACGGTCTGGTATATGCAGCCACTAAATTCATTAACAGCAGGCTTTCTGCTCACATAGTATTAACCAAAGGTGAGAGATCACCACTTGCTACTGAAGCTGCAAATTTATTGTAAAAATACATTGGAGGGATTGGATGTATAAAAGAGTGTTATTAAAACTAAGTGGAGAAGTTCTAAGTGGTGAAGGTGAAAAAGGTTTTAATTTAAAGAAAATAGAATATCTGATCGATGAGCTAAAACAAATCATCGAATATGGAACAAATATTGGAATAGTTATAGGTGCTGGAAATTTGTTTAGAGGAAGAGAGATGAGCGAACTTACTCCAACAATTGCCGATCAGATTGGTATGCTTGGTACTGTGATTAATGCTCTTTATCTAAAAGACATTTTCGAAAAAAATAGTATTAGAACAGTTGTTGTTTCCCAGGTAACTTCACTTCCTTCAATTCGTCCAATCCATTATGATGATATTAATTTATACTTTGATGCTGGATATCTCGTGATCTTTGCGGGTGGAACAAGCAATCCATTTTTTACAACTGATACGGCTGCAGCATTAAGAGCTGTTGAAATGAAAGCAGAAATACTAATTAAAGGTACCAAAGTTCCAGGAGTTTTTGATAAAGATCCAAAAATATACAACGATGCCAAGAAATTTGAAAAAATAACTTTTGATCAGGCAATTGAAAAAAATTTAAAAATAATGGACACAGAGGCATTTTCTATATGTAAAAGATACAATATGCACATTATGGTTTTAGACTTTTTCAAAAAAGGCAATCTGTTAAAGGCAATCAGAGGAGAAAACGTAGGTACTCTGGTGGTACCAAATGAGTAACTTCAACTGGTATCCCGGGCATATAAATAAAGCAAAAAGAAAGATTAAAGAATATTTAAAAGCCGTTGATTCTATACTGATTGTTCTTGATGCAAGAGCACCTCTTGCAACTACGGCTTTTGAAATTGATATTTTCAAAGGTAAAAACTTGCTTTTCGTTTTAAACAAATCTGACATCGCAAACAATGAATTAACTACAAGGTGGTTAGAAACAATAGGAAAAAGCGCTCCTGTGATTTCATTTAACAAGAATGAATCAATTTCAAAAATTAAAAATTTCGTTTTAAAAAATGCAAAATCAAAATTAAATGAGACAAGACTCTTAATAGCTGGTGTACCAAACGTTGGAAAATCATCTATTATAAACAAAATTTCAGGAAGAAAGAGTGCAAAAACGGGGGCAGCTCCCGGTGTTACACGTGGACTTCAATGGATAAACCTAGGTAAAATTAAGCTTCTTGATACACCTGGAATAGTATTTGCAAAGCTTTTTAACAAAGATATCGCTGCCAAACTTTTACTTGTTGGTTCTTTACCAATAGAAAATATGGATAATTATGATATAATTTCAAGGGCTTTTGAGTTATTTAAAACTGAAGCGGGAATTAATGAAAACTTTGAAGAATACATAGAAAAATTTGGTAAATCAAGAGGATTTATAATAAAAGGTGGAAAATGTGATTTTGAAAGATCAAAAAATACATTTTTTAAACTTTTATCCGAAGGTAAATTAGGTAAATTTACGTTTGATAAAGAATTTTCAAATTGGATCTTTCAATAACTTTTTACCAGGGAGTGGTGAAAAATGATTGTAATTACAAGTGTTTTGAAAGATGAAATAACGGGGGCCTTTAGGGAATTACTTCCAATTTTACAGAACGGTGAAATACTTAAAAGGCCGTATTCCAGGGGACTTATTGGAACAAATGAAGTAGTCCTAGCGTACGGCTTCATAGGTAAAGTCGAAGCAGCCATGATGGCTCAAGCACTTATTGATAAATTCCATCCTAAATATTTCATTCACTGCGGCTCGGCAGGTGCATTAAATCCAAAAAGAAAAATTGGAGAAATAATTTGTGGAACAGAATACATTGAACACGATATACATTCTCGAAATAAAGAACTGGCAAAAATAAAGCCATCAAAAACTCTTTTAGAACGTATATATGATGTATACAATAATATTATTTTTGGACCTATTGCAAGTGGCGACATTTTTGTAGAATCAGAAGCTGAAAAAGAAAAAATTTATTTAGAAACAAAAGCTGAAGTTGTAGATATGGATAGTGCGGCAATTGCAAAAGTATGCTATGAAAATGACGTTGAATTTTGTGCCTTAAAAATAATTATCGATACAAGTAAAGAAAACACCCGTATAGAATATCAAAGAAATCTAAAAAAACTAGCACCTTTTCCTTCCGCAATTGTGGCAGAAATGCTCGAAAAACACCTGTTATAATATATAAAAATGTAATAATAAAAAACCGGGTGAAACAGCTTCACCCGGGTTTCTACAGGTATTAATTTTATTCCCAAGAGGGAGGTGGATTTACTCAAAATTAGATTCTCAACTAAACCTAATCGAATCTAATTTTACTATAAAAATTATATCATGCCAAAGTAAACAATGTGTTAAAATTCGATGTCATTTCTTCTAATATAGATTCTGACAAGATATTTTAATAATTAAAAACCGATACATTTTTGAATAAAATTTGATGTTATAATAATCTTATGAAAAAACTATGGGAGGAATTACATGAAAAAAAATATTGCTGTAATATTTGGTTCAAAATCAGTCGAACATGAAATATCAATAATAACTGCAAATCAAGTATTTAAGGCAATTGACAGACATAAATATAATGTAATACCAATTTACATTAATAAAAAAGGCATCTGGTATACTGGCTCTATTCTTGAAAATCTTAACAATTTTAAAGATATAAAATTAATAGAAAAAAAAGCAAAAAAAATTAGATATTTTGAAAAAAAGGATTCAAACCTTGTAATTAAAACTAGTATTAAATCATATAAAGTAGATTTATTTTTTTTAACTACTCATGGCACATATGGTGAGGATGGAACTCTGCAGGGATTTTGTGAAATGTTTGATATTCCATATACAGGTTCAGGTGTTATCTCATCCTCTATTACAATGGACAAAGTACTTACAAAAATAATTTTGAAAGAACACGGTATACCAGTTATTGATTTTAAATACATAAGCAAAACCGAGTGGCTTACGTCAAACAATGAATTTATTAAAACTTGCGAAAATGAATTTGGATATCCAATGATTGTAAAACCTGCAAAACTTGGTTCCAGTATAGGAGTTACAAAAGTTAACTCTAAAGAAGAATTTGTTGACGCAGCTGAAGTTGCATTTTCCTTTGATGATAAAATTCTTGTAGAAAAATATCTGGAAAATGCAAAAGAATTGAATTGCGCTGTAATGGGGTACAAAAATCCTATTGTTTCAGTTGTCGAAGAAATTGTGAAACAAAATGATCTTTTTGACTTCAGCGAAAAATATATATCAAAAGGTAAAAAATTTTCAAATCATAAAATCCCGGCAGAAATTGATGAAAATTTAACCCAAAAAATTATTGAAACTGCTAAAAAAACCTTTAAAAGCCTCGACTGCTATGGTAATATTAGAATAGATTTTCTATATAAAGACGAACTTTATGTAAACGAAATTAATTCCATTCCAGGAGCTCTTGCATATTATCTATGGCAGGCAAGTGGTCTGACATTTACACAACTTATCGATAATTTGATTAACATAGCCGAGGAAGTACACAAAGATAAAAAAAATAAAATATACTCTATTGACACAAACATTCTTTCTTTAAGGGTGAGTAAATGATAAGGGAGATCAGAGGATTAAAAATTAATTATGAAGTAATTGGAAAGGGTAAAAATATTATTTTTCTACATGGATGGGGTGGAAATCTTCATTCACTTCACCCAATAGCCAAACAGATCAATTATAGATCAATTCTAATTGACCTTCCTGGATTCGGGAAAAGCGATATCCCTGATAGAATTATTGATAGTTTTGAATATGCTGAAATCATTAACGAATTAATTGACAGTTTCAATCTATCTGAAGCTGTACTTGTAGGACACTCTTTTGGAGGAAAAATTGCAACAATAATCGCAAGTAAAAACCCAAAATGGCTTAGAGGTCTTGTAATTATAGCATCCCCGGGTATAAAAATTAAGAAAGATCTTAAAACCCTTTTAAAAATTTATACGTATAAATTTTTAAAGAAAATTGTCTCATTATTTCCACAAAAAGAAAAATACTTAGAAAAACTTAAGAAAAAATTCGGCTCAGAAGATTACAGAAATGCAAAAGACATAATGCGCGAAATCCTTAAAAAAGTTATAAATGAGGATATCTCAAACATTCTATCCAAAATTAATTGTAAAACTTTGCTCATCTGGGGCAAAAAAGACAAAGCTGTGCCAAAAATAGTAGGTCAGAAATTCAACGAATTGATTAAAGAATCAAAACTTGTTATGTATGAAAACGCCGGGCATTTCCCATATCTGGAAAACTTTGAACGCTTTATATCAGATTTAAACAATTTTTTAAGTGAGGTATATAAGAATGGATAGAATTATATTCCTTCTGATTGTTGCTACAAGTTTTGCTGTAAGATCTTTTTACTCACTACACATGTTGCAACTTGAAGAATACTCGGAAAAAAAGTTTTTAAGATGGATTTTCACTCATCTTGATAGATATTTTGCAAACTTTTTCTTTCTAATTTCCATTATTTTATACTTTGTGCACCCTCTATACGCAATTCCTTTTGTCACTATTTCTTTATATTTTGACATTAGAAAATTCATTTTTAGAAAGCAAAAAAAACCATTAAAATTTACAAAGAGGCTTCGAAGACTCTTATATGTCTCATACATTATATTTATATTATTCTTTATTGAAGTAATTATTTACAACACTCTCTTACTTGATATAACTACATTTTCACTTTCTTTATTTAATTCCCTTTATTTCTGGGTAATTAACGGATTAATGACCCCTGTGGAAAAACTAATAAATAATTACTATTACAAAGATGCCGCAAGAAAATACAGAAGATTAAAACCTTTAACTATCGCAGTTACAGGTAGCTATGGAAAAACAAGCACAAAATATTACATTTACCACCTGGTTTCAGACCATTTTAATACTTTGATGACCCCAGAAAGCTACAACACAACTATGGGAATAACCAGAACAATCAGAGAGAAACTTGATAAATCACATGATGTTTTTGTTGTTGAACTAGCTGAAAATGATTCATACGGATACAAAAAACTTTTAAATCTCGTTCAACCTGAAATATCCATATTAACATCTATTGGAATTCAACACTTTGAAGAATTTGATAGTATGGATGAAATCATTGAGACATTTAAAAATTATCTAAAAGATGAAAAGTCGGGAAAAATGTTGATAGTAAACTATGACGACGAAAATATTAAGAAAGTAATCAACGAAATAGGAAACAAAGAAATTGTGAAATGTGGTATAGAAAATGCAGAGGCAGATTACATAGCAAAAAATATAAGACAGGATAAAAATGGTTCAAAATTTACTCTGTTAACTCCCAACAACGTAAGCTTTGAAATCGAAACAAATATATTTGGCATTGAAAATATCAGAGACCTGTTACTAGCTATAGTAACCGCTTTTGAAATAAAAGTACCCGTTGAAGAAGTTATAGAAAGAGCTAAAAATGTTGAAAAACCAAAACATAGACTTGAAATTATAAGAAATGACACTATCACTGTTATCGACGATACTTTTAACTCTAATCCAAATGGTTTCAAAATGGCCCTGGAATATTTAAGCTTATACGGTGATAGAAGAAAAATAGTTGTAACACCGGGATTTGTAGAATTAGGAAAGAAAGAAGCCGAAGAACATTACAAACTTGGAAAACTTCTCGCAAAATATGCGGACTACGTTTTCCTTGTCGGGAAAGAAAGAACACAAAAAATAAAAGAAGGACTTCTTGAATCAAAATTTCCTGAGGAAAAAATAGTTGAAGTTGATACATTAGATGAAGTAACCGAAAAGTTTAAGCAGTTTTTAAAACCAGGGGATGTTGTACTATTTGAAAATGATCTCCCGGATAATTATATGTGATTTGCCTTTTTATAAGAACTCAAAGCACTCACTTTGAAATTTTCCAATTTTATCGTTGGAAAAAGGAGTGATACAAATGACAAGCATTAATATTGAAACTTTATTAACAATACTTTTAGCAATATTCATATTAATTTCAATAGTTATAAAAATTTTGTCCAGAAAAAAAACTAACATAAATATTGGAAAAATAATTTCTTTTATCGTATCTTTAATAATCGGGGTTGTATTCTTTATTACCTTCTTTTCAATATTCAAAAATCTAGTTTTAGGATTTTATCCTCCCTTGTTCGGATTTGAAATAATATTTAAAATTATAATATCTCTCATTCCCGCTGTTATATTTATCAGTATCTTCTTTTCAATATTCAAAAGAACACTTGGTAAAACCAAATCAAAAATCGAAAATGAACTAAAAAAAGAAGGACTCGATCCAAACACTATCGAAGCATTCAGAGTACTTGGAGCTACTCCAAATTTGTCTTATTCTAAAATTAATGAACTCCTATTCGAAAAAATAAAAAAAATAAACATGGATAAAAAATTAACATTAAAAGAAAAAGAAGATAAAATCAAAGAACTAGATAAAGCCTTTGACATTATAACCGAGTATTATAAAAACAAAATTTAACTCTCCTCAACTGCTGGTTCAAACATTTCATGTGGAGAAATGAAAATAAATATCATTGAAGTAACAAGTACAATAACCGATATAGTAAAGAGTATGATGTGAGCTGGGATTCTATCAAGTAAAAATCCATATACTACCGCCCCAAGTGGAATCATAAGCTGAAATAGTACTCCCAAAGAAGCAAATACCCTTGCTCTAATATTCGAAGGTGTAAGTAATTGTAAGTTTGTAGAAACTGGAACATTTACCAGGGTGTTGAAAAAACCTATTACAAAATAAATTACTCCAATCGCATAGAAAAATTCCCAGATACTGAACAAAGACAGAATATTCGGAAAGACCAAAATAGAGAAGAATATTAGCATAATAGTTTGGGTTATTATTCCTGAAATCATAAGAACTTTATTTCTAATCTTTGTTAAAAAGGACGCCATTATAAGGTTTCCAATTAACATCCCGGCTGTAAAAAACATTTGAATTAAACCATACTGTTGAGCACTTAATTTTACTACTTTCCTTAAAATATATGGTTCAACCACTTCATATAAAGGATATATAAGGAAATTTATTACAATTGCAAACATTACCAGATACTTCAAAGCTCTCCTTCTAAAAATAAAAGACAACCCATCTTTGAATTCAACAATAAACACCTTAAAGCTAAGCTTACTTTCTTTGCTAAACTTTCTTTTATAAACAATGAAAATCTCACTAACTGCCGAAATTACAAATGAAACTCCATTTAGCAAAAATACCAGAGAGATCCCGTATAATCCATAAATAAATCCTCCTAATGCAGGCCCCACCAACATTGAAAAAGAGTTAACAGAACCCAAAATAGAATTAGCTTTTCTCAGGTGTTCTTTTTTTACAATATCCGGAAGCATTGCTTCTGTAGCAGCACCAAAAAATCCATCGAACACGGAAACAAAAGCTTGAACTAAGAACAGAATAGGAATTGTTAGAAGTCTGCCAAAAGATAGCAAGGCAAGAAAAAGTATCAAAAAACCTCTTAAAAAATCAGTCCATACCATTATTTTCTTTCTGTTCCATCTATCCCCAATAACTCCAGCAAACGGAGCAGCAACGAGTCTTGGAATCATTCCAAGTAATGTAAATAGTCCCATAGCGGTTCCAGAACCTGTAACATCAAGTATATAAAGGGGGATGGCAATAATTTGAATACCAGAACCTATAACTGATACCAACCTTCCAAGGGTGTATAAAACAAAATTTCTATCAAATAAGATATTATTCGATAACTTTTTCATCAATTATATCCCCCCTCCAGCTAAAGGAGTTTTTCATCTGAATTTTTATTATACCATAAATTTTTCAAAATTTTAACATTGCATTTCATTTACATGAATTATCTCGCATGCATATTAATTATATATTACTTAAAGATTAATTATTATTTAATCTAACAATATACATTCTTTTGAAAAAGATATAAATCGGTATTTTAACATATAATTCGAAAACATCAGTCAAGAAAAATATTCAAGTGTTATTAATATATAAATTATAATATATCAATTCTTCAAAAAGTCTTTAATACATCATCAAAAAAATAATTATACAAATTAATTGGATCATTCAAAAAATTTTACTTCAGGTTATAAGATTCACTATCACACAAAAAAAGTCCCCATTGTTGGGGACTTTTGAAAAGTTTTACCACTTTTTTTGATGTTCTAACTTTCTGCGTTAGCTTTTGCCGGAACCGGGTCATATACCTCATGTGGTGCAATAACAATGAACACGAGAGTAATCAGTGAAGATAGAGCAGTTATACTTATAAACATCAAATGTGCCGCAACATGATCCAGTAAAAAACCGTATATAACAGCACCAAGAGGTGTCATGAGTTGTGAGAAAATCTCAATAGATGAAAATACTCTCGATCTAATACTAGAGGGGGTCATGAGTTGTAAATTAGTAAAAATAGGTACATTTACAAAAGTATTAAATACACCAACAATAAAGTAAATAGATCCAGTTATCCAGAAAAAGTTCCAAATAGACATTTTTGATAATATGTTCGGGAAAATAAGAACTCCGAACATCATCAGCATCGCTAATTCAATAAAAAGACCACTTACCATTAATATTTTATTTCTAGCTTTCTTCAAAAATGAAGCTAAAACAATATTTCCTAAAAGCATCCCTATTGTGAAAAACGTTTGAACAAAACCATATTGTTGAGAACTCATTTTCACAATTTGTCTTAAAACATATGGTTCAACAACCTGGAACAAAGGTGAAAGTAGAAAATTAGTAACCATAGCAAACGTAAAAAGATATTTTAACCCCCGATTGGTAAAAATAAATGCTATTCCCTGCTTAAACTCTACAAAGAAAGTTTTAACATCTAATTTCGCCTCTTTTTTGAACTTAACCTTGTAAGTTATAAACAACTCACTAATAGCTGAAACAACAAAAGAAATTCCGTTAAGTAAAAATACCATAGATATACCCAAAACTCCATAAATAATTCCACCTAAAATAGGTCCAATAATCATTGAAAATGAATTCACCGATCCAAGAACTGAATTTGCTCTTCTCAAATTTTCTTCACTAACAATATCGGGTAACATTGCACTTGTTGCTGCTCCAAAAAAACCATCAAAGACTGAAATAATTGCCTGAACAACAAACAATACTATTAGACTCATGAAATTATTAAAAGCAAGAAACGCTAAAAACAATATTAAGAAACCTCTTAAAAAATCGGTCCATACCATTATACTTTTCCTATTCCACCTATCACCAATCACCCCGGCAAACGGAGCAGCTGCAAGTCTTGGAAGTATTCCAAGAAGCGTAAAAATACCCATTGCAGTTCCAGAACCCGTTAAATCCAAAATATAAAGTGGTATAGCAATCATTTGAATACCAGAACCTATTATGGAAACAAGTCTTCCCAATGCATATAAGGTAAAATTCCTATTAAACAACCTATTTTCCGAGCTCATTCTCCTCACAGGAAACTCCACCTGCCTTTAATTTTCCTTTTCCTCTTAAAATTTCACAGCTGACTAAACCCGCGGAAATTTCACCATTTAAGTATATGTCCTCAGCTGAAATATTTCCACATTTTATACTTGCATTTTCATCAACTATTATCTCTTCAACGGTTATATTGCCACATTTTAAAACACCATTATCAGACAAAACAATTTCATCAGCCGAAATATTTCCACTCGAAACATCTCCATAAATTGACAATCTATCAGTTTTTATATTTGAACAAACAAGTTTTCCCTTCACAATTATTTCATCCGCTTTTATATCATCGTTTGTTTCAAATGTTTCTCCTTCTTTGATAACGAGCCTATCAAAAACCTGTGTTTTGTTTTTACCAAAATTCCATTTTCCTCTAAAATTCCCATTTTTTACTTCAATACCCGAAAGTATAGGTTTCAAAAATAATCCGAAAAGTCCTCTCATAAATAAATTATTTACTCTTGTTAAACCCCCTTTAATTTTTGGTAGTTCACCATTTTCTTTACTTCCAACAATATTTAAACTTCCATGAATTAGTCCACCTTCCCACTTAACTTTCGTACCAACAATATTCATGTCTCCCATAACTTCTCCAGAGAAAATAAGTTTACCCATTACAACTGAACAATCCCCGTTTACAGTTCCTCTTATTATTACTTCTCCATTTACTATATTTATGTCTCCATCATATACTTCCCCTTCATCAATAATAGTTTTCTCACCTATTATTGCCTCTTTTTCCTCTGTTTCTTCAATTATTTTTTCCTGTTGCTCTTCTTTTATACTTTTTTCTTTTTCTTTTTCCTTCTCTTTAATAGCTTGAATAAGAATTTCAGCTTCTTCTGCCGTAATTTCCCCATTTTGCAAAGCTTCTAACACTTTTTTTATTTCATTCATTCTGTTCACCCCCACTCTTCTTCTTAATTATGTTTATTGCATCTTCAACTGTAATAATTCCCTTCTTTAATTTTGAGAAAACATCGTCTTCTTCAGCAAATTCTTCATCACCAATTGGTTTTAATCCCATCTTATCAAGTAATCTTTCGAGTCTTCCCCTCAGTGTAAAATATCCTATACCAGTTACCCTTTCCATTTCTTTTAAATTTCCACGACTTCTTAAAAACAAAATAATAAATTTCATATCCTCATCTTCTAAAAAAGCTAATGGTGAAACTGTAAATAACCCCGAAACTTTTACATTATCACGAGTACATTTTAGTTCTGTAACCTTCATTGGTTTCCCGCACACGGGACACAATGGTAACATTTATATCACCTCCTTCAATTAAAATCAAAATTTTAGAGTCTGAAACCAAAAAATTTCAACATCGAACAAATCGAAAACATACAACCTAAAGACATAGAAAACACCTCCAAACTTACTTAAATTTCTTCAAGACCGTTTCTTGACACGTTTCTAAATATTTTTTACCCTCTGCAAAATTTATTATACTACTACCAAAATTTTTTGTCAACTACTAAAATTTTTTGTTTTTAGATTAAAATATTTTGTGAGCACTGAAAATCAACTAATAATAAAAAAAAGCGGAGCATTTGCTCCGCGTTTCTAACTTAATTACAATTAAACTAATATATTAAAACTTATAATTTGAATTTCTTTTTATTGTATGATCTTAAATTTTCCTTTTATTTCGCCTCCTATAACTCTTACTCCAACTTCATCGAGGCTACTTGCCTCATTAACTACAAATACTGCTATATGGAAAATACGGCCTCCACTGTTTAAATATTCAATTACCTGACTCAAAACAGGAGATGTTGAAGAATCAAGTGTAACATTTACTATTTTGTTTGTGCTTGTAAATGTTGGTGTCGCTATCTTCAATGAATCATCGATGTCACTTAAGGTAATTTCCGTTGTACTGGCATAAATTGAAACATCGATCGCATTTAAGATAGTACCTGTAGCTTGTAATTCAAGATCAATTCTTAGAGAGTCCAAAATAACTCTATCAAAAACTTCTACATTTTCTAGTTGATCAAAAACTATATCTTTAAACAGCACAGGAAGGCTTCCACCGTATGTATCAACATTCAAAGTTACCTGACTTGTTGGTGGAATATTAAAACTAAAAGGAATTTGTGTACAGCTTGTTAATACCAAAACACTTAATACTAACAACAAAATTATTTTTTTCACAACGACCACCTCCCAAATTTACTAATTTTCCCCCTTTAGAAATTTTTTCTCCACTTTTATCTAATAATTATAACATTTTATCTTTAAACAAACAAAATCCCAAATTCTTACAAATAAAATAAAAGCCCCCTAAAATAGGGGGCTTTTCAAATATATTTTTATTCTGGTGGCGGCGATGGGACTCGAACCCATGACTCACTGATTATGAATCAGTTGCT
>JACDNZ010000013.1 GCA_017656345.1 Thermosipho sp. (in: thermotogales) | reverse complement strand
AATTTCGCTAACACTTTATAGTCGTTCATTACCCACCCTCCTAACTGTAAATTTAATAATAAGTTGTAGCAATTATATAAGGTTCAAAAGTTTCAGGATTGTAACTTTCTTTCACATCTTCTAAAAATGTAGTATCTTTCCACCCACAATGTGTTTCTTTTCTTAAAGATAGGTCGTGCCAATTCTCTATTTCTTTCACTTCATAATCTTCAATTTCATTTCCAACAAGACTTTTATAATAATTAACAGCTTCTTCCTTATTTCTAGCAATCACCCAATCAGTCTCTCCGCATTCAAATTCAAAACACTTTAAATCTTCAGCTCTCATTTTCACATTCTCCTTTCAATTATTTTTATTTATCCTAAACCTCAATTTAGTTACATTACACCTTTTCAATTTCCATAATTGGCATACATACATAAGTTGAAACTTCTTGAGATTTATCAGCGACTTTTTTAAGTAGTTTATATTCTTCTTCTGTCAGTTCCATCTCGAATGTTGTTGAATCATCACAACCATGTAGAGATATTTTATATTTCATTACTTAACCCCCTTTTAAAAAGTATTTCCATATAACTCTTGATTCGGTGTTAATCCGTTATTATCTCTTACACCACATAAACCTTTCAAAAGTCCTTCTTTAATTTGTAATTCACATTTACTGCACCAAGTTTCATTTTTCTTGCATATTTCTCTATAAATATCCCATTTTGTTTTTGTTTTATCCATCACCTAACCCCCTTTGCTTTTTCTTCTAGTGTTTCAATAATGTACTCTATCATATTGTTTTCTATTTCCCACGATTCTTCTTGCAATGCTTCCTTTAAAAGCGATATTGTTTCCTTAATTACTTGCATTAACTCACGATTTAATGCTGTTAATTTCTCATTTTTCTGCTCTTCTTGTTTCCATTTCGCATGATAAAATATAGCTGTATCAGTTAGTTCTGCCCAACATCTTATTTCTTCTTTTGCATGTTCGCTTAATGTTAGAGATGATAATGCTGCATCTAAATTTCTTTTTCTTTCTTTTAATTCTTCAATAGATATTTGTTTTCTTAATGGTGTGATTTTCATATTTACCCCTCACTTTCTAAACAGTCTGATAAACTTACATTTTACATAAATGTATATATCATCTATAAAACATTGAATCTTCCATTTTATTTTTTGTAATCCTCTTAGTTCTTTTTCATAATCTTTTATTAATTCCCATGCCGATTTGAATTTCATTTTTACTCACATCCTATCCACCATTCCATAACATCTTCTGGAGTCTTCCATCTATCAGTTTTTAAACCTTTTTCTTTTCTTGCTTCTAACATTCTTTTAAAAGCTCGTAAGTATGCTTCTTTAAATTTAGGCCATCTTTCAAAATCTCTTATCATTCCTTTGCTTCCTTGCATTGGGCAACCTATGCAACCTAACCTTGTAAATCCTTGATCATATAATTCACAGTATGGAAGGTTTCTTTGTTTTATAAAATCCCACACATCTTTATCTGACCAATCTATTATAGGATTTAATATGTGTTTACCTTTTACTTTACAGTTTTCAATCATTTTCCTTCTTTTTTCATTATCGCTCATAAGAAATATTTTTCTTTTTTCTTTTGCTTCTTTTGATTGACTTCCGTATCTATCAAATTCAACCATTTGTCTTTGGTTTTTCCTTCTGCTACTTTCAGCCCATCTCACACCAGTTACAACAAATCTTCCTATTCCACCACCTTCTTTAAGAACATCACAACAATATCTAATAAGACGTGTAGGTGGCATTAATTTTTCTGGTATTAATCTCCACATTGTTTTTTCTGGTTTTTCGAATATAACATCAGGATGATATTTTCTTATGTAATATATAAGCTCAGGTGGGTCTACTGTTGTAACATTGTAGTGAGCGTCATATTTAACTCCTGCCATATTTAAAAGTTCTTTTACTACCAAACTATCTTTTCCACCTGAAAATGCTAAATAATAACCTTCTGGTGGTTCGAACATTTTAATTCTTTCAATAGCAACGTCTATTTTAGTTTTACCCTCAATATTTAATTGATTTATCATATTAAAACACCTCTTGATTTCTTATATTAAAATTTTATTTTCCTCTACAGTCTATTTTCTAAATCAAATGTATCCATTCCTAATATTTCACCTTTTTGTAAAGGTGGTATTAATACTGGCTCATTATTTTTCATTCCCATAAACTCCACATCACAGTTTGAACAATATAATGCATATATTACTCTTGCTTTTCTTTTTCTATTTCTTACTAAAGTTGTGATTATTCCTACATTTCGTTTGCTTTTACATAAAGGGCATTCTATTATTTCAGGTACTCTTGTGCCATTTAGATAGCTTGGAACATAAGGTCTAACATCATATTGTATTTTACTCCCCCTTATAATCATAATTTCACTCCTTTTCTATGGTTTATAATCTTCAAATCTTTCACAACTTCTAAATATGAATTTATTATTAACCCATCTTTGTAATCGTTTATATTTTTTATGGGCATTCTGTTTATTGTAGATCATTACATACGGATCATAATTTAACTCTTTTAACTTATAAATTCGGTATAAATCAAATTCAAAGTCTGTATCAAAATTAGTTAATACATATACTCTTGTTTTTCTCATTTCTATACCTGTTTTTTTCTTGAAGTTAATTAAATTTTTAATTATTATGTCGCTGTCTTTTTCTCTATCCCATGCGAAATGTATCATTTTAATTTTTATCTGTTTTATTTTGTCTATTACTTCGTCTGTCATAAGCCTTATATCTAATCCTTGTGTAAAATCTATCCATGCTTTACTTTCAATTAGCTGGTCTAATAATTCTAGCCTATCTTTACAAGCTAATAAGTTTGGATCAAGTAATTTTATTTCTCTTTGACTATTCCAAAACTGTTTTAAATCTGCAACCTTTATGCTTTTGTTACCTTCTTTTTTGCTTACAATACAGAAATCACATTTTCTAGGGCAACCCCTAGTTAGAAATCCATAAGCTACATCTTTAATTCCATATAGTTCATAATCTGGGTACATATTTTCTATTTCATCAGGTAGTTTGTTATCTAATCCGTACGCTGTACCACCTTTTATTATCTTATCTGCTTTAATGCAAGTATTAAAATCAGGTGTAAAATCAAATATTTTAGACTGATATACTATGTCATATTCCCCTAGAAGTGGATTAATCCATTCAACATGATCACCTTTTGATTTATGATAAGCTGATATTTTCATCAAAGCCAAATTTGGGAAGTTATGGCTATCTACATCAATTAGGCCTATTTTCAATTTAATCACCTTTTTTATTAGACATTTTTCGACATTTCTTATATAATAATTAAGGTATAAAATTTTAACTTTTTGGATAAACTAATACTAGCAATCACCTTCTTAACCGATTTAAAGCGTTTTGGAATTTGTTTTCTAGGGCTTCTTCAAATTTACGCCTTGCTATTTCGTCTAGGTCTTGTTTTGTATATTTAGAAGTCCGTTGCTCAAAGTTATGGAATTTGTTTCGGTTGCTAGTATTAGGTTTAAAATTTGCTGATAGGAATAACTTATCAAATTTTTCTCTTAGTTTTTTAGCTGATAAGATATTCCGTTTCCAAAAGTCGTCATTTTGACACCAAATTATAACTTTTCGTATTTCATCAAAACTATAACCTTTATTACACCCAGGCAGACCTAGACGGTTTAATTTTTCAATCTCGCTCATCCAATTTTCAAACTGTTTAGTTCCCTCTTTTGGAACTTTTGCTCGATCGTTGTTTTTAAGTATTTTTTCTATTAGTAGTTTTGTTAAACTTTCAATCTCTTTTAATTCTTCTGGGCTTCTATTAGCCCATTTATTTTTTTCTTCTTTCTCTTTAGTTACAGCATTTTCTTTTTTTGTTTCTTCTATCTCTAATATAATTTCTTGTTTTTCATATTCTTTTTTAATTTTTTCTATTAGTACATCAAAGTTTAGGCTTATGTGAATTGTAGGAATGTTATTAAACTTAAATAGTTTCTTTTCTATAAGTCCTTTTTCTTTTAGTATTTTACTTGCCCTATCGAATTGTTTCGGTGATATTCTGCATTCTTCATACCAATCATCTCTGCCTTTCGCTATCCACATTCTGCCTTCTTTTTCTACCTGTACCTTCTTATCACCATTTTTTTTGGGTAGATACCAGAAAACTATTTGGCTTAGGAGTATCCCTGCGACTAAGTCATCTGCTATATCTATGTAGATTCTCTTGACATCAATAGTATCTCGACTTAATTTTTCCCATATTAGAAATTCGTTTACTTTATCCATTATTCCACTCCCTTACCACATATTGTTTATATCAAATACTTCTTCTACCTTTTTGCCAAAAAATCCTGCTATCTTTCTCATTGATGCAACTGTTGGTTCTACTTTCCTATTTTCAATGAACGACAATGTTTTAATGCTCATTCCTAATGCTCTTGATAATTTCTCAAGAGTTATCTCGTGTTCTGCTCTTAATACTTTTATTTTGTTTTTCATAACATATCCCCCCATGTGTAAATTTTTTTCTCTTATGTAGAATTATATCCCCTTTTACGAAAAAATTAATTTGGATTTAAAAAAAATATAGGGGTATAAAACCCCTTTTATCCTTCGTTTTAGCTTTTTAAACTAATTATTTACTCTTGAGATAATTTCTACAATGTTCTAATTGTAATTTAGTCATATCTTTTATATCTTTGACTTTATAGTAGCTTAGAACTTTTTCTTTATCTACACCTTTTAGCTTAATCAATTCTTCTAGTTCTTCTGCTTCCTTTTCTGTTATTTTGCCATTATTTTTATATTGATTTTTACTTCCGTTTTTACTATGATTTAATGTGTCGTCTAATTCTGCACTAGGGGTATGGTCGGGATCGTCACCTGTTGGAATTGCGAAAGTTTGCCTTTGAACATATTTAAATGCCATAGTCATAGCTTTCGCAATACCTTTATCCTGTGTGTCTGCTCCCTGACCTGCTGATATAACTTGGATTGACTCTCCTGAATCAATATCCATTATTAGATATCTAACTTTTACTTGAGTTAGATTGTTATTTTTTTCAGGAGATAATTGCACAAATTCAGTTTCAACTTCTATTGGAAGTATGATAAGACCGACTTCAATTAATGCTTCTCTAATAACTGCTGTAACTTTTTCCTCTGAAAGATAATTATATCTAGTTGATTTATACGACACAGTACCGTCTTTTTGAAGATAGCCGACTTTTTTCATTACTTCATTGATTTTTCTAGCAACTTTGACTGACATTATATTACCTCCTTTGTTACTCTTAATTTTTGATTTTCTTTAACTTTAGCTATTATAATTTGTGTATCTGGTGCTTTATATGTTGTAATACTTTCTGCATTATCTAGAAAAATTGGATATTTGATACCTATTTCGTTAATAATAAGATTAGCTATTTCTAATCCTGCTTTTATTTTTTCAGAATTACTTAATACATTAAATTCTTTATTGTCATATAGTATTTTAAAATCATCTTTTAATTCGCCTGTACTTTTTACAATTTTTTGAAGTTGTATTGTAACTTTGTCTAAATATTTATTGATATTCTCTGCCTGTAATCTTAGTTTGATAGAATTAAATTCTTTTACTGCATCTATTTGCATTTTTATTTGTATTTTTTTATCTTGTAATTCTTCAATTTCTCTTTTTGCTTTTATAGCTTTTAGTTTGCTTTCATTTTGCAATTTTAATAGTCTTTCTCTTGTAGCATTATTAGCATTTACTTTTTGCTTTTCTTCTTCCAATTCTTTTATTCTAGCCTTTATTTTTTCTAATTCTATTTTTTTATTTTGATTTTCTTTTTCCATTTCTTTGTTTTTATTTTCTAACTGTTCTAGTTTATTCTTCAGTTCTGATCCTTTTGTTTTTATTTCTACTAGTCTTTTTTTCATATTTTCTTTTCTAGTAAAGTCTAAATCTATTTCTGTGTTACAAGTAGGGCATTTAATTTTATTGTTTAATTCTTTCATCTCTTGTAAAAGCCTTGAATATTCACTTCTATATGATTCTAGTTTAATCTTTGTATTTGTAATATCAGTATCTAGTGATTTTGTGTTTAATAATTCTTTTTCTAATTTTTCTGCTCTTTCTTTCAATACATTTAATTCTGTATCATCAAACTGCATTTCTTCTGGTATTTCCATTTTTTCATTTTTTGCATCTATAAAACCTTGTAGATATAAAATATCTTCTTCTAATTCTTTTAATTCAGCTCTTTTCTCCTCTAGAAACATATTAGGATGTCTAAAATTATTTTCTATTAAAAGATTTCTATAAACTTCTGTCATATGATTAAAAACTTCTTCTTTAGATACTTCTTTTAATACTTTATTTAATACGTTTTTTGCTTCCTTAGGACTTAAACTTGAAAAATAACTAGGATTATATATACTTAAAAATATGTTCTTATCTTGATAAAATTCTATTAGTTTTTCGTTTGTTGCTTTTTCACCATCTAAAAATATGTGATTAAACTTTCCTACTTTACTTCTGACTAGATTATGTTTTTTATTATCAAATATAAAATCAATTTCTACTTCTACAGATTTAGAAGAATTATTAATAAGTCTTGTTGTAGCTCTTTCATTTCCGAATAAATCACAACCTAATAAACACCATGCAATAGCCTCGCCTAAAGTTGTTTTTCCTTGCCCGTTGTCGCCGACAACTAAAGTCTTTTTGCCTAATTCAAATTCAACTGTATCCTTATGATTTTTAAACCCTTTCATCTTAACTTTGTTTATTACTAATTCTTTCATTTTACCCCTCCTTAAAATAATTCATTTATATCATCATCTGTCATTAGCCATGTAGCATATCCTTGACTTGCTAGAATACTTCTTTTATTATACATATCTTCAAGTTCTTTTTCCTCATAATCATATTCTTCTTCTATTGACAAATCGTATTTATCAAAATCAATTTGCATTAATACCCCTCCTTTACTTTTCTGGCATTTCATAAACAAATTTTGTCATAATAACATCTGAAGATATTTCAGGATATTTAGCATTTGCAAATTGACAACTTCGTTCAAAATCTATTTGCTTTTCAATAAAATCCTGTATATCATCTAATACCTCTAATGCTCTTTCTTCTGATTGATATTCTCCTATAAGAAATCCATTATATTGTGGTTCTTCTGTTTCGTTTAAATACCCAAATACTTGATGATTAACTACATTTATAGCTTTAACCTTAATTAATTTAGTTCTATTTTGACTTCTAATCCACATCATTTTGTACCTCCTCATTTTCAAATGCAACACAACCTAATCCTTCTGTATCTAAATATGAACATCTATTACCTGTCAAACTACAATAGTATCCATATAAATATCCGTTGTCGTACCAATCTAGATGTATGCAAAACTTTTTATCGTGCTTATCTGTCATTTGTTTCACCTTCATTAATTTCTGTTTCTATAAGTTTTATAAATTCGTCTATCCCTATAAAAAACTCTTTTGTGCCTACGCTTTTAACACATTCTTAAATTAATCCACTCATCATTCTGTACCCCCTTAATGTTTTGTTAGACTTAAAACTTCGTCAATTTCTTTTAATGCCATTTTTATTATTTTGTTAACTGTCGTTCTTGCTTCTATACTTCCCCTTGCATATATTTTTAGCCAATCTGGATTTTCTATTTTTTTATCTGTTGCAATTATTCTTTCATTTGCTTCTTTGAGAGATTTTAATAAAGTTTTAGCCATGTTTAGATGCTGATATGCTTTATCCATCCTCTTCCCCCCTCTCAATGAGTATGAGGTCGTTTGCTGTTATCTCTTCATCTGCAAGTTTATTAAGTGCTACTATAAGTCTTGCGAGAAATTCGATAGAACAATTTATCCCTTGTTTATTCTTGAGGTCTGAAATATATTGTGGATTTGTACCTAATTCTTCTGCTAATTTTTTATTTGTTATCTTATGCTCTGCCATAAAACTTCTTAGTTTTGCTTTGTTTAACACCCTACCTCCTCCTTCGCTTTATTTTTTTACTATAAGTATATGTACTTTAATTAAAATTATTACCACTTTAAAATAAAATATTTTAAATTTGTTAGAAAAATTTTTTGAATATTTTCTGCATTTATAAGACATAATGTACTAAAAGAAAGGGGCTGATTATTTTCAGAGGAAATACTCATGTTCTATTGTCAATGTGCATTGTTTTTATTGTTTTTAAAATTTTTAGTATTGATTCTGGACTATTTGTTATAGTATCCATTGGTGCAATCACTGGAAGTTTACTGCCAGATTGTGATAACGAACACGCCCCAATGGGTAGCATTATTCCATTATGGTTAGTTCTAAAGCACCGTACATTTACACATTCAGTATTTTTTATATTGCTATCTTTATTAGTTTGTTTAATTAACTTTTATTTTGGGTTTGGATTATTCGTAGGTGTGGTAGTTCATATACTGTCGGATATGCTTACTGTTATGGGGTGTCCTCTGCTTTATCCTATATCGAAAAGGTATATATCTATTAGTAGGTTTAAAACTGGAAGCTCTGGAGAAGATTTTATTAGAATATTTGCTTTTTTATTGATCATCTATGAAATTTTTATTTCATAGATTTTTTTTGCACTTTTTTAAATCTCCTTTCATATATTATATTAACACCAACTTTATAGTAAGTCAATAGTAATTTAATATTTTTTTAATGTTATTTAACTTTATTTTAATTCTAATATGCTATAAACTTGTCTTTAACTTGATATTACCTTAGATTTTTGTTATACTATAGGTAAAAATAAAAGGAGGTATAAAATATGTTTTCAAAAAACGACTTTAAAATACTATCAATACTAAAAGAGAATGGATGTACTACAGAACTTAGAAGCTACACAATCAAAAAACTAAAAGAATTAACAGGACTTTCTGAAAACAAAATTAGAAATACACTTAACACATTTAAATTAACAGGATACGTTAAAGAGGGTGCATTACAACATAGGGCTAAGACATTCTATATTACAGAGGAAGGTATTAACAAACTAAAAGAATTATTAGGAAATGATTAATTAATTTAAAAGGGGGGTTAGCATGAAAGAAAGAATTTTATTTGTGTGCGTAGGTCAGGCAGGAGGTAACATAGGTCAGCTTTTAGCAAAGAAAGGTTACATTACTTACTACATTAATACTAGTTATGATGATTTATCTACAATAAAAGCTGATTCGACATTTAAGTACCATGTGCCTGGGGCAAGTGGTTGTAATCACGACAGACAAAAGGCTATATCCTACACAAAACAATTCTATCAGAATATCATAGATTCAATTGAAACAAAATTTCCAGTACAAGATATTATTTTCTTTGTATTTAGCTTAGGTGGTGGCACAGGTAGTGGAATTTCACCTGTATTATTAGACCTTCTTTCACAAAAAAATCCACACAAAACATATGGTGCTATAGTTGTTATGCCTTCTAGTGACGAAAGTTTAAAAATTCAAGTAAATGCTTTAGAGTGCTATAAACAATTAATGAGTGTAGAAGGACTAAAAAACTTATATGTTCTAGATAATCATAAGTCAACTAATATATTTGAAATTAATCAAAGATTTGTTGAGTTATTTGATGATTTTATGAATATTACAAATCCAGACAAAAGAGGAATTATTGATAATGCAGAAATAAATACAATACTTAATACTAGAGGAAATGTTTTTATCGGAAAAATAAAAGAATTATCTAGCCTACAATTAGATTTTCATAAGGAAAATGAAGAAACTCCAATAGTTTCGTTTAGTTGGATACTTGACAACTATATAGATAACAGCATATTTACACAATTCCAACCAGGTTGCAGATATTTAGCGATTTCTACAGCTAACGATATAGATATAAAAATAATTGAAAAAAGATTCGGTAAGCCTTTAGATATTTTCAGAGGTTATAACGATACACATAACCTAATAATTGCAGCAGGTATGCCTTTCCCTAAATTTGCACTTAAAAAGCTAGCCGATACAGTAAAAAAAGAGCAGAAAAATATCTATGTTGAAGAAGATAACTTCAATATTGATATTCCAAAGTTAAAATTTGATTTTAATAAACCTAAAAAAGAAGAAAATAAAAATGTAGATTTTGACTCTATCTTTAAAAAATATATGTAAGGGGAATACGGAAGTGATAATATGCTACCTAAACAAATAGATATTTGGGGCAATGAAACTGATTTTATTAAGATTATTCAAAATGATAAAACAAAACACAGCAAAACACAAGAAATATTAATCGAAACATTAAATAATAATTTAGATTTAGATAAATACTATAAAAACTTTGATAATATAGATAAAAGCCAATTATATCGAATTAATATAGGGTGTAGAAAATTATGTGAATATTACATCAAAAAGATAATAAATAATCCTCAAAATATACAAATAAGTGAATTGATTGATACATTCACACTATTTGCAAAAATTTTTAAACTAAATAACGAAAAGGATGATAAATATTAAATATAAAAAGTTTCTCTGAAAAGAAGGGATAGATATGGACAAAAAGAAAATTATTAATAATTTCTTTAATGAACTTGAACGAATGTCATCTAAAGAATTATATAATCACTTAATTAGCAAAGGTATTAACGTAGTGTCTTACTCAAATCAAGAAAAAGGAAAAATTAAGTTATACAATTCTAATATAGTTACTATAGAAAAAACTAATAATAATTAATCAAAAAATAAAAGGGGGAGTTTATTATGCTAACACTACTCATTCTAACACTTCTATATCTAGGTTTTTGGGGAATACTTATTATTCTAGAGAATATAGAAAAAGAAATTTTAATATAACTTAATAATAAGGGGGAATGGGTATGGAAAAAGAATTAGAAAGATATTTAAACAAAATTAATGCCAAATGGCCAAGTTATAAATGGCCCAGCGATAAAGGCTATTCAGGTAAATGGAAAGAGCCACACCCCGATAAAGATACATTGAACTACATAAGAAAAATCAATGCTAAATGGCCAAACTATAGGATGAAATAAAAACAGGGTATATATTTTACCCTGTTTTTTTGGATATTTTTTAATTATATTTTGCATATATTATAGGAGGGGGTGAGTGCCGAGAAAAACAAACTATGCCAATGCCACCAAAGCCACTATATATTAAACCATAAACTCAATAGAGGGCAGCCCATAGGGTAAGGGGGAGAAACCCCTATGGGCATATATCTACAGGATACAAAATCCTGTCCTTGTCCGAGCGTTGTATTTATCCCAACCCACACATCCAATGCCCTCTATTTTAATTCTATCCCTTTTTTAAAATTTCAAGTCAAAAAGGAGGAAATTTTAATGGAAATTTTATTATTATTAAATAAATTATTATTCTACAGCCTTATGGGTATATTAGGCTATCAAGGCTTAAGTTTAGTAGGCGAACTAAGTTTATCAAAACAAACCTTAGAAGATTACCTAAAACATATATATATTATAGGTCAAACAGGTGCAGGAAAAACAACTTTTATAATAAATAAAGTTTTAGAATTTATGGATTATGGTACAGTTATATTTATTTCATATAAGGATCAGAAAACTTCAAACGAATTATTAGAATCAATACCAGATAAACATAAGGATGATGTAATATATATCGATCCAACACATCCAAGTATCAAAATAGGATTTTCAATGTTCGGCAAAGAAAAATCAGATTTTAAAAATATACTTTATGTAGACAGCATGATTAATATATACAAAGCAATATGGGGAGATGCAATAGGTGCAAGTAGTGAAGATATATTTAGGATGATAGGCTTAGGAGTAGCAGAAATGGATATAAGAACTCCTATAGAAATATACAACTGTCTTAATGAGGATAATTGGGAATACAGAAAACAAATACTAGAAAAAACTTCAAATCCTATAGTAAAAGACTTCTTTACTTGGGATTTACCTAAAAAATTAAAAAATCAAAATTCAATAAGCCCACCTAGAAATAAACAGCGTAAAATAGTATCAAATCCAATTATAAGATATACGCTTTGTCAATCAAATCCAAAACTAAACCTAGAAAAAGAAATAAGCAGAAAAAGGCTTATAATAGCAAATTTCAATCAAGAAAAATTAGGTCCAGAAACAGCACCTTTTTTAGCAAGTATGTTTTTATCACAAGTTCAGATTATAGGCTTTACAAGAAAAGATAAATCAGTCCCAATCTTTATCGTAGCTGATGAGTTTCAAGACTATGTAAATTCTAGTTTTGAAAAGATATTATCTCAAGCTAGAAGTTTTAATATAAGTTTTACACTAGCACATCAGTATATGAAACAAATTCCTGAATTTCTAATAAATGCAATAGATGGAAATGTAGCAAATAAATATTATTTTAGAACAGGACTAAAAGATGCTAGATACTTAGAAAGATTTATTGAACCTTTTACAGCTGATGATTTAGTAAATTTGCCTAACTACACATATTTAGTTGAAAAAATAGCAAAAGGCAAAAAACAAAGTATAAAAAGAGAAAAAGCACCTAGACCACCTAAAAAATATAACAATGCAAAATATATTAAAAAAAGGTCATTAGAACTATATGGAGTTCCTAAGAAAATCATTGATAGAGATATAAACATAAGATTAGGTATAAAAGGAAATAATAACACAAAAATAGAAAGGGAGGTAGAATGGTGAAATGGCTTACTAATAGAGATAAAGAAGTTCTAAAAGCTATATACTTTCATAGATTTATAACTACAAAACAATTAACAGAATTATTCTTTAGATACCACTTTAACGAAGAAGGTAAAAGAGTTGGAATAAATAAATACCCAAACGTTATTGCAAGAAGGAGAATTAAAAAATATAGAGAAAATAAGTTAATAAAAAGTTTTTATCCAGCTTACAATCAAGACATGATACACTCAATAGATGAAAAAGGACTTATGATAGTTGCAGGATTACTCGGCACAACATTTAACAAGCTGTATTTTAACAAAAGAGAAGATATATTAAGCTATGGATTAGCCCAACATGCAATAAAACTAAATGACCTCTATATTAAACTTCTAAGAGAATCAGAACGACTAGGAGGAGAAATAATAAAATTCCAAGTAGAAAGACTTAACTTAACTATATTTGAGTATAAAGACAAAAAATATAGATTTCAACCTGATGCATTTATGATATATAAGCCTAATAAAAATGTAAATAAAGTTAGAATGTATTATATAGAATTAGACAATGATACAGAAAGTCCTAAAAGATATGCACAAAAAGTAGAAGAATATGAATCTTACTACAATACAAAGGAATTTCAAAGGATTTATAAGACATTTCCTAAGATAATTACAGTAACGACTACTCCAGGAAGAATTGAAAGGCTAAAAAGAGCAGCTAAAACTAAATTAGATTGGGATTATGTTTTATTTAAAGAAGCAGAAAAAATATTAAAGCTATAGGTAACCCCTATAGCTTTTATTTTTCGTTTTAAGGCGTTTATTTTTTGTAAGGTATATAATAATATTAAAAATGATTTTAAAACGATTCTAGACCTATTTCTGTGCGTTTAAAGGGCATTTAAAATGTTAGCAATATATATAACATCTGCATAATCATTTTCAAGTGCTTTTTTAAAATAAGAATATAAATTTTTTACATTTTTTTCTTTAATTTTTTCGTAATTCATGTTAATATACTGATATGGATTAATATTTTTATCTTTTGTTTTATTGACTGCAATTTCATAAAGTTCTATGACTTGGTTATCGGAGAAATTAAGTTTACCTAAAACTGAATTTGACTTAATTTCCCAGACCTCACTTTCAGAATAAAGCCCTGTATTTTGGGCTTTATTTTCTTTTGGGATAATAGTAAATTTAAACCCAACTACTTTTCTTCCCTGTTTTATCTTTTCATAAGTAAATTCAATATCGCTATTTTTCTTAATTTCCTTTTGAGCAGGCTTTAATACTCTTTTTTCAAAATCATAAAATCTTGTATATTCGTTATCCTTTATGCTTAATTTAAACCTTAAAAAGTCAATAGTTACTTCAAAAGTTTTTTGAGCCTTAAACTGATGTCTTTTTAAAAGCTCATAAAGTTCTAACGCATAAATTCCTTTAACTTTCATGAAATCTTCTAAATATGTCTTAGTATATTCTTTCATTTTTAATAAATGAGGTTTTAAATCATGATCTATTCTTACTTTTACGTTTCCTTTATCATATACTACTTTTGTAAATAATCCTACTTGTATTTTTACATCTCCTCTTATTATCGTAACAATTTTCTTTAAAATTCCTTTAGTAGCATTTTCTAAATCCTTATAAATGCTATTTCTTCTTATGCCTGTATATGCTATAAATTCTTTTACAGAAAATTCATACCATTCTTGAAATTCATCATCATCAGGATTTATTTTAGATATTGCTAATAAAAAAGCCTTCTTTTCTAATTCTGTAAAATCATACTGCCCTTCCACTAATTCATTACTTCTTTTTATCATATGTTTATTATTTTGGTTCATTTTAAGTCCCCCTTATTATAGCCTTAATAACCTTATAAATAAAATTATAACCTATACAACCTACATATGCAAATTATATAGTTTTCCCGATTTTGTCGTCTTAAAGTCCCGTTTTTGTCGTCTTTAATTCCCGATTTTGTCGTCTTTTCCCGACTCAAGCCAAGTAATTTCAACTATTTCCCAACCCCTAAATATAGTAAAATTAGTTAATATGATTGTTTAGTATATTTATTTATATATTATATATAGGCTTATCCACATATTATCCACATAGTTTTCCACAGCTTACCCACAGAGTTATCCACACTTATATTTTAGTTACATTTTTTTAGCTTATAAGTAAATACATGAAATATAGTAATTTCAATACTTTTAGAAAAATAAAGGCTTGTAAGTATTGAAAATACTGGATTTTGACCAAAGGGTAAAATGGATTTTGACCAAAGGGTAAAATCCATAACATAGATCACTAACATAGATATATATATTTATATATAATATATATGTCGCAAATCTTAATTGGAAAAAATTATCAAAAAAATAAAAACGCTTATATAGGCTTTTAAATGCCCATATAAGCGTTTATTTTTGTTAGGATATATAAATATATACTGAGTATATTTCTAAGGCTTATAAGGGGCTTTATTTGCGTTTAAAAGGTATTCCTGATAGTATCCTAATAGGTTATTATTTTCATCTGCCAGAAACTCTTTTAATTTTGCTACAGCTTCTTCTATCATTTTGTCTAACTGCTTTCTTGTAATGAATATTTTTACAACTCTTGGTAGTGCAGGGTAAAGTCTTTCGACTACAAAAGCATATTTGAGTTCCCCTGTTTTAGAACCTAATTGTTTTTCTGCCTCTACTACTAGAGATAGTATTATTTTTTTAACTATATCCCTTTTACCACGATAGTAAAGGAATATCAAAATAGAAATAAATAAACATACAGTTAATATGTCTGGATAGTAAGTTAATATAAAGTTATACATAATATACACCTCGCTTAATGTTATTTTAATATTACCTTAAATAAGAAAATATTGATTTTATACTACATTAATATTTATTCAATGTTTTCCACCATTAATTTAATGTCTGAAAGTACTTTTTTAATTTTAATGTAGTCTTTCTTTAACATTTGATAATCATTAAGTAAATTATAATATAGATTTTTATAATGTTCTTCTATATCTGTGTTTAGTAAATCTTTGTAATAATCATTCAAAATCGAGTATCCATAATTTTTATTAGGACACCATTTACCACCTAACTCCTCTACAAACTTTATTGTTCCTGCCCAAGATAAAGATTTAACTACATAATATCTGTCATGTGGTTGTCCTATAGGACTTATTCCTACATAAGCACACATGTGATTAAAATGTCCTCTAACTCCATCATCAAGTGTTGGAAATGTTTCATGATCGCTTTTTTTATCCCCTGTAGGATTTTTTATTTTTATCCCTGCAAAGTTATTCATATCTTCTGTTACAGCACCGCCAAAATTTCCGAAAGCAGTTTCTTTAGCAGCTTGACAGTATAAAATATCTGGTCTAATTCCTGTTAGTTTTCCGTATTTGTAGTAAACCTTAGCAGCACTAATAAACTTATCAGTAGCCCCTCTATTTTTAGCCCAAATTTCCATCTGCTCTAGAGTAACCTTAGGCTCACCTAATATTGGTGTTCCTGTTTTATAATCATAGTCAATGTATCTACATACTGCTCTTATTACTGCTTCAGCATAATCTTTCCAATGATTTAAAATTTTCTTGGTATCTTCTTCGTTACTAGCAAATCCGTATTCAACAATAACTGTTTGGACCTTTCCTGTTTCCCTATGCATGTAATAATAATCTTTTTTAGGGTTGTAAGGAAGCGACTTACAAAATACCCTTCTCTTAGTAGCCCCTGCATTTACAAGTTCATCTAGTATCATATTTGCTAGTTTGCCATCACTATATATCGAGTGTATAACTTCTGCCCCTTTAGCATTTTTGTTTAAAGCATTGTTTATATGATTTGATATACAAATATCAGCATTAGAATTTTTCACTTTCTTTGTCCTTTCGTTTTTAGGTAGGTATATATCTTTATCTCTAGTTAGTTCTACATCAATTCCTAGTTCTTTAAATCTTTTATATTGATATAGAGATATTTTTAATGTCATATCTTTTTCTTTGAAGTATTTATTAGTTCCTCCACCATTGTCTTTTCCACCATGTCCAGCATCAATTATAATTTTCACATTATCACCTTCCTAAATTCTGAATATACCAAATAAAAAATCCTACTAAGGTGCTAATTCCTAGTAGGACTAATGCTTTAAGCCAACCTGTTAGGTTGTCGATTTTGTCGATTAAGTTTTGTATTTTTTGTCCCATCTCTGCATCATTTATCTCTAGTTTTCTTATTCTTATTTCGTGATCGTCTAGTTTTTTAGTAATATAATTTAGTTTTTCCATATTCCCAGCCCCTTTTAATAGGCATTACTTAAGGGGCATTACTGCCCCTTAAGTATATTTAAAGCTATTTGAGTTTGTTTATTTTCTAATAATTCTATAGCTTTTTCTTTATCTTTTACTTTAACTTTTTCTGCTTTAATTAGATTAATTTGTCTTTCATATGCATTTATTATTTTCACTACTCCTTTTAGTTTTGCGTATCTTTGCATTATTTTCATTTCTTCTTTAGTAGGCTGTCTTTTCTCTGCCTTTAGTTTTTCTTTTATGTCTTTATACTTTTTATTTACACTTTCGTATTCTCTAAAAACTTTTTCAACTGGTGATTCATTTACGTTTACTTTTACTGTTTTTGCGATTCGTTTTAAGTTCTGATATGGTACTGCATTTAAGTTTAGTATTGTAATTAGCCATTCGTCAGCTGCTTTGTAGAATGTGTCTTTATATTTTTCTAGTCCTTTTTTAACTCCTCTTTGGTAAATTTCTTTAGTTTGATATTCATTTATTGCCTTCATTGTATCGGCTATTGCTTTTATTCCTGTTGTAATTAGGCTGTCTACTGTACTAGTTGAGCTGTATCCGAATATTCCTTTTTTATAAATAGCAACTGCTTTATTAAAAATATCTCCTACATAGTATAGATTCGATAGTGCATTTCCTATAACGTTTAATGATTTTTCATCTTCGTCATCTTCTTTTCTTATTTTATTTCTTAACATATTTACTGCTTCAAGTGCTAGTGAGTTTAGAAGTAGTACAGTTAATACAGTATTTAAGAATTTCATTTTGTCTTTAGGTGTTTTGTTACTTTTTTCATATCTTAATTTAGCCCTTACTAATATATTGTAATTCTTATTTGCCTGTGTTTTAAATTGAGTAAATAGCCTAGTTCCAAAACTTCTAGAACTTCCTATTGCAGAACGATTATGTCTTGATGAATTAGGCTGTGTTCTTCTTACAATTTCCTCTGTTCTTTCTGCTACTTTTTTATAGAATTCTTCTCCTTTAAGGTTAGGATATTTATCTTTTATTTCATATTCAACTGCGTTCCATATCCTACCTACTGTCTGCAAGTCAAAATACCTTACCCCTATAGTTGCTAAGTCTATTAGTTTATTCTTAAGCCCTAACTTTCTACCTTTAAAGAAGAAGTCAACTAAATCTGTATTGTGTATTTCTGCTAATTCTCTTGTGATATATCCATATGCTCTTTGTCTAAGTTGTGGTGAATATTTTGCAATTAAGTCCCATTTAGTTTTTGTAGGAATAGCCTTGATTAGATACTTCCATGATATTTCTGTACTTGCTGGTATATATGATACAGTTTGTTTTAGCATTACCCCGACATTAGCCCCTATTGCAGCTATTTGTGTTTTATTAAGTACGTCTATTCCCATATTATCTATTATAGACTGCTCTAGCATTCCACCTTCTATGTCTTGGATATATTGTTTTAGATATTTATAGTGGTCCTTTCCTAAGTGATCCTCTATTTTTATTCTTACTTTATTATCGTTTAATAGCATTTTTGCATTTCTAAGTGGTTCTGCTAATCCTACGTATGCTGTAGCATTCATTATTTGATAATACATTGTATTAAATATTCCTTCAATTACTAAAGGTTTCTTAGAATGTTGTCTTTCTTTGAAAATTCCTCTACCTTCTAGTGTAAATTGAATAAATTTATTTCTAGGTTTTAAGTTATCTTTTTCTATTGTATAAGGATTTATTTTCTTTCTAATATAGTTCTTAACCCTTGCTATTTCAAATCCATTTAAGTTTATTGATACTTCATTTAATCTTTTCTTTGTTAGTTCTTCTATTTCTTGATAAAGTTTAACAAATGCTTTTTCATCTTCTGTTAAGCTGTTTCTGATTATATTAATATCTTCTTTAGTTAGTTTGTTTATTTGTCTTTCTTGTCCTTTAAATGAATAACCACCTTCAAGTAAACTTCTTAGGTTATCTTCATTTAGTGTATGAAGGTAAAGCTCAATCTTTTCTGCTTTTGTTAGTTTAATCTTTCCGTTGGTTAAATTAAGTTCTACAGGATGTTTTTTGCTGTCCCAATTAGTTAAATCGTACTTTTCATTAAACTTCCATACTTTGTCCATTATCTCAAATCTTAGTTTATACATTTCTGTAATACCTTTGTCTATATCCTCATATAACAGTTTGTGTGCTGTATCTCCCAGAAATTCTGCTAAAAGTTCTGGATCGTAACTTGCAGTAGTAAATATTTCTCCTAGTTTACCTTTTTCTTTTGTATCTGCTGTAGAATCTACTATATTATCTAGCTTATACTTAGGTTTTATTTTACTTATATCGTGTAGAACTTTATCTCTCATCTTATAGAAATTCACATATTTGTTGCCGAATATTAGCATATTTTTAAGTTTATTTAATTTTAAGAAATGTGCTACTGCTGTAACTATATTTTCTATTTCTTCTAGTGGTAAATCTCTTATAGGGGTTTTGTCTAGTCTTGAAAGCGATTTTACAACTCTTTCAGGAAGTACAAAGTCAGGGTCATCTTTTAGTTTTTCTTCTAAGAATTTTCTTGTGTTTTCTAGTTTAGTTAGTGTTTTTTTGCTAGGTTTAGAAAAATCTAAATCGCTGATTAAGTTCTCTATTTCTTTTCTATACTCTGGTCTTAAATATTTAGTATTTTTGCTTACTTCTTTTAGGAATTTAATATATTTATTTATCTTTTCTCTTTCTTCTTTCTTTAGTTTTATTTCTTTTTGTTTTTCTTTTAATTTTTTAATCTTTTCTTCGTATTTTTTCTTAATATTTGGTACAACTTCTGTTTTGTATTTTATTAGGTTTTCTACTTGCTTAATAGCCCATTTATTTACTTTTTTCTTTGTTAATTCTTCTCTAAGTCTTTTGTATTTTTGAAGCTGTTTTTTAGCAAATAATTGTAAGTTTATATCTTTTATCTTAGGTATTTCTTTTTCTAGTTTGTCTATTATTTCATCTAATTCTTTTATGTTTTTCTCTATTGTTTTATCTGTTGCTATTTCTTTTTCTGTTTCTTGAGTTTTATCAGTATTTTCTTTTTTAAGTTGAAATGTAAAGCTATGACTCGTTCTATCTGTCAATTTAAAATCTGTATTATCAAATACTTTAAATAGTTCAGTAGAAGCCCCTGGTCTATTTACACCTGCTTTTATTTTATTTGGACTTATTGGTTCAATCCATATAGTTTTATTGTTTCCGTAATTGAAGTAGTATCGCACTTTTCCTTCTTTTTCCCATCTTCTTGATTTAGTTTCTGTTACATTTTCTAGTTCGTTAATTATATTGAATATATTGTTTTTAGTTAGTAAAGCATCATTATTTTTTACTTCATTCTTTATTTCTATAGGTTTATCAATTACTACTATTCTTGTATTAACTCCTGTTTTTCTGTCAGATTCTTTAAATGTTCCTTCTGGTAATTTTTCAGAATATCCTCCTACTTTTTCAAGCCATTCTCTAAATTCTTTTGACTTTTTATCACTTCTAAAGAATGGACCTTCTGACATTATTGCTACTAATCTTCCACCTGGTTTTAGATTATTTTCATAAGCATACATAACGTGTTCTATATCTTGTCCTTTTTCAAATGGTGGATTCATTATTATTTTGTCATATTTACCTTTAATCTCTAGTGCATTGTTACCTATTACGTTATGACCTTTTAACTTTAAAATTTCTCTTAATGTGGAGTTAAATTCTGCTACATCTACTTTACCTATTCCTATTTCATCAGCTATATGTCCCATACCTGCTGATGGTTCTAGTACCTTATCCCCTTCCTTTATGTCAGCTAGTTCAATCATTTTTTCAACTATTTTTTTTGGTGTTGGAAAATATCCTTCTATTTTACGACCAATGAGTTCTCTTTCTTTAGCTTTGATAATTTCCTCTTTAGTCATATCTTTTGGTTTAGCTCTAAACTTTAGATATTCTCTTAAATATGCTCTTAATTCTTCTTCTGAATGAATACCTAATCTTTCAAGTCTATTTCTACTTTTAAGTATTTCTTCTATAGGCGTATAATCAATGTCTATACGCTTTACTATCTCTTTTAAATCTTTAATATCTGAATCTGATAATTCAACAAATTGTCCCTTAGCTTTATCTATTAATTTTCCTAATCTTTTAGAAATTTTTATTATGCCTTTTGTTTTTAGACCTTTGGTTACAATATCATCTAATAATTCTTTGTGTATTTTTGCTGCTGGTAATTCTGCATATCTGATTGTTATTTTGTCAATAGGTTTTTTCCGTTCTTGTTCGTATAGTTCAGAAACTTCAAATGAATGCTTACCTTCTTTTCTTGCTTTTTCTGCTACTTCTCTAGCTCTTTTATTATGTGCTAAGTATAGTATTCTCTCTAATTCTTCTACTTCTGTTTTATGCTGAATTTTATCAAGTAACTTAATTTCTCCTTTTTCAATTCCGTCTGCTAAGTTAAACATAGTTTCTTGCAACTGTTCTAATGCTCTTGCTTCTTTTCTTGCATTTTCTGCTATAGTTGCTCTTCTTACTGTATTTTCTTGTCTTGGTGCTTTTAGTTCATTTATTCTTTTAGTTAAATTTTTCGCTATTTCTCTTAATTTTTGGGCATTATTTTTTATTTTTTCTTCTTTTTCTATTTCAAGTTTAGGTTCAGTTTTAAAATTCCAGCCACCGTTGCCTTTCCAATAGTAACCCCCTAGTTTTCTTATTACTTTGTCTATTTCTTTCCATTTATCTCTTTCAATTCTTTCCTTTAATTTAACAACCCATATATCCTCACCTGTTTTAGTATGTTTAGTCTTTTCTACTGTATATTCTGGCATATTTTCTAAAATCTTTTGTTTTTCTTCAATTTTAGCCTGACTTTCTTTTTCTTTTATTTCTTCTCTTTTTCTCTTTTTCTCTAGTGCTAATAAATCTTCATATCTGTCCTGTTCTTCTTTAGTTAACTTTCTATATTTTTTTGCATTAATAAAATCCTCTAAAGTTTGAGGATTTTCAATAGCTTTTTCTTCTTCTTTTAATTTGTTTATTTTTTCTTCATAGCGTTTTTTATTCTTTTCTAATATTTCTTTAAGTCTTTCCTCTGTCAAATTATCAAGTGTATTTTTTAGTTTCTCTTTAAAATCTTCTTCTATGCTTTTACTAAAATCATGTGAATAACTTGTTGTATCATTTAAGTCAAGATAGGTTCTTATGAGCTGTGATGTATAGATTTTATCAACCATCTGTTTTTTAGTTTTATAATCATTTCTAACTAAAGGATTTATCATTTGACTTAATTCTTTATTTTTTAACTTACTTAAATGCATTTTTATTGTGCCTGTATTTTCAATCAGATAATTTACAATATCTTTTACTTCATCTAATGTTATATCTTCACCTTTTTTAAATTTAACATTAAATTCATGTATAGCTTTTAGTGGGTTGTTTTTGTCTATTGTTATTTTTTCTTTTGGTTTTTCTTTATTTGTTTTATCTGCTGCTACTTCTTTTTCTGTTTCTTTTGATGTTGAATTAATATATTCTTCTATAGTTTTATAACCTTTATCCTTTATATTTTGCATTATTCTAATTCTGTTTTCTGTATTTTTCATATCTGTTTCTAACATTTTTATTTTTTCTTTTATTCTTTCTATTGAGCCATATTTGTCTAATATTTCTTGTTTTTGTATATAGTAGAAATTTTTCTCTAAATTATCTTTAGCATTATCTTTTAATTTATCAATAGATTTTAATTTTTCTAAAGCATTTTTATATTCTTCTAGTTCTTTTTTAGTATCTTCTAAAATTCTTTTACGTCTTTCTATGTCTAATGAATTATACATATTAATAAATTCATTTCTGAAAAATTCATCTTCTGGAAGGTTGACATTCAGTTCATTTTCGATAAATTTTGCAACTTCTTCTTTATCGTTTACTGCTTTATTTTCTACCTCTTTTTCTATATTTTTGGCTTTGCTTTCTACCATATCCCAACTTTCAGGATTTTTAATAGGTTTATCATACTCAACATAGCCCCATGCTTCTTTGCCAATTTCGTCAATATATTTTTTATTATCAAAACTTACTTGTTTTATAAATCCTCTTGGTTGACTTCCTGGTCCTGGTGGTCTTAATGTTAGGTAATATCTATATACCTTTTTTGATGTTTTTTCTTTTGGAACTTCAATATTATTTCTAAATTCAAAATATCCATATTCATGTAATTTTTCTGCAATTTCTTCTATATTATTTGCGATAGCATCTCCTACTGGACCTTTTTTATCAAAGAAAGATATTTGATATTTAGCTGTTCCTTTAGTATTTGGGTGAATAATAGCATATTCACCATTATCTTTTTTAATGCTAAATGTTTTGTCTTTGTACTTACTTATAGCTTTTAATAAATCTTTTTGCTCTTGCTCGTATATATATACGTTTTTTTCTAATTCGTCTAATTGTTGCCATTCTTCAATAGACATATCATCAGGTTTGCCATAAGTATCTATTTTTGTATTTTCTTTTTTGGTTTGTTGTTTAATTTTCATTAAATCTGGATAATCTTTCAATACTTCTTCTGGTACATCTTTACCTTCTTTTAGTGCTTTTTCAATAACTTCTCTGTGTACCTGTTCTGGTTTAACAAGTTTTACATTATCAGGTTCTTTAAATATTATTACTTTATGTGGAGTACCTCTTTTTAATCCTTCTGTATGCATAGTAGCTTCTATTCCTCTTGCTGTTAAACTTTCTTCTACAGCGTATTGTGCTTCTGGAAGGGATAACATATTGTCATTAACTTCTCTATCTATTAATTCAGTATAAACATCATGGTTAGTTGCATTTTCAGGAAGATACCTAAATATATCTTCTGGGTCATAATCAAAATTTTTTATTATATCTGTCCATAACTCTTTATTCATAGGGGCTTCCATATCTAAAATATTTTCAGGCTTTATGTTGTGTTTAATATAGTTAATCTTTCCTTTTGATTTACCTTCTTTTCTACGTTTACCTTTTGCTGTTCTTCCTCTTGCGTATTCTGCTGCAATATCTCTGTTTTCAGTAGTATAAAAACCTAATCCTTCTTTCCAATTTTGAGTATGATAATAAGTATCTATATAATCAAGGTCGCCTTCTGGTGAACCATGATAGAAATATCCTTCTACTGCTGGTCTTGTTTCTATAAATTCTTTTAGTGTCATTTTCCATGGTTCTTTTTTATTTGTTTTGTTTTTCTCTATATTTTTAGTTTCTTTGACTGCTTCTTCTGGTCTTTTAATCTTGTTAAATTCTTCATCTGTTAACTCGTTAAACTTACCTTTATATTTTATAAGCCAATGATTACCAGTTTGATCTGGGGTTGCATATATTTCTATATCTCCTTCTAATCCTTCAATAACTTTTTGTGGTTTTCTAATTACCCAATCTTTAGGTACTTCATTTTGTTTATTTTCTATTTCTTTTGTTTTCAATTCTTTAAATTCTTCTATTGAATCTTTAGCAGTACCACCAGTTATTCCATATTCGTCAATCCATCTTATATAATTATCGCCTTCTTCTAGTATTTGTATTTTTCTTCTTATATTTGAGTTCTTTTCTTTTAATATGTGAGTAGGTTGTATTTCACCTTTTATAATTACTTCATTATCTTTAAAAAGTTTAGGTGCTACCGTTTCGTATAGTTTATAAAATTCTTTAGCATCAATTTCTGGTTTTAACTGTTTATCTTTTATATACATATCCCATGCTTTATATTTATTAAATCCTCTTGCTTTATAATCTGCTATTAAATCACCCACATTTGCTGTTAACCTATCTCTAGTAACTATTTTTACATTGTTATTTTTTTGAATACTATCTTTAGGTTGTTTAACAGTTTTATTTTCTTTAATTTCGTTATTAATAAGCATATCTACTGCCTTATCTATAGCTTCTTCGTATGTCATTTTTTTATTTTGTATAGGGAATGACCTTATATTATTTTCATCTATGAATTCAAAAGTAAATTTTTCAAAATCATCTGTTATTAATTTGATTTGTTTACCGTTGTAATTTGCTACTCCTAAAGTTTTGAAATCTTCTTTTAGTTTTTCTTTTATATTATCTTTTGGTTGTATTTTGTTTTCTTTTATTTTTTTAACTGTTACCTCTTTTTTAGGATACTCGCCTTTTTTAATTAATTCGTTATATTTACCTTCTTTTTTCATATATTCATTCCATTTTTGGCCTAGCCATTCATCTTCTAGTTTTCTGTATTCTTCAAATGCTCTAGGGTCCTCTGTTTCTAGTGGAATAATACTTCCATCTCTTTGTAGAGTGTATGGAGTTTTTATTGCTTTTTTGAATTTATATCCTTCTTGTGGTTTAGGAAGTAACCCCTTAATTTTAGGACTATCTAAACTTTCAGCTTGCTTACTTTCGATTAAATTATTTTCTTTTGTTTTGCCTTGTATTAAATTATTTACTGTTCCTTGAATGTATTTATATTCGCTATCCGAAAGATTAGCGTTTTTAATTATATCGTCTATTCTTTGTGATAAATTTATTGCTCTATTTCTTAGTTTATCTGTTAATATATCGCTTTTTAATGCACTATTTAAAACTTCTTTATATGTCGCTAGTTTAGTTGATAGTTCTCTATCTTTAAATAGATTAAATTCTTTAATATTTGATAAGTTTTTCTCTATATGATTCATTGAATTTTTAAAATTATTTAATGCTTTGTTTTTCTGTATATTAGTGTTTATGTTTATACCTGTCTGTATTGCATGTCCTGGTACGTTAAGTATAGCAAATGTTAAAGCTGAATCTATACCTGTATCAAGTAGTCTTTTAGCATTTTCTTTAGTAAATAATTTACTATCAAGCCCTTGCTCTTTTTTAGCTAAATGAGAACCTAGTATTTGAGTACCTTCTTGTGCTACTTCTTCTAATGTTTCTTCGCCTACATTTTTTAAGAAATTTAATGCTAAATTAGTTGTTACTTTTTGTATTCCTTTGTCTTTGATATAGTCTAAAAATTTACTAGCACCTGGTATTGTCTTTGCCAATTTTGAAATTTGACTTAATTCAATTCCTGCATTTATAAGACCTATTAATGTAGACCATTTATTAGCAATATCAGGGCTTACCCCTTCATCTAACATTTCTTTATATGCAAGACCTTTTTCTATATCCATAATATATTTTGCACTTGCTGCTGTACCTGCTACGTTCATTCCTGCTGCAAAAGCACCTGGTACAGTTAAGACTTCTTCTGGTGCTAACGCCTGTGGACCTGCTTGACCTAAAGCTAGTACCATTCCTGCTGCCCCTATACCTGCTGGAGTACCTGCTTTAACGTATTCTTTCATGCCACCTAACATCATAGGGGCCATTTCAGCGGCCCCTTCTAAACCTTTATTCGCTAAAGCATTTATTTTTTCAGCAGTATTTTCAGGCAGTTTAATAGGCCCTGCCTGTAATCCTGCTGTTATACCCGCTATATATGGGTTGAATTTTGGTTTTATTTCTTGAGTTAATTCTGGATATTTAGTTAATAAATCATCTATAGCTTTATCAATTTCCTTTGCTATATTAGGTTTACCTTCTGCTAGTTTAGCATATTCTTGTCCTTGTAATGTTCTTAACTGACCTAATTTCCATCTTGCTTTTAGTCTATCGAATTTATTATTCATATTATAATTAGTGTTAGTTAATTTATTTAAGGCTTCTAGCATATAATTTGTATCTTTTTTAGGATTTAAAGCAGCTTTCATATCATCTAGTATGTTAACTTTATCTGAGAAACTATTTGTATTAGCGTTTGTATCGCTAAATAATTTATCTAAAAAACTACTTTTAGGAGGTTCTATTTCAATAGGTTCGGTTTCTATTTTAGGTAATTTTAGATTATATCTTTTTATTTTATCTATTCCTATATCTTCTGGCTTAAAATATCCTGTATCTAATCCTTGCTGATATATTGCCTTCCAACCTTTATGTGTTAGTTTACTTTCGTCTATTTGCCCTGCTAGATATGACCTAAATAATCTTTTTTCTATTTCTTTGTTATTTTGTTTTCTATTATCAAAAGGCATAAATTCTTTAGCCATTTAACCACCCTCTTAATCTTTTAAGTATCCTGATTTAATAAATTCTGAATTATCGTCAAGTAGTAAGTTGATATAATATTTCATTAGTGAAGATAATTCATTCGGATCAAGTGGTTTTATTATAAAATTACCATTTTCATCAAATATAGGATTTCCATATTCATCTTTCACATAATCAGCTTTGCCTTTTTCAAGTAGTTCCTTAATAGCCATATCATAAGCCTTTTTCTTAACATCTGCCATAAACTTATCTAAATTTAAGTTATGTGTTATTTCTTTATATTTAGCGTCATTTGCTATTTTAGCCCATTCCTGTTTTATTCTTTCTTCCATTTCTCTTACTTCTCTTTCAGCCTTGTCTTTAGCCATACCCCAATTAAATAACATGTCTTGATAACGAATTGTAGGCTGCCCGTTAAAGTATCCTGTTAAGTTAGCAATATCAATTAGTCTTTGCCATTCTCTGTCTTGCTCTGCCATTCTTCTTTGCCATTCTTGTATATTTTTATCGTCTAAATACTTCATTAAGTTAAATAAGTTTGAGATATTTTGCTGTCTTGTATTACCAGCCTGATTTAGTGCATTAAGAAGTACATTTAGTTTCTGACTATTTTCTGCCATGTATTTACTCCAATCTCTATATTCGTTTGTATCGTAATAATTAAGCATATTCATTAAATTAGATATATCAGTTTGTCTTTTGCCTAATTCAAATTGTGCTTTTCTAAGTGCGTCGTTTTCACTATCACGTTGTATTTGACTAGCAAGTTGTGCTATCGCTAAAGCCCTATCTCTTTCAATATCTTTTGCAGCTCTTTCTTTAAAATCAAGTGTAGGTAATTGCCCAAAAAATCCCCTTCTTAGTGCATTATAATCTATATTTTTTAGAGTTTTTTCTAAGTTTTTATCAAATACTGGATTTATTCTTTCTTCCGCTTGTTTTTTAGCTTCTTCATAGCTTAATCCTTCTGGCATACTAAATTGTTTCTGTAAATTAATTAAATTTTTTAAACTTTCTAGCATAATTTCTTTATCTTTGTTTTGTTTAGGTGTATATTCTGGCATGTTTTCTAGTACATCTTGATATACTTTCTGCCAATTTGGTCCGTTAAATATCATGTCTATTAATGCTTTTTGAGTTTCATCATTTATTTTTGTATCGTTATTGGTTTCAGTTTTTTCGGCATTTAGAGGTTCTATTATATTTAAGATTTCATTTTCTTGTTTAGGTATTATTGTTTCAGGTTCTTTCTCTTGTGTTATTGTTTTAGTAGGTATTTTAGTTTTATCTGATTCTGGTGTAGTATCTTTAGTTTGTATGGATTTAGTTACAACTTTTGGGGTAGTTTTAGTAGGTGTTTTTATTGATTTATTAGTATCTTCTAACGTTTTGTCAATATCAAGATATTCTTCTTTAAATGTTGGTTTATTTTTTTCAATTTTATCTCCTGCTAAGTTTTTTACTCCTGCTTTTATTAATTCTTTATGAACAGGTTCATATATTTCTTTAGCTGATTTTGATTTTATAGGTTCTCCTGCTAAGTTTTTTACTCCTGCTTTTTTAAGTGCCTCATTTCGTTGTTTATATTGCTCTGCTATTGTTTTATATTGATATGAATTAGAACTTTTAGATTTATCTTTATCTCCTGCTAAATTTCTGACTCCTGCTTTTTTTAATGCATCAGCAAGTTCTTCATATGGATTTTTTGTTCTATTACTTCTACTTTCCCCTGTGTCTATTGTTATACCATGTATTGGGATGTGAGAATCTATTTTATGTTTAGGAGATTCTAAACCTTTTGCTTTTGTTTTATCAATCGGTGTTGATTTTGTATCAAATAAATGACTTAAAGTTTGCGGTCCTGCAATACCATCAACTTTTAGTCCATGTTTCTTTTGATATTCTATAACTGCTTTTTGAGTTTGAGGACCGAATATCCCATCTGCTGTTATTCCTAGTGCTTCTTGTAGCTTTTTTACATCTTCGCCTTTTGAGCCTATTTTTAATAAAGTATTATTTTTTTCGCTTTTACCATAATAACTAGCTCTTGCCATCATATCACCTCTTATTGTTTATATACATTAAATCCTCTCCATTCTCTTGGGTCAAGTGTTACTGGATTGGATAATCTAGCTTTTTGTTTATTTGATAAATTTAATAATACATCCAATATTATTGGATTAATAGGTTTTTGTAAATTTTGTTGTGTTTTAGGTAGTTTATAACTGATAATCTTATTATTTGGTAACTTCATTCGTATTGGTGTGGTTGGTATATGACGTATAGGTGTTTTTGGTTTTTCTATAGGTTTATCATTTATAGGCTGTTGTATAGGTAATCCTATAGGATATCTTATCGGTTTTGGTTTTTCTATAGGTTTTCTTATAGGCATATTACGTCTAGGTGGTTGTATAGGTTGTCTTACAATTGGTTGTTTAGTGTCGCTTATAGGGGCTGGTTTATCATTTATAGGTTTTTGTATAGGCGGCTTTCTAGATATATTCTGCGACATATTGTTAACAGGACGTTGAATAGGTTTTTGTGCAGATATTTGCTTATTTCGTAAATTAGTTAATGCATTTCTCATTAGCATTTTTTCTATTTCTGGAGAAAATTTTAATTTAGGAAATGATTTTCTCTTCCTTTCTAATATTTTAAAAGCATTTAGCATAGTATCACATCCTTATTTTTCTTTATCCTTACTTTTATTAGATTCTTTTTCTTTTTTCTTTCTTTCTAATATTTTTATGGCATTTAGCATAATATCACCTCACATAAATTAAGATAAGGAAGGGGCTATGCCCCTAGTAAAGTAATAAGTTCATCATATTCAGTTTGTGTTAATTTCCCTGCTGTATAAAAAAATTCTATTTGAAGTTGTATTACATCTTTATCTACATAAGGATTATTAGAATTAATTATTCTTTTTATAAGCTCGTATATATTCATAAACTCACCTCACTATATTCCATTAGCAGTTAATCTAGCTTCAATGTTAAGTAGATATGCATCTGTTTTGTACATATAGTCTTGAAATTCTTTGCTTAATTGATTTATCATGGCGTTATTATCTTTTATTGTCGCACTTGTATTAAGTGGAACTTTATGTTTTGTTTCTGGTATTACTCCTTCTTGTGGATAACCATATACAATATAAACATCATTATCGCTAGCACCTGTTATCGTTGCTGAAAGACCATCACTTGCAAGTGTTACATTTGATAAATCTACTTCATTGCCATTTTTATCGACAACTTTTTCTATTTCTTTTAGTGCTTCATCAAATTGCAATCCGCCATTTGTACTATTATAAGTGTGTTCTTTTTTATAATAAGGTTCTACATACACAGTTCCTTTTTCAAAACTATTGAGTGGTGTAAATCCTTCTAGTTGGTACTCTTCAGGAGTCGCTAACTGATAAATTAGTGTTGCTTCATCAAAATAACTTTGTACTGCTGCCAAATCAGCAAAATAATTAGCAGGAACTAAAATTCTAAATTCATTATTATAATAATAGTAAGTCCATGCGTTAATTACATCTTCCCAAGTTGAACTAGGTCGATATTTATTAATAACTCTACCATCTGTTGTTTGTAAAATTACATTATTACCCCACTCTTGACTCATATTTTCATAAACTGGAATCCTTACAATATCATAATTAGTTAACGTAGTAGTATCAAAGTTTGTTACGTCAGTTCCTTGCATTGTAGTTTTTTTCGTTCTCTTAATCAACTTCCCATCATCAGTAACTTCATCTTTAGTGCCGTTTGGTAAACTATCTAGGCTATCAACACCGTCTGGCAAAGTGATATATCTAATGCTTTCTTTGTATGGTTCGTAGGAAGTTGCAGTTGTACCATATTCTACTTGTAATTCAATATTTTGAAGTTCATCTAAAGTTATTGATTGTGCAGGATTAAATCTTACACAATATCTAAAATATGCAGCATTAGAGTCTGTTATAAAACTAGCACTTGTTGAATCACCTGTGCTATACAAGAAATTGTCGTTAGAATCATATACTAATACTCTGAAAGCATAACCAGAATTTATACTAACTTTTACGTTTTGATTTGGTATACATTTAAACTTAACAGAAGATTTAGTTCTAAGCCATTGGTCTGTAGATAAAGATTCTCCTAATAGACCATATACTCCTTGTTCCCATTTATTTGTGTCTATTGTATCTGCTAAATTCTTCCCAACAACTTTTACTCTGACGTTGTTTGTAGAGTTAACGCCATATTTTAATTCTCCTACTTCTACATCTGCTAATTCTCCTGTTGTCCAATCGCCTTCAAGTATCATTACATCTGTAATATCAACATAAGTACCAATAGTACCGCCACTAATAAAAAATCTTAATCTATTAGTATCTATTGTCTCTTGTGTAGTAAATGTAACTCTATGCTGTCCTATCGTCTGGTCAACAGAAAATGCTGTACCTGTTAAATATCCTCCTACCATTAAAGTGCCATCTGTATCTGTATCTTTAATATTGTAAACTAATGTATATTGAGTATTAGGTTGTAAGTTTAAATCTAAATCTGCATAATTTCCCTCACTACCTTTAACTAAATGAATTGCATTATTATTTACACTACTTTCAGTATTAACCACCCAATTTTCATAATTATCTCCATTATTAGCATGTTGAAAAATCGTTTGTCCTTTCACAATTACGCTAACTTGCCCATTAACTACACTTGAACTAACATCTACATCTTGACCGTTTTCGTCTTTGCCTGTGCCGAGTGAGAATACACTTGAGTTTTGGGTTAGTTCAGGGGAGTAGTTTTCTTTCCCGTTTACAAACTCTACCCATTCACCATTTATATACTGGTAAGATACTCCACCTTTATATGTTTTACCATTTAATATATAGTCAGCAGTTAGTAAGAATACATCTCCCTCTACAGGTGAAGATGGAAAGCTAGTTCCACTTCTAAAACTATACGCCTGACCTCCAGCAGTTTGAGATAATTTGTTTTCTATTTCTGTCTTTGTATAATATCTATTATCATGGTCGTTACTTGTTTTATGGGTTTCTAAAGCTGTTTTATCTGCTTTATTAGTATCTAATGTTATAATATCTTGTGCTAAACCTGTTATATCATCAGCATTTTGTTTAACTGTTTCTACTGTCCTGCCTGTACCCGCTAAATCGTTTATATCAGTATTTAGCTGTTCTAATGATTTAGTAGGTGTATCGTACCAATTCGTCTTGCCTATTATGTTTTTTAATACTTTTGCAAAAAAAGAAAGTAAAGTTGTAAGTTTGCCTGTGTTGCTAAAAGTAGTAGAAATAGTTTGGTCTACTGTTCTATTTCCTATTTTATCGTCAGTTATTGCATTGTCTTGTATGTTTTCTGTTCCTATGCCACCCTGTTCGTTATTATCATGTGTAGCAAGTGGGTCGAACATTTTATTTATTGTATCTAAATCCTTTTCAATTTGGTCTGGACCAGCTAAACCAGTTGAAAAATCGCCCTCATCTGCTGTAAATGTTCTTTGAGGTTTCATCTTAGTAGCACCTCCTCATCTGCCACTATATCGCCACCAATTTTAAGTGGCATGAACTCAAACCCTAGTGCATATAGAGTTACTATATTGTTATTTAACGTATTTTTAATATTAATCCTAAATCTTTTAGCAATTTTACCTAGCATTACATATTTTTGAATTACGTCTATATATCCCCATTTATTACTCCATGCAGAACCCCAAGCGAATGACTCTAAAAGGTTTACATCTGTAAAAGTAGTAGTTTGATAATCTGATTTTATACTTATATCAACTTTAGATTCGCTTACAGGTTGTTGTCTGAACATAAATTGTACGTTTCTTAAAAATTTGTTTCTAAGTGGATAATCTAAATGATAATTTTTTGTTTCTATTTCAAATTCAATAGCTTTCGTATTTCCTGTATTGACATCTATGTCATAATTTACATCATCAAATTTTAATACATAATTTTTACTTGCAAATAATAAATTTCCGTTTATTGTTTTACAAAAATCATTAACTTGTAACCCTGTATCTATTGAAAAAGCATTATTTGCAAAGTCATACACTAAAATTTTGTTATTTCTTGTTAATGTATCATCATCACGATAAGCTAACATGTATTTGTTATTATGAAATACTGCTACTACACTTTCTTTATTTTTAATGTTTTGCATTGTATTTTTCATTCTTTTTTCAGTTAAATTGATAATCATATTTTTTGATTCTAGCATTACTATATTTTCGTAAATTATCGCTGCATTTACTAAGTAAAGATCATCTCCTGAATAAAATATAAAGCTATTAGGTGTAAGTTCTATTGAATCATTACTTACACAACCTACAGGAATAGGAAGTCTTTCCCAAGTTGCGTCAATAGTTGGGTCTATCCCTGCCCATTTCCACCAAGAAGTATTATAAGATACTAATACACTTGTAGATAAATTAGTAAGTCCTGTAATTTGACCTTCTGAATTAGTTGGATATATTATTGAAGTAGATTTAAAATAATCTGGTGCGTTTGGTTCGCTAAAATATAGTGCTGTTGGGTTGTCTGGATTTCCTGCTGCGAATATTCTTAAACTCTTTGGGTGCCATACAAAGTATTTACATTTTTTAATTGGAGTTAAATCATTATCTTGTGCTGGGTCTGGGGTTACAGTTTGAACTGTAAAGCTAGTATCAATAAAGTAATATTCTGTACCATCTGTAAAATAGATTTTATCTTTCATAAAAAAGTAATATATTCTACTACTGTTTAAGGCTAATAATTGAGTTAAATTGTAATTATCATCAGCCAAATAAAGCGTATTATTCATTACAAGTAATTTTTTAGTTACGCCCTGAACATACCATTCTATTATCTGCTCTACCTCATATCCAAATGAAGTTTGATTTAATTTTTCTGTACCTTTTCTTGTGTTTATACCTCCACGTTCTGAATAGTCAACGTTATATGCTTTTCTTAATTCTTTATCTGAAAGCAAGTCCTCTGCTGCTGTATCATTCATACCTAGTGAAAAGTCGTTATATACTTTTAATTCGGACATGTTATCACCCCTTTATATAAAGGGCTTTGTCTTTATTCTTCTTCGCCTTTTTTGACTACTTAGTTTTATATCTATTTCCTTTGCTCTTATTTCAAACTCCTGCATAAATCTAGCAGACTCTGGATTTTCTGAACCAAATAATCTTGAAGTTTCTCTACTTGCAATAAAATAAGAAAGTATCTTATGGTATGCTTTGTGTATCTCTGGTGTATCTGTTTCAACTGTTAGTTCGTTTGGGTATCTTAGATACTCAATTGTGTATGTTCCATCTTCAATAAATAAAATTTGGTCAAAATCTACTAAATAATTATCTGGTAAAACTTCGTCATCATCTTTATATACTTTTCTTATTTTTAAAAATCCATTAGGTAAGTCATACCATGTATTTTTAGTAGCAGTAATTGTTGTAGTTTCTTTTACACAAGCTGTATCGTATTTTTCTGCTAATATTTCCATACCTTCGTTTAAAAACTTAGTAGCATAGGTTTTGTTTATCTCTTTTCCTATACTTATTTGGGCTAGTATCCTTATATCTTGACCTGTCATTTTTAATCACTCCTAAATAAATGCTTTTCTAAAATGCCATTGAGTCTCTCTTGCTACATCTTGAACCCAATTATGAAATTCTCTTTTATTTTTCTTTTCTATTTTTTCGTTATGTTCATCAATTTCTCTTATTATTGCTTTCATTCCTCTTGCTTTTATATCGCCACGTTTAACTAATTCTAATGTTCTACAATCAAGCTCATTATAAGGAACTGTTAAACAGTAGGTATTCCCTATATTATCAGTTGAATGAACTTCGTATTTTTTAGTTCTTGTATTGAATACGACAAAAAAACTATCGTCATATTCTTTAAGTCTTTCTGGAATTTCATATACGTTTGTCTTGACTAATATTAAATAAGGGTGTGTAGATAATTTTAATTCTATGTCCATATAAGCCCCCCTACATAAAAAATTAAGGGGTAGGTAGCCCCTACCCCATCAATTAATGTTCAGTAATTCCATATAGTCTAGTTTGTGCTTTTGGCTTATCGCAGCCTAAATCAGCATATAGAACTAAAGTAGCCTCATACGCTGCCTTATCAGCCATTCTTGAAAGTATAGCACCATCTTTATCTAACCAATCCCAATCGTCTATTCTATTTAATGTGAAGTTTTCAGTAGATAGTAAGTCCATTACACCTGGTGCTTGATATTTGTCAGCTATAACAGGAATACCATTGTAAGTTAATGCTTTAAATCCACCTTTAAGTTCTATTGTATTTACTATTCTCTTTTGTGATTGCAATAAATAGATGTATGCTCTTCTTACACCATATGAACAGATTATAAAGTCAATATTTCCTCCTGCATACTGTTCAGCTTGATCTATACCCTGCTGAATAACTAACTCTGATAATTCACCACCAACGTTAATTTTATTAGGATTTAACCATTTATTTGTGCTTCTATCGATTCCATATAGTGTAGAGTCTAAATCGAATATTGCATCAAGTCCTGTTAATTCATTGCCATAGTTACCTGAAATTACAACAATATCTCCATCACTTACAGTAACAGCAGTACCATCTATTGTTATAGTTTTATTTACATGGTCTACTACTGTGATTTCTCTTTCACTTGCTATAGTAGTCTGTCCGTCACTTGATAAAATATCTACATACTGTCCTTCTGCAAAAAATCTTGTGCTAGATACAGTTAAAGTATTTACGCCTGTTCCTGCACTTAATGTAGCAAGTACGCCTGTTCCATCTCCGAATAATTGTCTTGCAAAATTGTCTTTTGCATCTGCTAATAATTCTTCAAGTTCTGCTTCTAAAATGTTAGCAAATGCACCAGCTTTTCCTTTACTAGCTTTGATAAGTTTGTCAGTAAGTTGGATTCTACCAAAGATGTTTTTAGTTGTCCAAGTTGCCTGTCTTACTTTTCTTGAATTTGGTGTAGGTAGTGTTCCGTCATCTGCTCTGTTTCCTATACCTCCATGTCTACCGTATTTCATTACAAGCTTGATGTCTTTCCCTACCACGTTTTTAGATGTTTTTTCGATTTTTGCATAAAATGGGCTTGATTTTTCGTTCATTTGATACCTTATTACAGGTAGATAATAAGTTTTTAATGCTTCTTGTGCAAGTTGCATGTTTAGTAAAGTCATAACAATTCCTCCTTATGTTTATAACATTAAAGCGTGGTTAATTAAGTCCAATTGACTTTAACCACGCTTTTGTAGCATCTTTTAGTGATTTTGGAGTTTCTTCTGGTGTAGGTACAGAAGTACCTTGATTGCCTATAACATTTGGAATTTCTTGATTTTTCTTTTCTGTCATAACTTGCTTTAAGATTAAATTTCTTATTTTTTCATTTTGGATTATTTTGTTTAAATTTTCTTCATCATTTAGCATTTCTTCTAATGTTTTAGGTTGATTACTTAATCTTTCGGCTTTTGCTAACTTGTATGCCTCTAGATATGGATTTTGTGCATATTGTAAATAAGATTTTTCTTGAAGTATTCTAGCCATATCTTCTACATAATCTAAATAATCAGGATGTGTCTTAGCAAATTCTTGGGCTAGATTATTCCAATATTCTTTCCTTTCCTGTTCTTCTAATTTTTCTTTATATGGTCTAGTTGCTTCGTCTACTATTTGTTTTACAAATTCAGCTAAATGCTGCCTTGGATTTTCATAAAATTTTTCCATAAATTCTTCGTTTAATTTTTCAATATCTTCTTGTGTAATTTGATTAATCTCTTCTTCGGTTTGTGGTTTTAGGCTTTCTAGTTTTTCATTAATGTTTTGCATTAGGTTGTCTAGGTATGTTTTTATATCGAATTCTTCTTGAGGTGTTTCTTGTTGAATTTCTTGTTGTGGTTCTTGTTGCATTTCTTGTGGTTCTTGTAGCTGTTCTTCTTGTGGTTCTGGAGTTTCCTCTTGAGGGGTTTCCTCTTGAGGGGTTTCTTCTTGTGGTGTTTCTAATAGTGGATTAGTTAAGCCTTCTACAGCTTCACCACTAAACATTCCATCTGCAAATAATTGTAAATTAATATTCACAAAATCACTCTCCTTCTTGAGTATTTATTTGTTGGGCTTTATTGTTTAAATTTTCTAAGTGCATTTGTATATGATATTCAAAAATCTGGTGTATCTCTGGGTTTTTCTCAACTAACATTTCATAATCATTAGTAAGTCTAAATCTTGTATGTCGTTTAATGTGTATTAAATCATCATGGTAGCTTTGAATATTAACCATTTGACCTTCTATCATTTTTCTGTTTTCTCTCTCTGCTGCAGCTATTTGTAGTTTTGTTTCATCATCAGCACTTTCCCAATTGCCTAGCTGTATCATTTCAAGTATTTTAGCCCTGCCTTCTTTAGTTATCCTTCCTGTTTCTGGGTCATTGAATAGTCCAGCAGAAAGAAGGTCAAATACCATTTGTCTACGCTGTGCTAAACTCTCGATTGATATAGAATGTGCATCAATATATACATCTTCACTTGTAAGCATTGACCTATCCCATTCGATTACTTCTATTGAGTTGTCCTCACCTACATAACGTAGGACTCTAGGAATATCAGCAAATTGTTTATATAGCCTAATCCATATTTTGCCTAGTTTAATATTCGCTTTTGCTACATAACTAGCTGTAAGACTTAATCTTGTATCATCTTGTTCTTGTAATATACTTAATGCTACACCACTGTTAACTCCTGTCGGTGCTGATGAGTCCCTTGATATTTCGCTTACTCCTGAAATACGATTAAAATCGTTAAGTAGTGCATTTTCTTCTGTAGTAAATTCGGCAGGTAGCCCGTGATATTCCATGTATCGAGGTGGATTGTAATGCCTGTTATAAGGTATTAATGCCCCTGGTGCACCTGCTTCTTCTTCTAATAAATCAGGGTCAACAGAACCTTCTTCATATACAATTTGACCTATAGAAGCCCTATTTAGGTATTCAGCTTTTCTATTTTTTAGTGCATTATATCTTCTTTGAATAGGTATAAGCCTTTCAATAACTGATTTTCCAAAGAAGCAACCAGCTATAAGTATGCATTTTTGAGTTATGAAAGGAAGTCCTATTTTGCCTTCTTTGTTTACCCTATATGGGTTTTTACCATAGTAAAGTAGTTCTGTATCTGTGCATATAATTAGCCGACCTTCTTTGTGTTCTTTGGTCGGCATTTCCCAATATTCATATACAATTTGATGATTTTTCTTCTTTTGAGTTATTATTCTTTGTCCGCCTACTCTATTTCCAAGTCCACCTATTCCTATGCTGTTGCCTTGTATTGTGAAAGCTGTTACTTCTCTACCCTCTACCTTTACGCCCCATTTTTCGTAAATTTCGTCTACATGATAAGCCTTCGCATGAATTATCGACTTACAATCTTCTGGATTTTCATTCCAAATTGAATCTGGATATATTTCAAAAGGTGATATTACTAATGTATTAATATCACCTTCGTAAATATCTTCTACATTTTCATTTTCGATTAAAGTTCCTATTTTTCTGCCTTTATTTTTATTCCATACAACCTTATATATAGCTGTTCCTGTAAGTTCGGACCATACATTTGCAGTAAGTTGTTTATCTTTCATCTCCTGTTCATGATAAGTAGACTCTATAAGTTTATTTGCTACTTTAGCATTGCTTATATCTTCAATTGTATTTGTAGCAGGTCTTACCTTCGGTATTGGTCTAAGTCTTGCTAATTTAGCAAGTCTTGTTTCGACAATCGGTGCTATTTGATTAAAAACTTCTCTTTCCTGCCACCAATATAGTTTAACAACTTCTTCTACAGTTTTAGTTTGATAATTTATTTCTTGATATTGATTTCCGTTATAAAACTCAATGTTTAATCGCCATTGTAGTTCTAAAGGTAGCCTTTCTTGCTGCCTTTTTTCAAACTCTTTTTTTACAAAGTCTACTAATTCTTCTTTAAATAATACCTTTTTAGGAGATATTTTTTCTTTGATTATTTCGGTGATTTCTTTTAGCATTTATATCACCTCTATTCGATAAAGCCCTGTTTAGCAAACTCTCTCTCTAACCTCTTTTTAAGTGGATTGGTTGGTTTTTCTACTGTAGGATTTTCAACTTTAATATATTCGGTTAAGTCTTTAGCCATAAGTCTATTGAGTAAGTCTTTTTTCTCTTTGGAGTAAGTATAATCTTTATATATGATGTAAATAAACTGAAAAGCTATTATTCCAGCTAAAATGTATATTTCCATCTACTTACCCCCTTTTTTCTTTTTTGTAGTTTTTTTCGGTTTTTCTTCCTTTACTACTTCTTTAACTACCTCCACTTTTGGCAGTAATTCTTTTGGCATTGTTTTAGCAATACCTTCCAGACATGATTTACATATATGAAGTTCTGCACTAGGTGGACCTTCTACATTGCCAATCACATAATCAGCAGGATTATTGCACCAAAATATATCGCATGGTATTCTAAATGTAGCTTTTCTAACACTTGCTTTAGCCATTTTATAACCTCCCTCGTTATTTTCGATTTTAAGCCCTCGTTTTTGTTTTGGATACCTATAGTATTCCTAATTAATTTTAAGCACCTTAGAAGGCAATTATAAAAGCCTTTTTCTTTTACGTCTTATACTTCTTGCTAGTCTATCCTTGTGTTCTAAGATAATATTTTGTTTTGTTCTAGGTTTTTTAGATTTTTCTACGTGATAAGATAAAAGTCCATAACCAAATGCATCTGCCCAATGGTCTATCATAGAGTCCTCTTGATATTTTTCTGGGTCTTTTGGGTCATTTACAAGTAGTGGCAGGGTTTCAATTAGTTTTTTGCAAGTTCTAAATATTTTAACTTTGCTAGTTAAATTACCTTCGTTATCTTCAAAAGGTTCTAGATACTCAAGTATTGTCGCTTTTCTTAACCTTCTATCAGTTATAGGTTTTACAAATGCTGCTAATTGATTTAATCCACCTTCGTTATAATAATCTATAATTGACTTTCCTTGAGGAGTATTTACTGTTTTAGTTGCAGCGTGTCTTGCCCATGCGTCATGTCCTGCTACTATATAGTCGATTTTTTCATATTCTTCTATCACTTGACCGTTTTCTATTTCTGTATATTTTGAAAGTTCTAATACCTTTTCGGCTTGTTTTGTGTAAATAATTTTTGGATCGTCAAAATCTCTTGTAAATTCTCTATATACATATACAGTTCCTAATTCATCAACTGCAAACCAATACCAAGCGAATGGGTCAGTATATCCGTTGTCAACTGCAATCCATCTTCGCCAATGCTTTGGTATTTTGAATGGCTCAATAACGTGTATGTTTTCATTCCATTTTTCAAATGCCATTCCTTCAAATGCATCCCAATCACCATATAGGTAAGCTCTTTTTTGTGCTTCTGGTAGGTTCTCAAGCCTTTTTACATAGTTAGGGTCGTTTTTCATAAGTATTGGGTTGTCGTAAACAGTAGCAGGAATGAATTTTATTGTATTACCTGTAACTGGGTCTACTGCTACCTTTTTTCCATAATCAGTACTTGTTACATACCTTTTTTTTACCCATGCATGACCTATGTCGCCTGGATTTGTTGTTGCTCTAAATCTAGTAGGAAAGCCTTTTGCTGAACGTAAACAAGATAATACCTCTTGTATCCATTTTTCCTCAAACATTGTAAGTTCGTCTATACCAATAAAATCAATACTTCTTCCTTTGTATTTTTTTGCGTCTTTGTAATTTCTTATATATCTAAAAAGTACCTTAGAACCATTTATAAGTTTTGCTATATGTTTTGAGTCTTTATATTCATAAAGTTCTGGTGGTACTTTTTCTATCCACTCTGTTATTAAGTTTGCTTCTAAGTCGTCATAAGTAGTTCTAAACAAATAACAGGTAGCCCCTGGGTGTTCTAATGCATATGCTAATGTTTCCATAACTAAAGCTGCTGTTTTTCCTGGACCTTTAGAACCACCGAATAGTACCTCTGTTTCTGGTGATGAATGAAAAAGTGCCTGTTTAGGGTGTGGAGTGTATGGTACTTCTATTCGTTTTGGTTTTAAATTTCGTATAACACTATTCATAACATCACCCACTTTTATCTAGGCTTCCTGTTATAATACCTCTGCTTACCTTTGTTTTGTTTAACCTTGATTAATTCTTCTATTTTTTTTCTGTATTCAAGGTCAATTGAAAGCCTTATACAGCACCTCTTAAAGTATGTACTTGCTTTTCGAGGTATTTTTTTAGCTTTCACTAATTCTATTGCTTTTCTACATGCACCTAAATTTCTAAGGTGAGCATGATTACCATACTCACCTTTTGTATTAATAACAACATAACCCTTTTTTCTATTGTCATAACCTATTATTAAAAATTCATCTATCTGTTCTTTATACATAAAATCAATCCTTAAAATACTTGATTTAAAAGTTCATCAAATAAAAAATAAGCATAAATCATTAGGCCTATGCTTATTAAAGTAATTAACCACGCTACAAAGTCATTTTCTTTAACTAGATTGATAAAACCTTTCATACTATACCCCCTTAAATATTTTCTGAAATAATATTGTAAAGTATAAGAAATTCAATTATTTTAGCCATAATACCACCTTATCAATAAAAAAATAAGCATAAATAAATATATGCCTATTTCAAATAAAAAGTATTTTGTTTCGTCTTTCATATATTCACCTCAATATAAAAAAGGGTGCAAGAAGAATATATACAATATATAGCTTCGGAGGCTTTCACCTCCTTAAATTTTTTATTTTTTTATTGCACCCTTTTTTTGATTATATCCATTTAGTAGAATTTAATATATAACAAAATTAATTTTCTTGTTTTGTATATGTATTTTTATTATTTCTTTATTTATGTTCTCAATTATTTTTCATCTAATAATTGTCTTAATAACTCATCTTCATTATTATTTAACCATTCTATATGCATTTTCCAATATTCTTTATCCTCTCCATCAAGTTCGTTCCCATCTATATGTGTTCTTGCTAATTTTCTGCCATGCTTTAATCTTTCGATTAGTTCTTTTCTTCTATATTTTAAAAATAGTTTGTATAGAAATAAATCAATTTTGTCATTTGAAATATAATCTAAATCAAAGCGTACGCCATCACCTGTAGGATATATATAATGAGGTTCAGGCATTCTTGAATAACTCATAAAATCAATCTCCCCTTTTTCAAACAAAATAAAAATTTTGTATAAGTCTTATTTCTATTTGCTTATATGTTTTTATCATGTATTTTACAAATATCATAATTTGCAATTAATAATTCTTTAAAATCCTTACTGTTACTTACACTACTTATTGAATATTTCACATTCACGCCTAATTTATAATAATCTTTATATAAATCTCTTATCTCTGGTGTATCATTTATACTCAATAACCATTTACCTTTTGTGTTAGATAATACTTCTTTTAATCTTTCATGATCTTGTGTTGTAAAGCTATTACTGCCTTGTGTTTCGTATCCTGTTGTTTCATAATATGGTGGGTCTAAATAAAAAAATGTAGTATTTCTATCATAACTTTTTATTACTTTTTCAAAATCTCTATTTTCTATTACAGTATTTATTAATCTTTGTTTAGCTTTTAAAATATCTTTTTCTAGGTTTTCTAATATTCTTTTTCCTTGTCCTGCTACTCTCGTAGGGTTTATGACAAAGTTAGTCATTCTTGAGCCAAAACTTAAATGAACTAAATAATAAAATCTTACTGCTCTTTTAACATCAGATAGTTTGGAAGTATCCATATTTTTAAAATCCTCAAATATTTCTCTTGAAATCAATAAATAGTCAAACTCTTTAATGAATTCATTGTATTTATTTTTAATGACTTTAAAAAAATTCACTAATTCACCGTTTATATCGTTATAAACTTCTACCTTTGAAGGTTTTTTATAAAACAATACCCAAGCTGCTCCTCCAAAGACTTCACAATAACAAATATGGTCTTTAGGTATCAAATCATTAATTTGTTTTCTTAATCTATATTTACCACCTTGCCACTTTATAGGACTATTCAATAAGCATCCCACCTTAATTAAACAAAAGAAAAGTTTTGTATAATTAATTAATTCCCTTAAAGCATTGAATTTTAGCCATTTTGTGTTTTATAACTGTAATTTTATTGAAATTTGCTTTTATTTTATGTATTATGTAAACCTATTTTGTAAACAAATTCCTAAATATTTCCTCTAATACATTGACTACAATAGAATTTCCTGCCATCTTATACATTTGACTATTACTTTTATCTTTACCTTTGTAAAATGTTTCCTCTAATGCTTTTCTTGCTTTCCAATAATCTTCATCATCAAACCCCATAAGTCGCCAACATTCCAAAGGTGTAAGTTTTCTTATTTTGTATTTTACTAATATTTTAGGTTGTAAATTGCCACCTTGCATAGTGTTTATTGTTGGACTTATACCTTCTGGTGAATATACTCTATTTGTCATATCATATCTACTTATATCTAATTTCCCGACTTGTAGTATTCCATGTCTATCTTGGCTTGTTAGCGTAAACATAGGTTCGTTGTTTTCTTTAAATCTTCTTCCATTTTGTCTTTTATTTATTCTGTCTGGTGTTAAAACTGCCATTACTAGTTGTTTTTCATTTGATTTATTAATTTCTATTTCTTTAATTAACTTCTCTGTTTTTTCTTGTGATATATAATATTTTTCTTCCACTTTATCTTCTAGCATATCTTTAAGCCTTATTCCATTATCAAAAGGTTTTGGGAATTCAAATTTACCATTATCCACATCTTTTCTTATGCTTATTATAAAAACTCTTTCTCTGTTTTGTGGCATTCCATAGTCTTTAGCATTTAACACTTTCCAATAGTTGTTGTATCCATATGATTCTAATTCCTCTAGCAGCTTCTCAAAATCTTTTTTAAATCTTTTACCAACTAAATTTTTTACATTTTCACATATTGCATACTCTGGTTTGTTGTATCTTATTATTCTTAAAGCATGGAATAAAAGTCCACTTCTTGTATTTTTATTAATACCTTGCTATTTACCTGCAACTGAAATATCCTGGCATGGAAATCCATATGTTACTAAATTAAAAAAAGGAAGTTTTTTCTCATCAACTTCCTTTATATCCCATAAATTTAATTCTTCTGATACATTATGTATAGTTGAATATGCTTTACTTGCATATTTATCGATTTCACAGTAATTTACTACTTCATAAGGTATATTTAGTCTTGTTAGTGCTTTTTCAAAAGCACCTATACCACTAAATAGCGATAAGAGTTTAATCATAATCTCTCGCCACCTGCACAAGTGCCATAACTAAAATTCCAAAAAATCCACCTAAAAATAAACCTAATACAAAACTCATTCTTATACCCCCTTATTTTTTAATCTCATTTTCTTTTAGCTCTGTACCACAGGCCATGCAAACCCAACATCAGCCGTCTTTTATCATTTTGTATCCACATTCAGGACAATACATCCTATATACCCTCCTCAAAGGTTGTAAAGAAATAAAAAAATGTAATAAGAATAATAATCATGCCACTTATAAATAGTGAATTTAGAAAATTTCCTTTTATCATGTTTAAGCAGATAAGAATAACACAAAAACATATTGCACTACCGATAATCGCTTCAATTACACTTATAATGAGCTTTTTCATTCTTCCTCTGCCCCCTTGTACACACGAAAATAAAAATAAACAATTAAAAAAGCAGTTGCTAAACTACTTACAACTGCATTGAAAATTTCTTTATTTTGTATGCTTATAATTGCTGTTGCCAACCAAAATCCTGTTGCAAGGCCTAATATTATTGTTTTGATTAATCTTTGCACTATTTAGCCCCCTTATTTTTTATTTTCTCAATAATTTCTCGCATTTCTTTCTGAGTTATTCCATTCTCTTTCATAAATTTTTTGTTTAAATCTCTTAATTTTAAAAAAGGTGATTTATTTGACTTCATTATTTATTCACCTTTTTCTTCTTTTTTCTCTTTTCTCTATACTTCATAAGAAAATAGCCATGTTTCGTACGTCTAACTTTATCAGGTCTTTTTTCAAGATATTCAAAATATGTTTTTCTGTCTATTCTTTTCATTGAATCACTCCTAAAAATACGTGTCGTTTTCTTCTACAAGCCTTTTAAAATCCTCAAAACTGCTATAATCTTCTTCGTACATTATTCTGATTGGTTTTCCCATTTCTTTTGCCCAAATTTTTTCTTGTCGGCATCCTGGGCTATCTCCATAAATCCATACTTCGTCAGATATACGAATAAGATGTCTGCAAATATTCATAATTTCTTCTCTATCTGCTTCTTGATCGTTTTTGTAGAATGAAAATAAGTGAATTGGTGATATTGGAATATAGCCTTTTCTAACTAAATATCTGCATATTTTTTCTACTTTTTTCTTATTTAGTTCTGGATTATTTGCATACGGATGTGATACAAATATTCTCATAATCACACCTTCTTTAATAATCGTTTTTTATTTCTTTATAGAACGTTATGTATTCCTGTTTAAATCTAGTAATTGTGCCTTCTTCGTCTATATGTGTCTCTATTATCCAGCCACCTATTTTGGGCATAATTCCTTTTCGTTTTAAAAATGCGGTTTGACCTTGAAAACTGCTAGTTTGTATAACATGCACATTCCGTTCAAATAAATATTCAGCCTGATGCCAATGACCTAATGCCAAGATATTGGGTTTCTCTCCACCTATGTATCCACTCACTATTTTCTGTGGTTTATAACTAATTGCATATGCCCCACCACTGTCTGGGTGCATAAGCTCAAGTGTTGTATTTTCTCCTAGTTTGACTACTGCTGCGAACTTTCCTAAGTAAATCAAGTCATCTCTTTCCTGTTCTAGCCTAAAACCTATATCAAGACCACTAGCTTTATAAAACGATAGGTCGTGATTTCCTGTTATAAAATATGTTTTTATCCCTTTTCTTTTCGGATAGTTTTTGACGGCATAATCAATCTGTGCGTCAGCCCCTAGTAGGAATACCTCATATCTATGCTCTCTATACATATTTTCACCGTCTAATATATCGCCTGTATGATATACTTCATGTATTCCTTCACGTTCAAATATGTCGTATAGGTCATTCAAATATGTAAGCTGTTGTTTTTTGCTACATAAATGAGTATCTGAAACTAATCCAAATTTGACTATTCCTGTTTTCTGATTATGTATTATTTTTCTATCTTCTAAAGCAGTTGTTTTTAAATAATATTCGTTATCTTCTTCTACTATCTCAAATCCTTCTTTTTGCAGCTGTTCTATTGCTTTTAGAATCGTATTCATGCTTCTGTCAAATCTATTTGAAAGACTAACAAGTGAAAGTCGTTCTTTCGATAGTATTCTCAATATCTGATTTTTCAACTCTTTCATTTACATCACTTCTCTTAGTTTTTTTAGGCTTTTTCGCAATATACGAGATATATGTACTTGAGATATGTTCGTAATTTTTGCAATACTGTATTGCGACATATCTTCAAAATAGTACATGACAAGTATTGCCTTTTCTCTTTCTGAAAGCTGTCTGTCTATGATGTCATATAGTTCAACGTATTCAAAATTTCTGTCAATTGATTCTATGTAATTATAGTTTGAATGGCAGTGATCTCCGTACTCGTCTGTATTTCGTTCATCTAGTGATATGTATTCATCAAGTACGAGTATTTTCTGTAGTTCTTCTTTGTCTTTGATTTTTTCTTTCAGTCTTTCGTATCTGGTTTTTTTGATGAAGTGATTATCCCGAATTGCACGTCTGTGTATTTCAAAATCAATTGTTGTAACTGCAAATGTAGAAAATTTTGCTTTTGTTTCGTCGTATCGCATAGCTGCTTTGCATAGTGCTTCATATGCTAGTTGTCGTACATCTTCGTATGTCATTCCTTTTCGTTCAAGAGTTTTCTGCCTTTTGTTCCAAAACTTTGTTGCCCTGTCAACTGCAAGGCCTAGATTTTCTTCAACAAGTCTTTTTTGTTTTTCGGTTAACATACATACTCCCCCTTATGTTTTTTATTAAAAATAAAAAGAACGTTCGTATATATCTGAACGTTCTTGTATAGCCAAAAATTATAAACCCCTATATTTTTGATAATTTTACGAATATTTATTATTCGTTTTCTTCTTTTCGTTCGGTTTTTGGTGGGCGTGGTATGTTAAATATGACTTCAACAGGTACTTTTTCGTTTAAGGCGTTGTCGAATAATCCTAAATGCTGACCTAGTTTCTCCAATGCCCTTTCTTTTGACCATAGACGTATCGATTTGACCTGTTTTCCTTCTGTAACAATTTCCTTTATCAATGCACCGTCTATTTGTGAAAGTGGCTTCATTTTGAGTGCTTTGACTCTTTCTTGTGTTTCTGGATCAATCAGTTCTACTTCTTCGTATATATCTGATATATCAGAAAAAGCTATTTTCGCTAGTTCTTTGAGGACTCTGTCTGCTGTGATTTCGGTTCTTTTTGCTTTTTTTTCTATTTCAGCTTGTATAGCTTTTTGCACCTTTGGATTTCTCAATAAACTACTTGCCATTGATTCTGCTGTTCTCTTTGAATATCCTGCTGCTTTTGCTGCCCTAGTTCCGTTAAAATCAACTACATACTCTTTGACAAACATATATTGTCTGTCATTAAGTCTATATTTTTCTTTTAGATTTTGTTTTGCCATCTCGACCACTTCCTAAATTGCTAATTCTTTCTATTATATATTTTACAGGAAAATAATAGAAAAAAAGTGTTAATGTTGTGTTAATTTTAAGCATAAAAAAAGAGTAGCTATAAGCTACTCAATATCATCTATATATATTATTTCTATTTCTTCTGGAATATCATTATTGCAATCTAACAATTCAAATAATTTTTCTTCTTCAAATTCGTTTAATTCTTTATAATAGTGGTTTGCCCATTTCACCCCGAACTCTCCTGGTATTTCTTGATTGTTTCCTTCTAATATTTCTGTAAATTCATATTCAGTATTTATTTTTTTATTTGTATACACTATTTTTTGTAAATATTCTTTATAATTTTCTGCAATTGCAATATATATTACTAAGTAACAATATTTATAATCTTTATCTTTGAATTTTTCGTATGAATCAAAATATCTCTCATATCCTTTATATTCGAAATCAAATAAACTACTTTTTATATTTTCTAGTGTAATATCTTCTTCATTATATTCTTCCAATAATTCTTTATATTTATCTTTTATCATTGTAACCCATTTATCTTCCGTAACTATTTCATAATCTGTTTTTGGATAATTTTTACTCCAAATAAGTAATTTCCCCTTACCATCTACCAACCTTCTAAATTCTTCTCTAATTTCTTTCTCTTTTAACATTCTAACCCCTCCTATTTTTTATTCTACATATAATCTTCAAGTATAGGACCTTCATATAAAGGATCATCTCCATCTATATCTGATGGAACAATCATCCTCCAACCTTCTTCTGATGTGTATGTGAGGAAATATCCTCTGATGGTTCCTTCTCCCTCCTCAGTAGGAAACGAAATAACTTCATTCACCCATTCAAGAATAGCGTCATTTGTTTCTACCTTCCAATTTCCCGAATAATCGGGTTCAAACCATACTTCTTCTTCATCAATTGAAAGTAATTCAATTTGTCCGTCATAATGAAGGTCGTTTTCTGGATCAGTTTCGTCAATTCTATCTTCGTGTTCTATATAGAATGGTAAGTAATCTCCTTCTACAACAATGTAGCCATTTTCCAGTTTTTTAATATCGCCTATTTCTATTTTCATTCAAACCCCTCCTAATAATATCCTAATAATATTTATAATATTTTTTTATTAGAGCAGGATTTTATTCCTGCTCTTCATAAAATTCGAAATCATATACAATTTCTTCTATATAATCTGCATAATCTGCTAAATTCGGTACTTCGTCTAAACTAATTGCATCAGGATAATCTTCTCTAAGTAGTTCTAAATTGTAGCCCCTAACTGTTAGTCTAGCATCTATAGACGTATCTTCAAATTGCTCATATCTAAATTGTGTAGGTAAAATGTGTCCTGCTAGGGTGATTTCTGGTCTTTCCTCATCTGTATCTACAATACATGTATTGTTTCTATAAATTCTCCCCCTAAAATCAGATGTAATTCTGAAAATTGGCAATTCAAATGGCATCCTAACCCCTCCTAATAAATTTTTATTTTTTAATTCTACCAACAGTATATACTTATTTAGATATAATGTCAATAGTTTTTTTAAAATTTTTTTGAAAATTTTAAAATTTGTTTTTTGTGTATTTATCTTACGTTTTGACTTCTCTGCCTCTTTTGTTATTATTATATGTAGAAAATTTTTTATTATTCCAATTAGGTATAATTTTTTTATTAATTTATGAAACAATTTTAAAAAACATATCTTTATTTTAATAGCAGAGTTTTTTATATTATAGCAGCATTACTATTTCTACTTATGTTATAGTAGTGTTACATCCCTATGTTATAGCTGTGCTACGGATCCGACTTTATATTATAGTGTCGCTACTGTTCTATGTTATAGCAACGCTACATAAAAAAAGAGGACTTTTATCAGTCCTCTAAAAATTCTTCTGCTAGTTCTTCGTCTTGTATATCATTCATTAATTCATAATCTTTTGCTATAAATACATTTATTACTTCATATCCTTTTATGTTTAGTTTTTCTTTTATTTCTTCTTCCAATTTTTCGTATTCTTCTATGTCTAATCCCATAACTAATATATCATTATTATTGCTTACTATTAGCCCTACCATGTATTGTCCTTCGTGTATTTCTAGCCTATTTTCATTTACTTTTATTACTTTCTTTTCAAATTCTTTATTTATAAATTCTTTTATTGCTTTTTCTAATTCATTCACTAATTATTATCCCCCTTTTCCTTAATAGTACACTTCAGCTCGCCTTTTTATTTTCTTGCTCTTTCATCTACTTCCCTTACATATCTTCTTATCAGTCCTCTTATAGCTTCAGAAGGTGTCGTATATAGTTTTAGTGGGTCTTTTTCTACTGCTCTTTTAAACGCCTCCCATAATCCATTTGAAACAGTTGTATTTTTTAATTCTCCCTCAATGCTAAAACTTCTTTTTTGTGATTTCTGTTGCATATAACCCCTCCTTTTTTATATAATAGAATTACCCCTAGATTATTTTTTTAGCAAATCTGATAGTATGAGCAGGAATATTATCAGATTCTAGACTTTCATTAATATTACTAATCACAGTATCCAATTGCCAGAGAAGGTCATCTATTCGACCTTCTCTGGCATTTTTTTGTAAATCTTTTAGATAATCTCGAAAATGTTTAATCAAGTAATTTTCGTACAATTTCAATAGGAACGCTACTTCAAATTTAATCTTTTTGTTTTGCTTTTGCATTTTACTCCCCCTTTTTTATATATTATATGCCCTTTGTCTATATTTTATACCTAACTAGATATATCTGTCAAGATATAATTTTCTTCTTGTATGCCCCATATAGCGATTGCTAAGTTTTTAATAGCGTTCCTTTTTAGGTATCCCTTTACGTTGTCGACTGACCTATTCATTATCCTTGCTACTTGATACCATGTAAGTTTTTCATCTGATAGGTAGTATAGATATACTAGCCTTCTCTCATCAAATTTTAAACTTTCTACTGCATTTTCAGTAACTTCTAGTATGTATTTGTATGTATCTCTCTCAAGTTTAAGCTGTTCTAGTTTTTCTATTTCTTTTAGAACTGCTTCCTCTACTATTGAATTAAATTTAAACGTCTTACAAATTTGTACTTTGTCATAATTTACACCTTTGAGGTTATCCTCTGCAACTAGGTGCTTTTCGAGAAATTCTATTTTTTTGCAAAGGTTTTTATAGTATTTTTTTATTGCTCTATACTTTCTCATCCAATCTTCTGTGCTTTTTATCAGTTCAGTTTGTTTTTTCTTTCCCATACATCTGTCCCCCTCTTGAAACCTCTTTTTATTATCTTCCCCTTATTATCAATGAATTGCCCACAGCTTGTGCAAAATTTTCCGTTCACCCATACGTTTTTCTTTCTAAAATACATAGCTTTTATAATAGGTTTTCCGCAGTTTCGGCAAGTTTCCTGCTTGTCCAGCTTTTCAGCTAAAAAAACGAGTTTTCTCGCTGTTTCTGTATCTCCATTCAGGTACCTTATTATTGCCCTATATGCTAGTTCTTTTACCTCCTTTCTCATATAAGTCCCCCCTAAATTTTTTTCTTGCTTCTTTCAATCTCTTTCTAATTGTATCTTCTGAACACTTATACAGCTTTGCTATATGCCTCATTTTCATCTTTTTAATATCTCTCATATAAAGTATTTTCTGTAAATCTGAATCGGTCCATTTATGTCTTTTATATCCCATACGCATTAGGCCCACTCCTTTATTCGACTTCATCAACGTATTTAATTATGCTCTGCAGGGCTGATAGTTCGCTTTCTAGTGCTTTTAGTTTTAGTTTCAATACCTTTAGTCGCTGTTCTCTTAGTTCATGTCTATAGCCTTCCTGCTTTGCTACTAGCCCTTTTGCTATCTTTTCAACTGCATTTGCAGGAATGTTTCTATATGTTTTCCCTTCAATCTCTACTGTTCTAGTATCAGAGATTTCAGCTATTTTAAGTGCTAGTTTGTATTCGTATTCTGATTGTGTCGGATTTTCAAGCTCTAATGTATCTATCATCTTTCTTAACTGTCGAATTTGAAGTCTTACGAAATATAATTCTTTTGCTACTTGAACAGGGTTATTTATCCGTTCATCTATCTTCTGACTAACCTCTTGAGTCATTTCTTCTTGTAGCATTTATTATCACCCCAAAAGCATTTGCATTTTACCTCTATTGTATTTGCCACATCCTTTCGTTTCAGGGCAGTAGCCTAATTCATCCCCTTTGCAACCCAACTTTTCAAAAATTTCTGGAATTTCTTTTTTTAATATTTCTGTCATTGTATTTGCTAGTTTTCTTATCTCCCATTCTGCCCTTTGACAATTTCTAAGTTGCAGAAACTCATACATAGCTTGATAATTGCCTGATACGATTAAGTCGGTTGTACTTGCTAAAGGTAAAAACATTTTTGCTAGTTCTCTGTTTTGTGATTTTGTATATCCTTCTTTTTCGTTCCATTTTCTATATATATTCATAATGCTGGTTAAGTCATTTTTATATTCTTCTGCATTATCAGTTTTGATAAAATTCGGTATGACAAAGTTTGTACTCTCCATATTGCAGTATCTACTAGATTTTACAGTTAGGTTGATATGTGGGTGTCTTGATATTTGTCTAAGTAGACTCTGTGATACATCTTTTACTAGAAATACTATAATTGTATGTCTTGCTACTGACCTATGCCCACTTTCCCAAACTTTTTTTACAAGTTTCTTACTTGGTATTGATTGATATGGTATACTACAAGCTAGTTCTACAATTTCTAAAGGTGTATAGTGTATTAAATGTACCTTCATATTTCCTCCCCCTTTTTGTTTATTACTTTTAAAGTTAAGTCTTTGTATCTGTACTCGAACATTTTTCTTTTTATAGCAAATTCTTTTGTTACATTTCCTTTTATGTCGATTATTTCAACATGTCCATCTTTGTAAGTTACTTTAAAATCAGCATAATAGTTTATTGCCCTGTATTTCTTTCCGTTTTTCTCAAATGCAGGTTGAAGTTCAAATTTTGGTTGTAGTTCTATATCTATAATCTCTCCTGCTTTTTTAAGTAGTAATAATTTCTTAAAGTATTCAGCTTCTAGCATAGAATCAAATTTAATCCAATCTTCCTTATTATTCAATTTATTTATAATTTGCTTATAAATGTCCTTTTCTACCATCTGTAAGGTTTTTTTATTAATATAGACTTGTTTATTTCTATATTTGCTTATACCTCTACCTCTAAAGTATCTTCTAACATCATCTTTTGTTTTAAAGTTTCTCCAACTAGCCAATGTGCTACCTCCCCTCGTTCAATCTCCCCCTTATCGTTTAGGTATAGTCTACCTCCCATAAGTTCTCTTACTTCATCCTCTGTATATCCCTGCTGGAAGTAATATGATTGAAGTTTTAGCTTTAGTTTTTTTATTAAGTCTTGATTTTTGTGATCATGGCAATTCTTACAAAGCATTATGCATGTTTCTTCTCTTTCGTATATCTGTCTTTTTCCTCTACCCCCTAAAATGTGGTGTAGTTCTCCCTTTTCTCCTATGTACCTAAAGCAGTTTTCACATCTTCCGTTTGCTCTTTCTTTGACTTTTTCGTAAATTTTTTTATTCATTAAAAATTCTTCCCATGCCTTATAGTTCTTGTTTTGTTATATTCCATCTTTTCCTTTATCTTTTCAGCTAGGTTATAGTTATGACCTCCTGCTAGGTCCATTAGCCATATAAAGTTGTCAGCTATTTCTTCCACTAACCCGTCTTTACCGTTTATATTCCCTTTTCTTAATGCTTCTATTGCTTCCCCTAGCTCACTAACTGCACACATTATCTTTTGTGCAATAAATGCATTTTGTATAAACTCAATTTCTTCTTCTACTAGAACCTCTTTGTTTTTTAATCTTCTCATAATTCTTCTTTCCATGTCCCAAAATCCCTTATCTACTGCTGTTTTGTGTGCTTCTTTGATTAATTCTTGTAACTCCATTTCCAATCCCCTTTCATTTTTCTTCTTAATCCTTTTATCCTTTTCATTCTATACATAGCGTCATTTAGATAGTTTTTGTATTCTAATTCTTTCATCTTTTGTTTTTTAATTTTTCTTTCCCTTAATTCCCTTTTAGTTCTTTCTATTGCTTCTTTGTAGCTCATTATATATTTATCCCCCATAGTAACCCCCCTTAGCTACTAAAATGGTACATTATCATCTGCTGGTAAAAATCCCTCTGGTGTATCATCTTTTTTAGCATATTCTAGAAATTGTACTCTTTCAGCTAATATCTCTGTTGTGTATCGTTTCTGATCATCTTTTTTATAAACTCTGTTATGGATACTTCCCTTAACTGCTACCAATCTGCCTTTAGATAGGTAGTTTCCACAGTTTTCTGCTGCTTTCCCCCATACTACAATTTTGAAAAAGTCTGTTTCTTTTTCTCCATTTGAATTTTTGTATTCTCTATCTACTGCTATATTGAACGAACATACTGCTTTACCATTAGTTGTATATCTTAAATCTGGGTCTTTAGTAAGCCTTCCAATTAACATAACTAGATTCATAATATACCTCCTAATCTTATATTTAGCGTTATAACCACCCTTCACAAATTTCTTTAGTTTTAACATTTAGATGATATTTTTCAACATCTTGCAATTTGTATTTTTCTACAATTTCTCTCAAGAGTTCATTTCTTTTAATTTTAGCTTCTGTCAACCTATCTACAAGATTGTTTTGCAATTCCTTTATAGCTGCAATTTCATTTTCTATTTTTTGTATTTGTTTAATTTCTTTATTTGTTAATTTCGCTAACACTTTATAGTCGTTCATTACCCACCCTCCTAACTGTAAATTTAGTCTTGCTCTAATAGCTCTGGATTTTTATATATGTTGCCTATGACTTCAATGTCGTTTTCACTGACTTCAAAAGGAAATAAAATATCTGTTTCTTCAAAATCTGCATAGATAGTTTCGTTTAGTTTAAACTTGAACATTCCTCTACTAAATTTTACCTGTGCTATATGTTTGTTATTAATTTTTACTATATCTCCTTCATAAATTTCTTTACCGTTTATATCTTTTAATCCTGTATATTGCATTAATTCACAATCTTCTATATATTCCCCATGACTAACCCAGTCTACATTTTCATCATCAAATGGTTCTCTCCATATATACAACCCTTTAGGTTTACCCACGTAACCTTCTTTAGACCATTCTAATTGTATTGGATAGAACATCTTTCTTTTTTCTTTGTGCCATGCTCTAAATTTAATATCTCTCACGCTCAACCCCCTCGACTTTTTCTAAAGGTTTTATTTTCTTTGCAATTTCACTACAAAGTTTTCTGTATGCTTTTTCTTTTACTGAATCTGTAATGTATCCAGCTATATATAAATGACTTATGCTTTTAGCTATTTTTTGAAAATAATCTACTTTTTCTATATAATAACCTTGTGATTCTAGCTGTTCTTTGATAGGTTTGCTTAATGCACCTAATCTTATTTCAACCATCACTCAACCTCCTTTGATTTCTTCTTGATTTTCGTGTCCATGCCCATTGTAAAAAAACTAATCTTTTAAGTGTATTATCTTCAATATTGATTACTGTAATATCTCCTATCTCAAAAATTCCAGTATATCCTGTCCTTGTTACCCATGTCCTTTTTTCATCTTCTGTTATTCTTCTTTTAATTTTTTCAACTGCTTCACATGGATTATTTGCTCTAACAGCAAATTGTCTTTCTTCCCATATATCTTCCCAATCATCTGCACAAACTTTCATTATAACTAAGTACAAATTATCACCTTCGTGCATACCAGGTGGTAATTTCTTAACCATCATTCAACCCCCTCTGCTTTTTCTAATTCATATTTAGCTAATTGTAGCCAACATTCAATGTCTGGTTTATTTGCATTGCAATTCTCTGCACAAAATTCTGTTTTAAATGTAAAATCTTCTAAAGGACATTCAGCTCTTTTTATTGCTAACTCTAAAGCCTTTGTTAACTCACGATTTAGTGCTATTTGATTATCTAAATCATTTCTAAGATTAATTATT
>JACDNZ010000012.1 GCA_017656345.1 Thermosipho sp. (in: thermotogales) | reverse complement strand
CGTTGGGCTCATAACCCAAAGGCCGCAGGTTCAAATCCTGCCCCCGCTACCAGAAAAAGGAGCGGAAAATCCGCTCCTTTTTATTAATACATGATATTACAGAGGTGAAAATTTTGAGAAATTATTTTCACAAATATCATATTTTTTCAAATTTATTTTCCATTCTTTTTTATTTTATCTCTTCCTATATAAATGCAACAGCCGCAAAAATGAATTTACCGTACTCACTTATTGGAACAATAAATTTTGTTGGGGCCTTATCATATGTACTCGGAAGTTTAAGTTTTGGCCATATTGGAGATAAGTTTGGTCATAAAAAAGTTATAGTGATATCTTCATTAATTTTTGCTTTTCTGCTTTTTTTGTTTTCACAATTTTTTGGTTTAAGTTTCCTATTTGCTTTTGCAATTGCAGCAAACTTATTTTTTGGAAGTTTTTATCCTCAAGTTGAGGGTTTAATTGCAAAGAATGAAAATGCCCTGGGAGTTGATCATTCAAAAATTACTATGAGGTTCAATTTGTCCTGGAGTTTAGGCAATATTTTGGGTATGGCTTTTGGCCCTTTTCTTACTGTAAAAGTACCTCAAATGATTTTTTGGTATGGTCTAATTCTAAATTTAATTGCAAGCTATATAATCTGGAAAGATTATATTAAATTTAGAGATGGGATTAATTTTAAACCTTCAGAAAAACTTATTTTAAGAAGTATAAAGATTGATTTTCCAAATATTAAAATATATAGAAGAACATATAGATTGACGTTATTTTTTTCAGGCCTTTTATATACATCTATTTTATCTTTGTTCCCAAAAGTTATAAGTTCCGCGGGAATTTCATTAAGTATTACGGGATTTATAATTGTCTTTGCCAATCTGTCTGTATTCTTTGTATTTTTGATTTTGGGAAAGTTTAGCATTTGGGCTGGAAATCCAAAAGTATCTCTACTTTTTTTGATGGTTCTTCCGATAACTTCTATCTTAATGTTTTTAAAAATGTCGTCAGTTATTTTTATTCTGTTGTCGTTTCTTGGAGGACTTTGTTATGCAATACCATATACTTTTGCTATATTTTATGGTCTTAGTTCCCAGGAAAATGATCAGGGAAAACAGGGAGGATTGCATGAAGCAACAATAGGATTATTATTTGGATTTGGTCCTTTAATTGGTGGGTTATTTTTGGATTTTTTCAAAAGCATACAAGGATTAGGAATAATGGGTATAATATTAACTTTGATAGTTTTTATTATACAATTTAGATTTTTAAAGAAGATAGGATAATATTAAAAAACTCTTCCGTAACATTTTGCTATTTCCCCCCTTGGAATTTTCCTTCATGTTTTGTTTTCAATAATTATGAAGCAACTTTTGCTTTCTGATTTTTATCTAATTTTAATTTAATATAAAAAATTGATTTTATATGAAAAAATTTGATATAATTATTTAAGGTTAACAAAATGAAATTAAGAAAGTTTTCTTATACCAAATGAAACTTCATTTCAAAGTATTAAAATAAGCAATGAAAAAAATCCTTTGTGGAAAGATGATTTTATTAGATGGGGGTGGTATTATGAAGAAAAAAGTTACAGCTATTTTAGTAGGAATCTCTATTTTATTGTTTTTTGTAATTACTTCCTGTTTGCCGAGTTTTAGTTTGTTTTATTTGTTAATTGATGATTTTGAAACGGGTATGCTGGATACCTGGACAGCTACAGGAACAACTATGGCAACAACCACATTTTTGGATGTGACTCCTTATCAAGGAGATTATATGGCATTATTATCCACTGGACCTGAAGATCCTGCGACTTTTGCGAGGATTTACAAAACAGTTAATGTACCTATTTTAACTTCATTGCTCTCATTATATTGGCAATTTATTACATATGAAGCAAGTGGTGATGTATATCAAGATTATTTCAAAATTTCAATAATTGATTCAGCTAACAACGAGCATGTGATTTTTGATAAAGCTGTAGATGATTTCTTTAATGATTATACGATGATGGCTGCAACGGATGCAAGTAATAATGAATATTATAGAACTGCCGATTGGCAATTATTTACCTATGATATTTCAGCATTTAAAGGGCAAAACATAAAATTATGTTTCGAAGTTGGAGATGTAGAAGATGAATATGTTGATAGTATAGCATTGATTGATTTAGTTGAACTTAAAAAATAAGGCAAAAAGCTAGTGCAAATTTAGAGTTATTAAAGTTTAATTTAAAGGATTCTATTAAAAGAAGACCGTATAGGTCTGCAAGGAGATCTCCAAATTCGCAAGAGCCTTTTTTTGAGATGAAATCGTAAAGCTCTTTTGCTAAGCCAATTGAGAAAGTGAAAAAATTAGAATACTCCCCAAGTATTGGGGAAAGGGTTGAATTTATTATTAAACTTACATTTAAATGTAAATACTTGTCGTATGGTAAAGTTGAGGAAAAAAGTATTCCAATAGAAAATGTAATTAAAACAATAATAATAACTTTTTTTATCTTGAATTCCTCCTTAATAATTCTTGCACAATAAACGCTCCAACATCTTCTGCAAATGTATTTGGCCCGAAACCTGCATCATAGCCAAGTTCCTTAGCAAGCTCATGAGTTATTCTTGGACCACCTACAATTAATATAACATTTTCTCTAATTCCTTCTGCTTCTAGCAGTTCTACTAGTTCTGTTAGATGTTTTATGTGTATGTTCTTTTGTGTAACAGTTTGAGAGACAAGAAGTGCATCAGCGTTTACCTCAATAGCCTTTTTAACAAAATCTTCTATGGGTACCTGACTTCCCATGTTGTATACTTCAAACATTTCATATCTTTCAAGTCCATAATGACCAGCAAACCCTTTCATATTTAAGATTGCATCAAGACCAACTGTATGTGCATCAGTTCCAATTGTTGCTCCAACTATGGTGATTTTTCTTCCAATTTTTTCTTTTATTAATGAATCGATTTCTTCCATTGTCATTTTCTCAACATGTACTTTTGGGACATGAATATTTTCAAAATTGACAGTATGTATACAATCTCCATATCCAATAAAAAACGTAAATCCTTTTGTTAGCTCTTTTGAAAAAACTATATGTGGATTATCAAGGCCCATTTTTTTCATTAAGATTTTTGCTGCTTCAATTGCTTCATCGCAGTATGGTACCGGTAATGTAAAACTTACCTGGACTTTTCCATCATTAATTGTGTCACCGTAGGGTTTAATTGCTTTAAGGTTTAATGTTTTATCAATATTCTTTTTTTCAAGATTGTAACCACTCATTGTTGCACACCACCTTCGAGCATTTTTTCTTCAAATGGATTGAAATAATATTTTCCTTTTGTGAATACACCATCTAAACCTTTTCCACCTTTAAATGAACGTTTTATATTGGCAAATACACCCCTTTCAAGAGATTTAAATAATCCATCATTAGCTATCGTTTCAAGAAGTTCAATGGCTTCATTTAAAACTTGTTTAGCTCTATTTTGAATGATACCATTTTCTTTGAAAATAATTTCATCTCCAATATTTCTCATGTTGTTGAAAATGTATTTTGCAGTTTCAATTGCAAGATATCTATCCGACATAAAGGGTGTATGAATAGCTTCGGTTAACATTCCAAGAAGTTGTATTCCTTGTTTTGTCCAGATAGAGATAACATTAAACATTGCATCTTGAACAAGCCCTTTGAATATATTTCCAGTCATGTATTTAGTTGGTGGCATGTATTTTAATGGAGCTTTCGGGAATATTTCTCTTGCCATTTGTGCTTGAGCTAATTCATATAGAAAACCATTTTCAATATCTGGATTCATTTCAAATGCATGTCCAAGTCCCATTTGTTCTTCAGGAATTCCAGCGAGTAAAGCAAGTTGTTCATTTATAAATTGAGATGAAAGGACTGTATGAGCTTCTTCGTAGGCATCAGCAGTGGTGAGATAATTATCTTCACCAGTGTTGATAATAATTCCTGCGAATCCATTAATTACTCTTGAGAAAAATTGATCAATCATGGTTCTTTGCATATTGATATCTCTAAACAAAATACCATACAACGCATCATTTAGCATAACATCTAATCTTTCGAGAGCTCCCATCGCTGCTATTTCGGGCATGCATAGTCCAGAAGCATAATTTACTTGTCTGATGTATCTTCCAACTTCGTACGAAACCTCATCGAGTGCTTTTCTCATTATTCTGAAGTTTTCTTGAGTTGCATATGTTCCACCAAATCCTTCGGTGGTAGGTCCATATGGAACGTAATCAAGAAGACTTTGTGCTGTTGATCTAATTACAGCAATTATGTCTGCTCCTTGACGTGCAGCGGCTTGGGCTTGAACAACATCTTCATATATGTTTCCTGTTGCTACTATGACATAAAGATATGGTTGTTTGCCTTCACCTATTTCACTAATCATTTTTTCTCTTTTAAGTTTATTTCCTTTTATCCTTTTTATAGTTTTTTCAACAAATGGTTTAAGAACATCTCTAATTTTGTCAACAGAATTCATTTTTAATTTTGATAGATCTAATTTTTTATTTGCAATTTTTTCTGCTATTTCCTGGGGAGAAAGATTTGTCTCAATAATAGCATTACCAATAAAATAAGCTGCTCCATTTTCAAGTATTCCTTTTTCTTTTAAATGATTAACCACAACATTTGGTAAAGGAACCCCTTCACTATTTACTCCGTCGATTCCGAGAAATCTACAAATTGTTCTTTCAATTGATGTCGTAGAACGTGGCTTAACAAATTCGTATACTTCATTTGCTATTTTTTTGGCAAGTGTTCTAGCATATTCAACTTTTTTAAAATCAAGTCCTAATTTACTTTTCATTATTGTATACCTCCTCTGCCATGGTTATTATTTCATTGTCAAGTTTGAGAAGTTTAAGTATTTTTATTGCTTCCTTTGGTACAGCAGAATCTTTTATTTCTTCTAAAGAATAATCGAAATAATCCTGGAAGCTTTCTACCTTTTCTATTTTCTCAACATCTTTCAGTCCTTTAATTCGTAAATGTCTTATTTTGTCACAAAGTATATTGTCATAATGAGTTGTTATAACTGTAATGGCGTTATTCTTGTTGAATAATTTAACTAAAGCCTTTACTATTGCTTTTCCTTCTCCAGGATTTGTTGTTCTAGCGGGTTCATCAAGAAGAATAAGTAACTTTTTGTTGCGTTTGAATTTTTTGTACAAGTTGTTTATTATTATCATTTCAGATGCAAAAGAAGATAGTCCTAATTTAATATCTTGATAATCACCAGAAACAAAATAAATTTCGTCAAACAGTGGAAGGTTTGAATTTTCAGAAGGGACAAAAAACCCCAGTTGAAACATCAATTGTGATAAAGCAATTGTTTTTAAGAGTACTGTTTTACCACCCATATTTGCTCCTGTTATCACTTGGGTTCCGTTGTTTAATTTTATGTCTATTCTCTGGAATTTTTTATTTTTTTTCTTTAAATCTTCTTCGATTTCGGGATTAAATAGTTGTTTGTGTTCAATATAGAAATCTTTATTTATTTTTGGTTTGGATAAATTATATAGTTTTGCAAATTCAGCTTTTGCAATTGTTAAATCTAAAAAACCAATAGTGTAGGAATTATGCTCTAAATTTTCAACATAATCGGTTAATTTTTGAGTTAAATATTTGCAAATTTCATGTTCTATTTCTTTTTCTTTTAAAGATAGTTTTAAGTACAAATCTTCATCTTTACAGTTATATTTTTGCTCCCTTATTTTTTTTAGTTCCGGTGAGTAGCTATCGTATATATAAAAAGTTGGGACTTTTTCATCGTTCGGATCAAGTAATTGTATAGCATTAGTTAGATCTTTGAGATTAAATATATCGATTATTGAAGTATTTTTTAGCATTTCGAGCAATTCTTGGGAAAAAATTGAAAAAAGTTTTATTTCAAATAAATCAATTTCATCCAATATTTCTAAAAATTTAATTTTATTGATAATGTTTTCAATATTGGGAATATGGGATAAAGTGAGTTTTATTTTTTCTAATTCATTTGGATTTAATAGGTTTATTTTTTCAATAGCATTGAAATTTTTTAAAAGTTCCTTTTGATTAGTAATTAAACTTTCAAAGTAGTTTTGAGCAAATTTTTCCCCAATAGGAGAAGAAAAATTGAGATTTTTGAAAACAAAATCAAACCCGAAATTTTCATACATTTTGATCAACCTTCCTAATGTTTATTACTGGAATGTCAACTTGTTCAGAAATTTTTGAAATTAAGTATTCATCATCAATTTTATAACCATATGGAGATAAAGGATTCACTGTAATTAAGCATAAATTTGGTTTTTTCAGCACAGTAATCTTACCACCAAGTGTTTCAAATAATCTAATATCATCTTTTGAAACGAATATTTTTGAGAAATCTTTGACAATTAGTTCTAGTTTTATTTTATTATTTATTAATTTTGATAAAAAGGATTTTGTCAAAGCCCCTGAAGTATAAACAATTCCATAACTTTTTAATTTTTCAAAGTCATTGAAATTTAAGATACTATTGGCAATTTTTTCAGATTTTTTTCCATTATAACCAAAAAAACCATTTTCACTATTATCAAATAAGTAAGAAAACTTTGTAACTGTCAGATTCATTTTATACACTAGATCCAGCGTTTTTGATATGATTTTGTTAATATCGAGACTTACAGAAGCGCCTGTTGCAAGTACAACGGCTTCACTTATAAAAGGAGAAGCACTACTTATTCTTGAGAGTGCACCATCGATTAAAATTTTCTCGGCCCCGAGATTAAATAATTTTTCATTTATTTTTTTTAACCATTCCATTGTAGAGGGACCAGCAAGAATTATTTTGCCTCTTTTTAAAGATTTAGCAATTATAACTCTTCCAGTAGCAGTTTTTCGTTTTGAAACGTAATAAATTTCCGATAAAAAAGTTTTTCTTTTGAAGAAATTTTCTGTAGTAACAAAAAAAGTATTTGGATCTAAAATTATATTAGGTTTATTTGTAAAAGTTATTTGGTCCTTTTCTTCACCATCAACTCCAATAGACGTGACAGCAACAACATATTTGCTACATAATTTTTTTAGCAAATAGTTAAGAGTTTCAGTTTTCCCAGTATTTTTTTCAAGCCCAACTACTGAAATAACCTTGTATTTTTTAAGTTTATCGATCATAGATTTTTTAGTGATAAAAGAGCTTCACCATCAATTGCAATTTCACCATTTTCTTTGAATATTTGTGTAGAAACTTTTACCCTCTTTTTCTCATCATTCTTTTCTTTGACTTCTATACAAATTTTTATTTTTTCTCCAACATACACTGGTTTTAAAAATTTAGCTTCTTGCTTCATATAGATTGTACCAGGACCTGGGAATTCCATTCCAAGAACGGCTGAAAGATAACCTAAAAGTAAAATACCATGAGAAATTCTTCCACCAAAAATAGATTTTTTGGCGTATTCTTCATTTATATGAATAGGGTTCTTGTCTCCTGTAATTTCAGCAAATTTAAGCACATCATCAGATTTTACTATTGTTTCTTTCGAATAGGTATCACCAATTTTTAAATCTTCATATTTCATTTTGCTCACCTCTTTTTGATTCTTTCCATTTTTTAATTCTTTCATGTCTTTCAAGATGGACTGGTTCTATTGAAATACTCTTACTTTCATAGAGAGAAGCAATACCTGTAAGTTTATATTTTTCTCTATATTCAGAGTCTTCTACGTCAGTATCTGTTTCTTCTGGTTCATGATATGCAACAATAACACCTTCGTAATTACGCAAGATTGCTGTATTATCGGAATAGGAAATTAAGTATTGTGGCATAAGTCTAATTTTTCCACCGCCACCTGGTGCATCAACTACATAAGTTGGAACACAAAATCCGGAAGTATGACCTATAAGGCTTTCAATAATTCTTAAACCAGTTCCAATTGAGGTTCTGAAGTGTGAAATACCCTGAGATAAATCGCATTGGTATAGATAATATGGTCTTACTCTAATTTGAACAAGTTTGTGCACAAGTTCAAGCATTATATATGGACTATCGTTTACACCTCTTAAAAGAACTGATTGGTTTCCAAGTGGAATTCCAGCGTCGGCAAGTAATTCACAGGCTCTTGAACTTTCTGGTGTGATTTCTTTGGGGTGATTAAATTGTATGTTTATCCATATCGGATGATATTTTTTTAACATATTTACATAATCTTCCGTTATGATTTGAGGTAAGACAACTGGAGCTCTTGTTCCAATCCTGATAATTTCAACGTGTTTGATTTTTCTAAGTTCTTTTAAAATATATTCCAGCATTTCTTTACCAACAAGAAGAGCGTCGCCTCCTGAAAGCAGAACATCCCTTACTTGTGGAGTTTCTCTGATGTATTCAATTGCTTCATCTATTTCTTTTTTTGTTCTTGATCTATCATGTTGCCCTGCAAATCTTCTTCTTGTACAATGTCTACAATACATTGAACACATATCGGTTATTAAAAATAAGACTCTATCAGGATATCTATGAGTTAAACCTGGTACTGGAGAATCTTCATCTTCATGTAAAGGATCAAGCATATCCCATTGAGAAATTTCCAGTTCTTTTACTGTGGGGACGGCTTGTCTTCTTATAGGACATTTTGGGTTATCAGGATCCATTAGTGAGGCATAATAAGGAGTAATTGCCATTCTGAGAGTTTTTAAGCTATGCCTAATCCCTGCTTCTTCTTCGGGGGTTAGGTTAATAACTTGTTTTAAAGTATCAACATCCATTATTCTATTTCTTAATTGCCACTTCCAATCATTCCATTCTTGTTCAGTTACATTTTTCCAGATGGGAATATCCTTATAGTTTCTCATTATTATCCTCCTTTTCATTAACAATATTTTTCTTCGAATATTTTTCTTATTTCAGGCGATTCCCTTAAAATATTAAGACTTAGTTCTGCATGACCTTTAGTATATCCGTTCCCTATTATCATTGTAACATCTTTCCCAACACCTTCTGCACCTAGTGCAGCTCTAGTAAAGGATGTAGCCATACTAAAGAAATAGATTATTCCATCGTCTTTGGTGATCAGAATTGAAGCCATTTCTGTTGCAGGAACATTCACATTATTAATAGTTACATCACATAGATTACCTTTATTTACTTCTATGAATTTTTGGTAAACTTCTATAGGTTTGGTGGCATCTGCAATGATTACATCATGAGCAAGTCCCAGTTTTTTAATTCTTTCTGCGTTTTCTTTGGAATATTCAATAACGATGACTTTCCCGTTTTTACCTACATTTTTCATTGCTTGATATGCACATAAAAGACCTGATTTTCCACCACCACCAATTATAGCTACTGTCATACCTTCTTTTACTAATTTATTTACCTGTGCTGGTGCACCAGCGACATCAAGAACAGCAAGTGCAAGTTTTTCAGGAATATCATCGGGTAACTTAGCATATATGCCTGACTCAAAAAGAATAGCTTTTCCAATAATATCAACTTGATCAGTTTCAAGGTTAATGTTTAATATTTTTTCTATTTTTAATGGAGTTAGTGAAAGGGAAACCAGCGTAGCAATTTTATCTCCAATTTTTAAATCTGTGTTTAGATCACTACCAATTTCTTCTATCGTGCCTATTAACATACCTCCACTTCCAGTTACTGGATTTTGGAGTTTACCTCGTTCTTCAACTATTGAAAGAATTGTATTTTCAATGCATTTTATATCATTGTTGCACGATTCTTTTATTTGAGTAAAACTAGCGGAATCAACATTTAATGTCTGTACGTTAATCAAAATCTCGTTTGAGTATATTTCCATTGTATTGTCAATTTTTTTTGCAGATTGAGGAAGTGCACCTGAAGGTTCGATAACTCTATGTGATCCAAATGGACAGCCTTTAATATTTTTCAAAAAATTCACCCCTTTCTTTTAATGCCTAGTATTTTTCTAGCTTCGTCTGGAGTAGCTATTTCTCTACCTAATTCTTTTGCTATTCTTACAATTCTTTCAACCAATTGTGCATTGGATTTAGCTAATTCACCTTTTTTGTAATAAATATTATCTTCAAAACCAACTCTTACATGTCCTCCCATTGCTATTGCATGAACAGCAAGTGGTAATTCGAATTTACCAATTCCAGCAACACTCCATGTGGATCCTTCAGGAATTTTTGAAACTAAATAAACGAGGTCTTCAATTGTTCCTGGAATTGCCCCGGGAACTCCCATAACGAAATCAAAATGCAAAGGGGTTTCTAAAATTCCTTTTTTAACTAGTCTTAGTGCATTTTCAATCATTCCTCTTTCAAATACTTCTATTTCAGGTTTTATCCCTCTCTTTTTCATTTCAAGGGCAAACTTCTCAATATAATCTTCTGGGTTCAAGAATACATCATTTCCAAAATTACAGGTTCCAGCGGTTAAAGTTGCCATTTCTGGGTTTGTTAAAAGTGGTTGCATTCTTTCATCAAATGTGTGCCAGGTAGCTCCACCAGTAGATGGTTGAAAAATAATATCGCATTTTTTCTCAATTTTTTCTTTTATTTCTTTGTAAATTTCATATGACTGTGTTGGGGTACCATCTGGTAATCTTGCATGAATATGAGCAATTGATGCACCCGCAAGATAACATTCATATACTGCATCTGCAATTTCATCGGGAGTAACCGGTAAGTTGGGTTGTTTTTCTTTGGTAACTTCTGCTCCGGTAACAGCTACAGTAATAATGAGTTTGTCCATTTTTTCACCTCTTTCTTTGTTTCTCAAGAGGAACAACGCAAGTTCCACTGGCTCTACAAACTATAATTGGTTCATCTAAAACGTCAGCTGCACTTTCGTTTATTTCAGGTCTTGAAGTTATTACTTTTTTTGCTTCAAATATCATTTTTCTTGAAGTTCTACCGACTTCAACAATTTCACCGGTAACTTCAATAAAATCTCCGGCATACACTGGTGCAAGAAATTCAATGTTATCATAAGCTCTAAATAACCCTTCATCACCATCATGTCTTATTAGCAATTCTGTTGCTACATCACCGAAAAGTTGTAAAATTTTTGCACCATCTACCAAATTGCCTCCGTAATGAGCGTCAGAAAGACTCATACGAACTCTTATCATGGCTTTCATACAATGCTCCCCCTTAATAAAAATTTAGTGCATTTTTATGTTAACAGAAAGTTTGAAGTTGTGCAAAATCGTTTACAGTCTTTTAAAAACATTTATTGATTTCTATCTTATTTTTTTATATTTATGTCTATTTTTGCTTAATTATGCTTATTTATATGTGATTATTCATGTTTAATGTTTTGTTATAACGCTATTTGCATAAAATAATTTTAATGTGGTAAAATATTTTTGCCATATTTTTGGAAGGAGTGTTTTAATGAATAAAATAATTTTATTACTAGTGCTTTTACTAGGATATATAGTTTTCGGAAATTATTATCTAATAAATTATTACATTCAGCCAGGAGATACAATTTACACTTTGGCAAGGAAATTTTCGGTGTCACCAACTACGATTATTGACTGGAATGATGTCAATCCATATAATTTAAAGATTGGACAGCTAATTCAGATTCCACAACCCGAAGGAATATTATATGAGGTAAAGCAAGGAGATACTCTGTATGATATCTCTTTGCGCTTTTTTACTACGGTTGATGCAATTAAAGAAGCCAATGATTTAACAACTAGTTATTTGTATGTTGGGCAAAAGATTTTTGTTCCAAGAAAGATTATAGGACTAGCTTTTAATGTTTATGATAAAGATTTTATTTGGCCTGTTTTTGGTAGTATAACTTCTACATATGGTTGGAGACAGCATCCAATATATCACAAAACAACATTTCACACAGGTGTTGATATTGCTGCTCCTGAAGGGTCACCTATATTTTCTGCTACAAAAGGAGTGGTTAGGCTCGCAGGTGAGTATGGAGGATATGGTCTTGCAGTAATAGTGGACTATGGAAAGTATGAAATAGTTTATGGTCATATGTCTAAAGTGTGTGTTTACAAAGGTCAAACTGTGTCAAAAGGTGAGTTACTTGGTCGAGTAGGTTCGACAGGGGTAAGTACCGGGCCACACCTCCATTTTGAAGTAAGGATAAATGGAAACCACACAAATCCTATGGTTTACCTTCCTTCTTACAGCAGAATGTATGTTTTAAAAAGCGATAATATTTATGTTGGTGGTGAATAATTTTGTCCTCTAAAATTTTTTACGAAAGAGTATATAAATTTAATGATGATTATGATTTAGTTTCTGAAACTTTGTTTGAGTTGGGTTTTAGTAATTTTTATACACTTGAAAACGATGAAGGAGTTTTTTTGATTTTAGTTTCTGATAAACCGAAGAAAATAATCGAAATTGAACAAAAACTTCCTTTCAATATTGAATTTGTTGAACAACGAGAAACTTCATCCGAAGAATGGGTCAAAAATATTATTTCGAAGCCTTTTGAGTTTATTGATGGTGTATATATTGATCCAGATCATCACGATATTGATGCAGATATTGTCATAAAAATAATTCCGGGTTTAGCTTTTGGTACAGGATTACATGCAACTACAAAGTTAGCTGGTGAAATGTTGAAGAAATATTTAAAACCAGGAATGAAAGTTTTAGACCTGGGATGTGGTAGTGGAATTTTGAGTATATTAGCTAAAAAATTAGGAGCATCAAAGGTTGTAGGTGTTGATAATGATAAAATAGCAGTAGAAGTGGCAAATGAAAATATTGAATTGAACAAAATTAGTGATGTTGAGATAAAAGAATCGGATTTATTAAAAAATGTTAAAGGGAAATTCGATTTGATTGTTTCAAACATTATTGCTGAAATTTTAATAGAAGCATTGAAAAAAATGCCAGAATATCTGGAAGATGGTGGAATAGTAATTTTATCTGGGATTATTGATTCAAAGCTTGACCTGTTTAAAAATCTAAATATTATAGAGCATCGGAGGAGCGGTGAATGGAATTCTTTAGTAATAAAGTTTTAAATACAATTGTTAATAAACAACTTCAGGTTGAGGCAACTAATTTTAATAAAGTTGCCTATTTTTGTGTTTATAAATTTCCAGTTGTTATCGAAAGCCTACCTATAAAAAATGGTAAACCATTCCCAACGATATATTATTTAACTTGCCCATACTTAATTAGAAAAATTTCCAAACTTGAAGAAAAAGGATATATAAAATATTTTGAGGGTAAGATAGAAAAAGATGAGGATTTTAAAAAGAAGCTGTTTTTAGCTCATCAAGAGATTATAAGAAGAAGAGATGGATTTTTTGAAAAATATCAAGAATTAAGTAAATATACAGAATGGCGGAAAAAACTTTTAGAAGTAGGTACTGGAGGAATAAAAGATTGGACAAAAGTCAAATGTTTGCATCTTCATACGGCAGATTACCTTGCTGGAGTTGAGAATCCAATTGGTGAAGAGGTAATGAAATTAATAGGAGAAATCAACTGTGGGGATAAATATTGTAAAAAATTTTTAGGAGTGTAACTATGAAAATTAAGGTATATATTCCAGGGAAAATTTCCAAGCATCTTGTAGATGCTTATAATTTTTATATTAATAAAATTAGGAGATTTTCCGAAATAGAAGTAGTTTTTGTAAAGCTTGGTGGAGATATAAATAAAATGCCAAAAGAAGTGGTGCTAAGGAATGAAGCACAAGAGATTTTAAAGAAATTAAATGGAAAGGACTATTATTTAATTGATTTGCAGGGCAAACAAATGAATAGTTTAGATTTTTCACAACTTATTGAAAATCTGATGCTTATAGGTGAAGTGAATTTTGTAATTGGTGGACCTTTGGGATTGGATAAAAGCTTAATAGAAAAAGCCAAGAAAAGAATTTCTTTATCTAAGCTTACTTTTACACATGAACTTGCGTTAATTTTGCTTCTTGAACAAATTTTTAGGGGATTTAAAATTATAAATAATGAAAAATACCATTATTAAGAGGGTGAAAAGCATGGAAATTTATATTGCAACTTCAAATTTACATAAGATAGAAGAGATCAAACAAATTTTAAAAAATGTAGAATACAGAATTAAAGCTTCACCGAAAAAGGTTGAAGTGGATGAAAATGGAGAAACTTTTTTAGAGAATTCAGTAAAAAAAGCATTTATTTATGGAAATATACTTGGAGAAAAAGTAATAGCAGATGATTCTGGGCTTGTAATTGACTATTTAGGAGGTTTTCCAGGGGTTATGAGTGCAAGATTTATGGAGGGGAAATCATATATTGAAAAGATGCAAGAGATTTTGAAGAGAATGAAAAATGCAGAAAATAGATCTGCAAGATTCGTTTGTGTGGCAAGCTATTATGACCCTGGCGATGGAATATTAATATCTGCAGAAGGAATAGTTGAAGGTCGAATAGCGTATGATATAAAAGGAGAAAGTGGTTTTGGATATGATCCTATTTTTATTCCGGATGGTTATGATCAAACTTTTGGAGAATTAGGTGAAGAGATAAAGATGAAAATTAGTCATAGAAGTAAAGCATTAAAAAAATTGTTTTCATTAATTGAAAAAATTAAAAGTGATTTGCGAAAGAAGTGAAAAGATGAAAGTGGTATTTATTTCTATAGGCGGTGCTCTGGGAGCTTTATCACGATATTATTTATCAAAATTTATAAACGGAATTTTTTCGTTTAGCTACATTCCATGGGGTACTGTTTTGGTGAATGTAATTGGAGCATTTTTACTAAGTTTTGTTTTGTTTTCTTCTCTGGAAAGATATGAACTTTCATCAAGCTTCATATTATTTTTTGGAACAGGTTTTTTAGGTGCTTTTACGACTTTTTCCACATTTACGTATGAATCGTTATCATTGTTTTTGGAAACGCCATTGAGAGGTTTTTTGTATTTTTTGTCTAATATAATTTTAGGATTTTCTGCCGCATATTTCGGTATGCTCCTTGGAAGGGGGAGATTGATTTGAAGTTATTAAGGATATATTTAGGAGAAAAAGATGTAAAAGGGGGTAAGCCTTTGGCAGAATATATTGTTGAGCTTGCGTATAAATCAGGATTGAATGGTATAACTGTTTGCAAAGGTATTATAGGATTTGGTAAAAAAAGACATATTCATAGAAGCGATTTTTTTACACTTTCAGAAGATTTACCGATAGTCATTGATATTGTAGATGAGAAAGAAAAGATAGCAGAATTTATTGAAAAAATAAAACTTCTGAATTTTGATGGATTAATTGTTGAAGTACCAGTTAATGCGTACTATGTGGAGAAGAAAGAATGAAATTGGTTCTAACTTGTACAGCAGGTTTTGAAGCAGCTACCTCATTAGAAGTTAAAAATTTTGGTTATAAGATTTTAGATTCAACTTCAGGAAGAATTTTCATTAATGGAGAAGTTAAAGATATTCCTTTTCTTAATCTTTGGCTTAGAACGGCCGAAAGGGTGTATATTGTTTTAAAAGAAGAGAAGGTTGAAAATTTTGAAGAACTATTTGAAGCTATATATTCAATAGACTGGTTTGAATACATTTTTGATGGAAATATATTTATAAGTGATGTTAGTGTAAGGAATTCAAAGTTAACAGCAAAAGGAGCAATTATTTCTGTTGCAACAGCTGCAATTATGAAAAAACTTGGAAAAAAAACGAGTGGAAAAGTAATATATCCAGTTAGATTAATTTTAAAAAATAACATTTTGATGGTGCTTCTTGATACAACTGGTAAAAAAGCATTAAGCAAAAGAGGGTATAGATTAAAAACATCAAAAGCTCCTTTGCGGGAAACGATTGCGGCTGCTATGATTTTATTATCAAGATGGAATGGAGTAGTTCCTTTATACGATCCTTTTTGTGGTAGTGGAACAATTCCAATTGAAGCTGCTATGATTTTGTATAACATTCCACCTGGCATAAATAGGGATTTTGTTTCCGAAAAATGGAAAATAATGCATAAATATTGGCTTTATGAAAGAAAAAAGTTGCAAAAAATGCTAAAACCGCTGGATTTTCAACAACAAATCATTGGTTTTGATATTGATTCGAATATTTTAAATGTTGCAAAAGAGAATCTAAAAAAGTTGAATTTACATGATATGGTTGAATTTCAAAACAGAGATTTTAATAAATTAGGAAGAATAGATGAAAGATGTTATATTGTAACTAATCCACCATATGGCGAAAGATTAAAAACAAATATTGATTATTCGAGTATTTGGAATAAGTTTCCAAATTCGAACGTTTATATCCTTTCACCTGATAGTAACTTTGAAAAAAAGATTGGCAGAAGAGCTAAGAAGAAGATTAGATTTCAAAATAGTGGTATTTGGGTTTGGTTTTATATGTTTTATTAGGAGGAGAGTATGGACAATATTTTAAAATTTATCAGTGAGTTTGGATTGAAGGTAAAAAAACCAGCTAGATATATCGGAAATGAATTCAATTCAATTTTTAAAGATCCTAATGGTAAATTTAGGATTGCTCTTTCATTTCCTGATGTTTATGAAATTGGAATGTCGCATTATGGTTTAGAAATTCTATATCACATGTTAAATAATCTAGATAATGTTTATGCTGAAAGGGTTTATTTACCGTGGGTTGATATGATTGAACTTATGGAGTTAAAAAACATACCTTTGTTTACGCTCGAAACAAAAACACCTGTAAAATTACTGGATGCAATAGGGATTTCTTTAGAATATGAATTGTCGTTTACCAACGTATTAAAATTGTTGCAACTTTCACATATACCAATTCGAGCAGAAGAAAGAAAAGATGAAGAGCCATTGGTTATTGGTGGGGGGCCAATAACTTATAATCCTGAACCAATATCTCAAGCATTTGATATTATTTACATAGGTGATGGAGAAAAAAATCTAATAAAATTAATAGAATTGCTAATAGAAACAAAGGGTGAAAAAAGAATTAAAAGATTAGAGTATGTTAGTAAATTAGAAGGAATATATATTCCCATTTTTTACAAACAAACTGGGAGAAAAATAATCCCTATAAAGGATGTTCCTAGAAAAATAAGAAAAAATGTAATAAAAGATCTGGAAAACGAAATTGTTCCAGTTAGAAAGATATTACCAAATGTAGAGAGTGTCCATGATAGAGCTGTTGTAGAAATAAGTAGAGGATGTACCCGGGGGTGTAGATTTTGCCAGGCAGGTTATATTTACAGACCAGTTCGTGAAAGAAGCAGTAAAAAAATAGTTGAATTAGCTGTTGAAATGTTAAAAAACACCGGATATGAAGAAATTTCACTTTTATCATTGTCTGCAATGGATCATAGCATGATACAAGAGATTGTGAATGGTTTGTTAACATATTCACAAGAAAATAAAATATCCATTTCAATTCCTTCTACAAGAGTTGATGCATTTAACGTTGAAATAGCTTCAAAGGTTGCTTCAATTAGAAAAACGGGAATTACATTGGCACCTGAAGCTGGTTCGCAATCGATGAGAGACAGAATAAATAAAAATGTTACTTTTGATGAAATATTTAAAAGTGCTGAAAGTGCGAAAAAGGCAGGATGGAATAGAGTTAAATTGTACTTTATGGTAGGTTTTCCTCATGAGATGGAAGATGATATAAGAGAAATTGGGTATTTATTGAAAGAGATAAAAAGTTTAAAATTCAAAAACATTACAGCTTCAATAAATCTTTTGGTTCCAAAACCTCATACAGCATTTCAGTTTGCAAGACTTCAAAATCCTGAATATACAGAATATGCGTATAATATTTTAAGAAGTTTTTCAAAATATGCAAAAATTGACATAAACGATGGAAAGAAAAGTTTTATTGAAGGGATTATTTCAAGAGGTGATAGAAAACTATTTGAAGTGTTAGAAGCGAAGGTAAAAAAATCATTTTATGATGAGTGGACTGAATTTTTCAGTTTTGAAGATTGGATTAATTCATTTGAAGAACAAAATGTAGATATTAATGAGTATTTAGGCCCTTATGATTTTTACTCTGATTTTCCATGGGATCATATTGATTCTGGAGTTACCAAAGCATTTTTGTGGAAAGAGTATAAAAAATTCTTAAGTGGTGAAATTACGGGGGATTGTAGATGGAACGATTGTAGTTATTGTGGAGTATGTCAGATTTATAATGTTAATAATATTGTGAAAAAATAGTATAAATATTTGCCTTGAGTTGTTAATTGTGATATAATACCTTTTGAAAAAAAGCTATTATGGAGGTGTAGTGATGGCAGCAACTATTATGTTGATTATCCATACAATTGTGTCTGCTATATTGATATTTTTATCTTTAAAGCAGATGGGTAAGTTTGCAGAACTTGGTGGAGCTTTTGGTTCTGGATCTATGCATACTATATTTGGTAGAGAAAAAGGTCTTGACAAGGAAGGAAAAATTACGGTATTTTTTGGCGCTTTATTTTTTGTTTCTAGTATTTTAACAGCTTTCTTTATTTCCAGATAATGTTTTGGGGTGGTGTATTTGAGTAGCGTCCTTCCAGAAAAGCAACTTGAAAAATTGAAAAAAAATGTAGTAGATTTGGTTTCAGAGGAAGAGTTATTAGAGAAATTAAAAAGTGGTAGGCCTTTGAGGATTAAACTAGGTGTTGATCCTTCAAGGCCAGATTTGCATTTGGGACATGCCGTTGTATTGAGGAAGTTAAAGGAATTTCAAGATTTAGGTCATCATGTAATACTTATTATTGGTGACTTTACGGCAAGAATAGGAGATCCATCTGGAAGAAGTACAACAAGGCCAATGCTTTCAGAAGAAGAGGTAAAAGTAAATGCGCAAACGTATGCTGAACAGGCATTTAAAATTCTTGATAAAGAGAAAACAGAAATAAGATTTAATAATGAATGGTTAGGTAAAATGACTTTTGCAGATGTTATAAATCTTGCCGGGAAGTACACAGTTGCAAGAATGCTTGAAAGGGATGATTTTTCAAAACGTTTAAGGGAAGGCTTACCAATTAGTGTGTCTGAGTTCTTGTATCCACTAGCACAGGCTTATGACTCGGTAGCAATTCAGGCAGATGTTGAGTTGGGCGGAACTGATCAGTTGTTTAATCTTTTAGTTGGAAGAAAAGTTCAGGAAGAATTTGGTCAAAAGCCTCAGATTGTTATGACTATGCCAATAATCGAAGGAACAGACGGAAAATTGAAAATGAGTAAGAGTTATGGAAATTATATAGCATTTAATGATAAGCCAAATGAGATGTATGGTAAAATAATGTCAATTCCAGATGAGTTAATAATAAAATATATGAGATTGCTTACAGATATTCCAGAAGAAGAGATCAAAGATTATGAAAATATGATGAAAAATGGTAAAATAAATCCAAGAGATGTTAAAATGAGATTAGCACGTGAAATAGTAGAATTTTTCTACGATGAAAGCAAAGCAAAAGAAGCGGAAGAGAGTTTTGTAAAGGTTTTCAGAAACAAGGAAATTCCTGATGATATGCCGGAAGTTGAGTTTGAAGCCGGAGAGTATAATATAGTGAATTTAATTGATGCAATAAAAGTTTTATCAAGTCGAAGTGAAATAAAGAGAACAGTGATGCAGGGTGGAGTATATTTTGATAATGTTAGAATTAACAATTTTAAAGATAACGTAATAATTGAAAATGAGCATATTTTAAGGATTGGGAAAAGAAAGTTTTATAAAATCAAGGCTAAAAGTTAAGAAAATTAAAAAAAACACTTGAAATAAGTTTTATAAAAATGTTATAATACAACTGTATGGTAAATTGAATGGAACACAAATCAGGAAGGGAGGTATTTTTCATGAAGAAGTATTTTGTTATTATTATAGCTGTTCTGGTATCAGCTTTTGCGTTTGCTCAACTCAAGGATGTTCCAGCAGATCATTGGGCATTTAAATCTGTTGAACAATTAGTTAATGTAGGGGTTATCCAAGGTTATCCTGATGGGACATTTAGGGGAACTTCAGCAGTTACTCGTTATGAGGTTGCTGTTTTACTTTCTAGACTTATGGATAAGATTGAACTTGAACTAGGTGAGGTAATTAAAAACAGATATTTAAATTCTTTAAAACTTATTAACAACAATAAAGATCAAATTGGTTCTCTTTACAAAGTTGTAAAAGCAAATTCTGATGCAATTGATGAATTAACTGCAAAAGTAGAGGAAGCTGTTAATGCATTATCAGCAATTGAAAACTTAAAAATTACACTTGAAATTCATGAAGGAGACATTACAGCACTTTATGATATTGCAGGAGGATTAAAAAGAGACTTAGAAGGAGTTAATGTAAAAATTGCAGGTTTGGAAAAAAGATTAGATACACTTGATAAAGATGTAATTTCAATTTACGGAAAATTAGCAAATAAAGTTTCAAAAGATGAAGTTCAAGAACTTGTAAATGCTTCTTTAGCAAATGTAAATGATCAAATCGAGTTCTTGTACAAGAAAATCAATTTAACAGAAGAAAATGTAAAAGCCTATGCCGATGATAAAGTAGCAGAACTTAATGCAAAAGTTCTTAATCTTGAATCTACAGTAAATGATGGAATGCCAATATTAAGAGATCTTGTTTACCAAAATTCACAAAACATTAAAGCTCTTGAGAAAAAAATAATGAAATATATCAATGTTAAAGTTGATGGTGTAAATGGAAAAATAGCTTCTGTTGAAGAAATGGCAACATTCAATTCTGATACTTTAAATGGTCTTGCAATGAAACTTGGAGAAGTTGAATATGCATTAAGAAAGAAAATAGAAGAAGTAGAAAAATCTGTTGACACACTTAATGCAAATGTTGAAACAAAAGCTGATAAAGCAGAAGTTGAAGAATTGGCAGGAAAAGTTAAAACAACAAATGTTATTTCTATTCTTGCATTATTACTTGGAGCAGCTGGACTTGGTGTAGCAATTTATGGTATAATGCAACCATAACATAAATAGGAAGGAATATATTACTTTATTAATGAGAGGGAGGTATTAGTATGAAGAAATTGTTAGTAGCAGTTTTAGCATTGTTTGTATTTAGTGCGCTTTTTGCTGTAGAAGCTAACGCAGTTGTTTCGTGGACAGGTTCTGCGTATTTTACATTGGGTATTGACGAAAAGGGAGTTGACGTTGAAGGTGGATTGGACAGCTTTACATTGAGCGTTTCACCAACTGGTGACACACAAGTGGGAGTAAGCTTTGGTTTTGACTTTATTGCTGGAACTTGGAGCTTCTACTCATTAACATTTGAAAATGACTTCTTTGCACTTACATATGCTCCAGGAGCAGTTGGATTTAACAAATTCTTTGGTGGTATGTATGACTCAGATGCTGATGGTGTTGTTGACACACCACTTGTACCAGCAGAGGATTACATCGATGTTACATGTAAAGTTGTTGATGGTTTAGAAGTTGTTTTCATGGATGGTCTTGCAACCACAACAGAAGTTGATTACGATACTGGTGATGCAACAGGACATGCATGGTTTGACGACTTCCTTGGAGTAAATTACAGCATTGCTGGTGTAAACATTGCAGCAGCAATCTATGATACAGATACAGATCCAGCAACATCAGCATATGACTTTGGTGTAACAGCAAATACAAGCTTTGAATTCGACTTCGGTACAATTGATCTTGAAGCATTGTTTGCAATGGCAAAAGCAAGCGATGTTGTTTACGGTGTAAGTGAAGCATATAATGGTACATTTGATTTCATAACAGTAGTACAAAACTTCCAATGGTTCGAAAACGTAGGCTTACTTACTTACGTAGGTGGCGATGCACCAACAGGAAAATCATTTGATGTAACAGTATCTGCTGATTACGCAGTTACAGACGAAGTATCAGTAAATGGAAGCTTAGGATTTATTATTTCAGATCTTACAGCAGCAACAAACTTCACAGTTCCAGTAAGCTTTGGTGTAGAATATGCAAATGCATTTACAGCTGGAATGTCCCTTTCTTGGAATGACGTAGTTGGTGCAGCAACAGCAATCGTTGCAAATGTACATGCAGGTTATGAAGCAGAAATGTTCAATCTTGGAATGTCTGCAGATTGGGCTGACCTTGTTGGAGCACCTTCATCAATCGAACTTGACTTAACAGCAGGATTTACAGTTGATATGGTAACTGGTTCAGCAGAACTTTACTGGGCAGATCTTTCCAATGCAACAGCAGTTGTAGCAACATTAGACGTTAGTGTAACACCACTTGATGCACTTACACTTTCTGCAGCTGTTAAATACGATGGAACAGATTTCGGTTACAATGCAAGCCTTGATTACGTAATTGATGATAATACAACATTCAGCGCATTCTACGGAACACTTTACGATAAAGACGGAGATGGATTACTCGATATTAACACAACAGATGCACAATGGTTCCTCAAACTTGCTTGGAGCGCAAGCTTCTAATATAGATAGTTAGCTACAAATAAATATTTTTCAAACCCCGCCGTAATGGCGGGGTTTTATTTTGTAAACTTATTATCTACTTTTTGAAACATTTTAAAGGTATAATTAAATATGTGAATATAAGAACATAGGAGGTGTAAGATATGTACATTGAAATCATTGATATCCGCGCTAGAGAAGTATTGGATTCCAGGGGAAATCCTACGGTAGAAGTTGAAGTAATGCTTGAAGACGGTTCAATTGGAAGAGCGATTGTTCCCTCAGGAGCATCAACGGGGAAATTTGAGGCATTAGAATTAAGAGACGGGGATAAATCGAGATATCTTGGAAAAGGCGTGTTAAAAGCTGTTGAAAATGTCAACGAAGTACTTGCTCCAAGATTGATAGGCCTCAATGCATATGATCAGGTAATGTTAGATAAAACTATGCTTGAAATTGATGGTTCAGAAAATAAAAATAATGTTGGTGCAAATGCGATTTTAGGTGTTTCAATGGCAGTAGCAAGAGCTGCAGCAAATTCTTTAGATTTGCCTCTTTACAAATATCTAGGAGGAGTTAACGCAAAAGTATTACCAGTTCCATTTATGAATGTCATCAATGGTGGAGCACACGCTGATAATAGTCTGGATATCCAGGAATTTATGATTGTTCCAGCGGGAGCTTCGAGTTTTAAAGAAGCATTAAGATACGGTGCTGAAACATTCCATGCATTAAAAAAATTGTTGAAAGAGTCAGGACATGTAACAGCAGTTGGTGATGAAGGTGGTTTTGCACCAAATTTAAAAAATAATGAAGAAGCTATACAAATTTTAATTCAAGCAATTAAGAATGCAGGGTATGAGCCAGGTAAAGATATATTTATCGCATTGGATGTAGCAGCAAGTGAATTTTATAATGAAGAAACTGGAAAATATCACATTGATGGTGTAGATAAAACAGCCGATGAATTAATTGAGTATTATGAAGGTTTAATTGATAAGTATCCAATAATTTCAATTGAAGACCCATTTGATCAAGAAGATTGGGAAGCTTATTCAAAATTCAATGAAAATGTTGGAAATAAAATTCAAATTGTTGGTGACGATTTATACGTAACAAATGTCAAAAGACTCCAGAAAGGTATTGAATTAAAAGCTACGAATTCAATTTTAATTAAACTTAACCAAATTGGTTCAGTTACTGAAACATTAAATGCAATTGAAATGGCTAAAACAAATAATATGACAAATGTTATTTCACACAGATCTGGTGAAACTGAAGATACATTTATTGCTGATCTTGCTGTTGCAACAAATGCTGGTATGATAAAGACAGGATCACTTTCAAGAAGCGAAAGAATTGCAAAATATAACCAGTTGTTAAGAATTGAGGAAGAACTTGGAGATGCAGCAGAATACAGAGGATTAAGTGCTTTTTATTCAATTAAAAAATAAATGATTTTTTTGAAAACAAAAAAGGCTGCCTTTAAGGCAGCCTTTATAATTTTCTTACAGCATCGAATTTTTCTTGGTCAGCGACATGAAGATAAATGCTTGTAGTACTGAGATTGGTATGTCCTAAGAGCTCTTGAACTACCTTAATGTTAACACCTTTCCTAATTAAATGAGTAGCATATGAATGTCTTAATGTATGAGGATGTACATCTTTTTTTATGCCAGCCCTTTTAACGCCTTCTTTTACCCATCTAAATACGGTTGAGGGATGAACATGTTTGTTGCCGTTTTCAAATAGATATAATTTTGGTTTGAAACTATCAATATATTTTTGTAATAGTGGAACAACTTTGTCAGGTAAAGGTACAAGTCGATCTTTTCGGCCTTTTCCCATTTGTACTCTGAGGAATGGTGGGATAAATGAAATATCACTAACCCTCATATTACATAATTCACTAATTCTTAACCCTCCATAATATAAAAGAGAAATTGCTGTTTTATTTTTCAATTCATTTTCTTCGTCAAATGATTCAATAAGTTTTTTAACTTCTTCTTCGGTTAAAAAATCTGGGATTTTTCTTCTAATCCTTGGATGTTTAATTCTTTCCATTGGGCTGGATGATATAAATCCTGAAAGTTCTAAATAATTAAAGAAAGTAGAAAGGCTTGAAATATATCTTGAAATAGTAGTTTCTCTTGGACTAATTCCAATGACTTCACCTTTTGAAAGCGCCTTTAAAAATTCTTCAATGTCTTTTCTGGTGATATTTTTTATGTCTTTATTTAAATATTTAAGAAGTTTTCTTACGTCTTTCAAATAAGCTTTTACAGTATTTTCTGAATGTCTTCTAACATGTTCAAGGTAATCACTGAAGTTTTCCAATATTTTTTCCACGATATCACCCTGCTAAAATATTTTTAAGATATTTTCCAGTTAAAGATTGTTTAGAACGAGCAATTTCTTCGGGAGTTCCTTTTGCAACAATATATCCTCCTTCGTCACCACCGACTGGTCCTAAATCTATTATATAATCAGCATTTTTAATGACATCTAGGTTATGTTCAATTACAATTACTGTGTTCCCTTTATCAACCAATCTATTTAAAACATCAATTAATTTTTTCACATCTTCGAAATGAAGCCCAACTGTGGGTTCATCAAGAATATAAATTGTATTTCCCGTTGAGCGTTTTTTCAGTTCAGAAGCAAGTTTTACCCTTTGAGCTTCTCCTCCAGATAATGTGGTTGCTGGCTGTCCAAGTTTGATATATCCTAGGCCCACATCAGCTAAAACCTGTAAAGTAGAGCTAATTGACGGTATATTTTTAAAGAAATTCAAAGCTTCGTCGACTGTCATATTTAGTATATCAGAAATATTTTTATTTTTATACTTTACTTCTAAAGTTTCACTATTATATCTTTTTCCATGGCATACTTCACATTCAACATATACGTCTGGTAGGAATAACATTTCTACTTTGATTATTCCCTGTCCTTGACAGTGTTCACATCTTCCACCTTTAACGTTAAAACTGAATCTTCCTGGTTTATATCCTCTTGCTTTTGCTTCAGGTGTCATGGCAAATAGTTTTCTGATTTCGTCAAAGACTTTTGTATAAGTTGCTGGGTTACTGCGGGGAGTTCTGCCGATAGGAGATTGATCTATCGCAATTACTTTATCCACGTACTCAAGCCCTTCAATTGTATCATATTTGCCTTCAGGCAAATTGGATTTATGTAATTTATTCATTAAAGCAGGGTATAATGTATCAATAATTAAAGAACTTTTTCCAGAACCAGAGACTCCTGTTATACATATAAAAGTTCCAAGTGGGAAAGATACGTTTAAATTTTTTAAATTGTTTTGTCTGGCACCAAATATTGTAAGATATTTTCCATTTCCTTTTCTTCGTGCTTTGGGAATCTCTATCTTTTTAATTCCTTTTAAATACTGAGCAGTAATTGATTTAGAAAGAACAGAATCTATTTTCGATACAGGTCCTTGATAAATTATCCTTCCACCATGTGTTCCGGCCGCTGGACCTATGTCAACAATATAATCTGCATTTTTAATTACGTCTTCATCGTGTTCAACCACTATAACTGTATTTCCTAAGTCTCTTAATTTTTTCAGTGTTTTTATCAGCCTTTCATTGTCGCTTTGATGAAGTCCTATCGTAGGTTCATCAAGCACATAGATGACCCCTGTAAGACCTGAACCAATTTGTGTAGCAAGACGGATTCGTTGTGCCTCTCCACCAGATAAGGTTTTTACGTTTCTGGAAAGTGTGAGATATCCAAGGCCAACTTCGTTTAAAAACAATAGTCTTTTTTCAAGTTCGTCAAGTAATTCAATAACAATTTCAAGTTTTTTCTGTGGAATGATCTTTTTTAAATGCCTAATAAAATTCAATTCTTTGGAAATTGGGAGATTGGTAAAATCCATTATATTTAACCCTTCAATTTTTATTGACAAAGCTTCTTTTCTTAATCTTTGTCCGTTACATTCATGACAGGTTTTTTCAACAAAAAACTTGTCAACAAGCCATTGTCTTGATTCTTCAGAAGTGTATTCATCGTATCTTTGTCTTAAAATCTCCACTAAACCGTCAAAATAATAAGTACCGTATAAAATGGCTTCTTGTGTTTCTTCAGGTAATTTTTTAAATGGAGTTTTCAAATCTCCTCCAAATTGATTAATAATTCTCACAATTCTCCTTGGAATCCAGCCGTTTTCTTTGTGACCAATTTTTATTGCCTCGAGTACTGGTTTGTTAAAATCAATAACTTTTTTTTCATCTACTTCAAGTGTAAAACCAAGTCCATGACATCTAGGACATGCACCGTATGGGTTGTTAAATGAAAAGAGTTTTGGGGTTATTTCGGGCATGGAAATGCCGCAAACAGGACACATCATTTTTTCTGAATAAATTTTATCTATATTTGTAGTTAGGTCTTTTATAATTACAAATCCTTTTCCTTCTTTTAATGCAAGTTCAACGGAATCGAACAATCTATGTTTAATTTCTTCAATATCATTTAAAATTAATCTATCAATCACAAGATTAATATTATGCCTGACGTTTTTATTTAATTCAGGAACTTCTTCAAGTCTATATATTTCTCCGTCTACTTCGACTCTTAAAAATCCTTTTTCTAGAAACTTTTCAAATATATCTTTAAATGTTCCTTTTTTCTCGGTTGCAATTGGGGATTCAATGTATATTTTTTTGCCTTTGAATTTTTTTATAATATCATTTATAATTTCATCAATACTTTTTGTTTCAAGTGGTTTTCCACATTTATAACAATATGGGATGCCAATCTGTGAGTATAAAACTCTCAGATAATCATAAATTTCGGTAACTGTGCCAATTGTTGATCTGGGATTGTGTGAGACACTCTTTTGATCGATAGCAATAGAGGGAGATAAACCCTCAATGCTTTCAACATCAGGTTTTTTTAGTTCACCAATAAACTGTCTGGCATATGAAGAAAGACTTTCTAGATATCTTCTTTGGCCTTCCACATAAATAGTATCGAGTGCCAGAGAACTTTTTCCCGAACCTGACATACCAGTTATAACAGTTAATTTATTTTTCGGAATCTTAACTGTTATATTTTTGAGATTATGGACTTTGGCACCCTTCACAATAATGTAATTCATTTTAATCTCCTCTTATATATTTGTTGTGTTTTAGATATTCAATTATAATTTTAACACTTTCATCAGGATTGTTAATAGAAGTATCAATTTCTATATCTGGGGTTTCAGGAGGTGTGTATATTTCATTTACAAATTTGGTGAAGCTATCTTCTGATTTTATTCTTTTAACTCTTATTTTTTCGGGACATTTTAAGTAAATTTCAATAAATGGAAAATTAGAGTTGTTTTTGATTTTTTCCCTTTCTTCTTTAATGGGTGAAACACTTGGAATAATTGGAATAATTCCTGCATCAGCTAGAATATAGGAGAGGATACCAAGTCTTCTTATCCTCTCTTTTATGTATTTAGTATTAAAGCCAATATCATTAAATAATTCCATTAAGTATTTTCCTTCTAAAATATACGAATTAATATGTAGTAAGTCAAAATATTTTTTTAACTTTTTTGCGATTGTTGATTTCCCTGTTTTACTTTTTCCTGTTATCCAGATAATTGGGCTATTCATTGTTTACAATTTCCTCCAGTTTTTTCATACCATCTTCGACTGAAATGGATTTATTCAGGATAAGTTTTAAAATATCCATGACGTTTTTGTGGAATCTAACATATTTTTCATCAAAAGGAATAGGATAAGCAATTTTTGCTGTATATGCAAAGGTATCTTTAAAGGGGATATTGTTTGATATGTAGTTATCAAAGAACTTAATATATTTTACTGAAAATTCTTCAGTAAACAGAGGATTTTTCAAAAAGATAGAAAGCCAGTTGGTAAAGGAAATATCCCCATCTTTGGTTGTAGCAAATCCTTTGTAATCTTTAAAAGGTATAAGTGGCTTTGGGAGAGGTAAGATTTTCACTTTATCGGTATTTTCTAAGATTTTTGGCATAAGGAATGAACCCTGAAATAAAAATCCAACTTTACCACTTAAAAAGGCAGCAATTTGGGCATCTCTATTGAAGAAGCTGAAATCAAATAAACCATTTGTATACCAATTTAGTATGGTTTCTACAGCCCTTTTTGAAGCTTCATCAGTTAGAATAAAGTGTTTATTATTAATTAAAGGAGTCTTACCATATCCCATTAAAAAAGTGGAGAGCCAATATGCACTTATTGGATTAATTGCAATAGGTTTAATATTATTATCAAGAAGTTTTTTTGAAATATTTTCAAGTTTATCAATTGACCATTCCAAGCTGTTGATGTTAACAAGTTCGGTATTGATATATACAACTTGAGTATCGTAATAAAATGGGATATATGAATTATCCTTGAGTATATTTAATTTATAATAGGTCGGAAAATCAAATGCACTAACCATTATTACATCAGGTAATTTAACTCCTGATTTGCTCATTGTTACAATCTTTGTCGAGATTTTAGGGATTTCAAGAACTTTGAAAGTAATCTTATGTATTTGTGAGTAGTTTTCAAGATAATTTTTAATAAAGTCTGTACCTTCCCATGAAAGCCATATTTCCCAGTCCTTTTCTTCTAATAAATTAGCATTTATCACAATTTTTTCAACTGGCTCATTATTAAACATGGGTGTACTATTATTGGCATTTAAAATTGTATAAATGTTTGCTTGATATTCATTTGTGTTCGTTACGATTTTGATTTCATTAACATTTTTAAAGGGAGGAATAAGTTCAACAATGCAAAATTGTTTTTTTTCAATTTCGAGATTGAGTGAAGATCCATTCAAAACTATTTGAAATGCAAAAGATAATAAAGCAAAAACTACAAACATAAGTGTAAAGTTTTTTTTCATATATCCACCTCCTACAAATCTTTAAGATATGAAAAATTTATAAATTTTCTTAATGAAAAGATTACAATAGTTAGAATTAATAAGTTGATAATAGAGCCCGCTGCAAAATTGTTCCATTCTGGATAATGATTACTTATTGTTCCAACATAATTAAATAATTTAATGCTTATTGGATACTTTGATTCATCAAATAATAATATTAGAGGTGAGAGAAAAGCATTAAAACTAGCTAAAAATCCTAGTAAGAATATGGAAGTTAATATTGGAATGCTATTGGGCAAAAGAATTTTCCAAAAAAAGGTATTCGATGAAATCCCGTCTATTTTTGACAAAAGATAAATTTCTTTCGGAAAGTTTTTGTAAAAAGAGTAAAAGAGCAAAGCACCAAGAGGCAATTCTCTTGAAACGGAAAGCAATATTATAGAGGTTAAAGTATTTAAAAGTTTTAATTTTGCCATGATAAAAAAGATAAATACTAATAAATGAATACCGGTAATAATTTTTAGTGAATTTAAAAAAGATAGCATTTTTTCGATGTTTTTAGAAGAAGAAAATTTATATGCAAAAAGTGCTGAAAGAAAAGTTGTGAAAAGGCCAGTTGAAATAGCAATAATAAGAGAATTTTTTACTGCTATTAAAAAGTTATCAGAAATTATAAAATTGAAATTTTTTAATGTAAAATTACCTTTTAAGAAAATGTTTGCTGAATCTGAAAATGAGAGGAAAAGGATTGAAAATAATAAAATGACAATGGAAAAAAACCAAACATAAAGTAATGGAACTTCCAAAAAAGTTAGAAATTTTATTTTTCTGAGAGGAATTTTTTCTTTTTTTGTTTTAAATGGACTATTTTTGAGTTTATACCATGCAAAAATTAAAAGGGATATAAATATAATTGTTAATGTGGAAACAGCCCCTAATTCATTTATGTTGGTTTCAGAATTGAAAAATTTGTAGATTAATACTTCAAGGTTTGTTGTTGCACCAATTACTCCTTTTGAAGTAATGCCAAATTTTGTAGGAGCACCACCTTCAGTTAGGAGCCACGGTGTTTGAAAGTCTTTAAATGCATTTATAAAGTTCAGGAGCAATATTGAATAAAATTCATTTCTGACGTTTGGAAAAACTATTCTTAAATAGTAAATAGTAAGATTATTAGATTCAAGCAAATATGCTTCATAATATTTTTTATTAATTTTTTCAAAAATTGTGTAAAAGAAAAATGCAGAAAAGGGAATTAAAAACCAACTAGAAATTAATGATGCTGAAAGAAATGAGTGGACAGGATTTAAATATAAATTAATAATTTTGGTTTTTTCAATGATTGCTCTCCATAACGGAATACCAATATATGTTGGGATTACCCAGACAATGGAAAGGAAAAATAATATAAATTTATATTTCTTTATCCATTTTGCCAGGAAAAATGCTGAAAAAGTACTAATTAGGGTAACGGTAAGCGAGTATATGAATGAAATAAAAAGGCTTTGGTAAAAATAGGAAGCCTTTAAAGTTTGGATTAGGAATGAAAAAGAAAAGCTGTTATCGATTATAAATGTTGAAAATACGGCATAAATTGCCGGTAGAATTGTAAAAACAAAAATAAATATTGAAATAATTATTATAGCCATTTTTTTCACCAATTAATATTTTACCATTTTGACGAGAAGTATTAAAAAGAGAGAAACTAAAAGGTTGGAAGGCTAAAAACAATGATAATCGCCAAAAAATTAAATTTCTGACATATTTTCAAGGTGTTTTATTTGTTTTTTTAAGGCATTTGCAAGTTCATAATTTTCATTTCTCAATGCTTTTTTTAATCTTTGCTTTAAAAAATAAATTTGTCTTATATTTATTTCTTTTAGTGTTCTTGATTTAGAAAATTCATCACCTTTAAATAAAGCTGATTGTATGGCTATAGGCATTAACGTTAATATTTCAAGATTATTTGAAATAAAAATATCAGAGTTTGTTTTTATTTCTTCAGCAAATTCAACATGTGATGCTAGTAACTCTACACCAGCTTTCGTGTAATTCGTGGTATCGAATTTCAGTGTTTCAATCAGACAGTTTTTACAAAATGATATTCTTTTTTCAATTCCGTCAATTTCAGTTTTAAGTAAAAATTCTGAGGACCTTCCACAACGACTACATTTCACAATGTCACCTCAATAGAGTTAAATTTGCTCATAGCTTTATCGATTCCTTCAGTTATAATTGTTTCAAGAGCTTCTTTTGTGGTATCCAGAACTTTATTAATGATCATTAATTCCTTGTTGGTAAATTCTCCTAGAACAAAATTTACCAAATCAATTTCTTGAGGTTTGGGTCCAATACCTATTCTTATTCTCGAAAAATGTTCACCGATAAAAGATATAATAGATTTTAAGCCGTTGTGCCCGCCATCTGAACCTTTTTTTCTGATCCTAATTTTGCCTAAATTAATGCTTACATCATCGTATATGACAATTATATCATTAAAATCGTTTGGGTTGATATAATTAAAAATTTCTCCACTTAAATTCATATAGGTCAAGGGTTTGATTAACAACAATTCTTTATCATTGATTATTATTTTTGATTGGTAAAAATTGTTTTGTTTTTTCCAATTAGTGGATAATCTATCCAAAAACATAAAACCCACGTTATGCCTTGTGAAGGCATAACGTGGGCCAGGATTTCCTAGTCCTATGATTAAAAATATATTATTCTTCCTCCTTTTTACCTTTTTCTATAACTTCTGGTTCTACATTTTCTTCCTCTTCTTCAGCTGCAGTTTCTTCTACTTCGAGTCCTCTTGGAGCTGCTATTGTTACAATTATTTCTTCTTCTGGAATTTCGGGTTTCATACCTTCAGGGAGTTTAAGATCTTTTACATGAATAGACTCATTTAAGTCGAGATTTGAAACATCGATTTCTAATTTTTCAAGTACGACAGATGGAATTGTTTCGACTGGAAGTTCATGATGGATAACTTCAAGTATTCCGCCCTTTTCAGCTCCTACAGGTTTTCCGATAATTTCAATAGGAATTTTAATGGACATTTTGTGTCCTTTTTCAGGAGCATAGAAATCAATATGTTTTACTTCGTCAGTTAATTTGTCGTATTGAACATTTTTGATGAAAACTTCGTGTTTGAAAACTTCTTTTCCGTTTTCATCTTTTACTGTCAATTTAATGAGACTTGATTCAGTTACTTCGTGAAGAAGCTTGACTAAGTTAGTTTTCTTAATAGAAATTGCCAAAGGTTCTACATCTGGGCCATAAACAATTCCTGGGACAAATCCTTGTCTCCGCAGCCTTCTTATGGCTCTTTTTTTGCCCACAATAGACCTTGTAAGGCTTTCCAGCCTATGTTCCATGATATAACCTCCTTTTTTTTATTTTATGGGTTATTATTGTCTAAACAAAATACTTACAGACAAGTTCTTTCTTACTCTCATAATAGCTTCTCCAAGTAACGGAGCTAGAGAAACTACTTTGAATTTTTCAGGTAAATTGTTTTGATAAATCGAGTCAGAAATATAAATTTTTTCTATGTCAGAATTTTTAATTCTTTCAACTGCATCGCCTGATAGAACTGGATGAGTAATACATGCGATGACTTTTTTCGCACCATTTTCTTTTAAAGCTGCCGCAGCATTTACTAATGATCTAGCAGTGTCAACTATATCATCAACTATAATAGCTGTTTTTTCTTCAACGTCACCAATTATATGTAAAATTTCGGCAACATTGTCTTTTGGCCTTCTTTTATCCAGAATAGCAAGTGGTCCACCCAATCTTTCGGCAAATTGTCTTGCTCTTTTTACACCACCAACATCTGGTGAAACTATTACATAATCATCTTCTATTATTTTGTCTTCTTTAAGAGCTTTAATGAAGATTGGGAAAGAAAGCAAATTATCAAGTGGTATATCAAAGAATCCCTGAATCTGCTCCGAATGTAAATCAACTGTCATTACTCTTGTTGCTCCTGCGATAGTTAATAAATTTGCAACGAGTTTTGCAGTAATTGGATCTCTACCTTTTGCTTTTCTATCTTGTCTAGCATAACCGTAGTATGGAATAACAACAGCAATACTATTTGCAGATGCTCTTTTTAATGCATCAATTACGATAAGTAATTCCATTAAGTTTTCATTTACAGGAGGACAGGTAGGTTGAATAATAAAAGTGTCATGTCCTCTTACAGTTTCCCCGATTTTAACATTAATCTCCCCATCAGCAAATCTTCCAATTTCACAATCTGAAAGTCTTGTACCTATGTAGTCCGCAACTTTCATTGCGAGCTGTCTATTAGCGTTTCCAGAAAATATTTTCATTTCATTTTTTGGAATTTGCATTTTACTTTTCCTCCCTTTTATTTTTTACCCAACCTTCTTTATTTATTTGCCTTGCACGACCTAATGCTAATGAATCATCTGGTACATCATTGGTTATTACTGAACCAGCCCCTGTAATTGCATTTTTCCCAATTTTTACTGGTGCAACCAGTGAATTATTACTTCCAATAAATGCACCATCTTCAATTGTTGTTGGATGTTTTTTCTTGCCGTCGTAATTACAAGTTATGGTTCCTGCACCAATGTTTACGTCCTTTCCGATTGTTGCATCACCCAGATAAGTTAAATGTTGTGCTTTAGTATTTTCTCCAACTAAAGTCTTTTTTGTTTCAACAAAATTTCCGATTTTTACTTTATTTTTCAAATGTGTTCCTTCTCTTAATCTTGAAAAAGGACCTACTGAAACATTATCTTCTATTATAGTTTTTTCAATTTCCGACCTATTTATTTTAACATTATTACCTATTTTCGAATCTTTTATTCTTGTCATTGGCCCAATTTCACAATCTTCACCAATTTCTGTTTCACCTTCAATGAATGTAAAAGGATAAATTATAGTATCTTTTCCAATTTTCACATTCGGTTCAATATAAACAACTTCAGGGTCGATTATTCTAACCCCTTCAAGCATTAATTTTTCGTTTATTCTTTTTCGCATTTCTTTTTCAAGTTTTGCCAGCTGAACTTTATCATTAATTCCAGTTACCTCAAAAATGTCTTCAGTTATTACTGTAGAAACTTTTTCGGCAAAACTTACTACATCAGTTAAATAATACTCTCCTTGAGCATTTTTGTTGTTAAGATTATCTAAATTTTTCTTTATAAATTTTCCATTAAAAATATAAATTCCAGTGTTTATTTCCTTAATTTCTTTGATTTCTGAAGTAGCATCTTTGTCTTCAACGATTCTGATTTTATTTCCCTCTTTTACAATCCTACCATATCCAGCAGGATTTTCCAATATTGCTGTGAGAATAGTAACTTCATTATTCATTTTTAAATGTTCTTGTTCCAATTTTTTAAGGGTTACTTGTGAAATAAATGGTACATCACCGTATAAAATTAGTAGATTTTCATTTTCATCAATAAATTCTTTTGCACACAATACAGCATGTCCAGTCCCTAATTGTTCTTCTTGAATGTAAATTTCGATATCATCGGGTAAAAATTTTTTAACTTCTTCGGCTTTATAGCCAAGAACCACACCAACTTTTCCAAACACTCTTGCAGTATCTATTACCCAGTTAATCATTGGTTTACCAAGAATTTTGTGGATAACTTTTGGGTATTTAGATTTCATCCTCTTTCCTAGACCTGCTGCCAGAATCAGTACTTTCAACTTTATTCCCCCTTTTTGAAAACTCTCTAATAAAGATAGGGATTATAAGAAGTCCAAATAAATAACCTATATTGCCATATTTAATAGATCCAATATATGAGATTCCAATTCCTAATAAACCAAAAAAGGGTAAACTCCATACAGGTTTTTTAAACAAATCATACAAGATAGAAAAAAATGTTGCAAATATTAATAAATTCAAACCTTTTGGTTCGTATCCGCGAAGTTTCGAAAATATTGTAAGTGCCATTATCAACACAAAAGTAAGGCTTAGAAAACTTTGTATTTTTACATTATCTCTCAATAAATAGTATACACCAATTAACACTAGAAAGAAAGCCAAAATTGATTTTGTGAATGCATAGACAACAATCGAGGTTGTAATTGAGAGAAGCAAAAAGCTCATCTGAACACCTCCGATAATGAAAGGGCCCAAATGGGCCCTTTGAATATTTCAAAAACTTATTTTCTATTTTTAATTGTTGCTTGAGCTGCTGCAAGTCTTGCTACGGGAACTCTATATGGTGAACAGCTTACGTAGTCAAGTCCTGCTGCATCGAAGAAGAGGATTGATCTAGGATCACCACCATGTTCACCACAGACTCCAACTTTAAGATCTTTTCTGGATGCTTTACCTTTTTCTGTTCCCATTTTTACTAATTGACCTACTCCATTCCAATCAAGGCTCTTGAATGGATCATGTTCAAGTATACCTTTTTCAAGATATTCTGGTAGGAACTTTCCTACATCGTCTCTACTGAAACCAAAGGTCATTTGTGTAAGGTCATTTGTACCGAAACTGAAGAACTCAGCTTCTTGGGCAATTTGATCTGCAGTAATTGCAGCTCTTGGAATTTCTATCATTGTACCAACTTTATATGTGAGCTCGATGCCAGATTCTTTGATAAGTTCGTCTGCAGTTTCGGTGACGACTTTCTTTACATATTTTAGTTCATTGATATGTCCTACAAGTGGGATCATTATTTCTGGAATTACATCTATTCCTTCTTCTTTCTTTAGTTCAATTGCTGCTCCAATTATTGCTTTTGTTTGCATTACAGCAATTTCTGGATATGTTATTGTAAGTCTACAACCCCTATGACCAAGCATTGGGTTAAGTTCATGCAATTGTTCAACAATTGATTTTAATTCTTCAACAGTAATATCGATTTGATCTGCTACTTCTTTTAATTGTTCTTCATCCTGTGGTAAAAATTCATGTAATGGTGGGTCGATAAGTCTTATTGTAACTGGCAAGCCTTTCATTGTTCTAAATAATCCTTTGAAATCTTCTTTTTGAAGTGGAAGTAATTCAGCAAGAGCAGCTTCTCTTTGTTCTTTTGTTTTTGCAACAATCATTCTTCTAACTTTTGGAATTCTATCTTTTTCAAAGAACATGTGTTCAGTTCTACAAAGTCCAATACCTTCTGCTCCGAAGTCTCTTGCAACCTTTGCGTCTCTTGGAACGTCTGCGTTTGTTCTTACACCAAGTCTTCTAATTTCATCAGCCCAGCTTAGAAGTTCTGCAACAGGACCTTCAAGACCTTGAGGTTTAACTGTGGTAATTTTTCCAAGGTATACGTTTCCTGTAGTACCATCTATGGAGATCCATTCTCCTTCTTTTACAACTACATCATTTACTCTGAATTCCAATTTTTCTTCATCAACGACAATTTCTTCAGCACCTACAACTGCTGGTTTACCCATACCTCTTGCAACAACTGCTGCGTGTGAAGTCATACCACCTCTTGCAGTAAGAATACCTTCTGCAGCGTTCATTCCTCCAACGTCTTCAGGGCTTGTTTCTGGTCTTACAAGTATTACAGTTTCACCATTTGCTACCATTTCTTCAGCTTTGGCAGCATCAAAGTAAACTCTACCAGTTGCTGCTCCTGGTGATGCTGGTAGACCTTTTGCGATAACTTTTGCGTTTTTAATTTCGTTTTCATCAAATTTAGCATGAAGTACTCTTTCAACATCTTCAGGTCTAACTCTTATTACAGCTGTTTCTTTATCAATTAAGCCTTCGTGAACAAGATCAACAGCTATTTTAATAGCAGCTTGACTTGTTCTTTTACCGTTTCTTGTTTGAAGAATGTAAAGTTTTCCTTTTTCAATTGTGAATTCAATATCTTGCATATCTTTATAGTGTTTTTCGAGTCTTTCCATGATAGAAAGGAGTTCATTATAAATATCTTCATTTATTTTCTTTAATTCTTCAAGAGGAACTGGAGTTCTTATACCTGCGACAACGTCTTCACCTTGAGCATTTTGTAAGAATTCACCGTATGGTGTTTTTTCACCGGTGTTTGGATCCCTTGTGAAACAGACACCTGTACCACAGTCATCACCCATATTTCCGAATACCATGGTAACAATGTTGACAGCGGTACCAAGTAATTCTCCTTCTTTTATATTGTTAATTTGTCTGTATTTAATAGCTCTTTCATTCATCCATGAACCAAAAACAGCATCAATAGCTGCCCAGAGTTGTTTATATGTATCTTGTGGGAATTCTTTACCGTGCTTTTTATAAATTTCTTTATAATCTTCAACTAATGCTTTAAGATCTTCTGCATCGAGTTCAACGTCTAATTTAACTCCTTTTGCTTCTTTTCTTGCTTCAAGAGCCTTTTCAAATTCTGCATGTGGAATTCCAAGAGCTGTATCGCCAAACATTTGTAAAAATCTTCTGTAAGCATCAAATGCAAATCTTTCATTATTTGTAAGTTTTGCAAGCCCAACGACAGTTTCGTCATTAAGTCCAAGATTTAAAATAGTATCCATCATTCCTGGCATTGAAACTGCCGCACCTGATCTTACGGAAACAAGAAGAGGTTTTTCTGGATCACCAAGTTTTTTTCCGGTAACTTCTTCTAATCTCTTTAATGCCTCGTCAACTTGTTGTTTTAAATCATCTGGGTAAGTTTTTCCATGATCATAATAGTATTTACAAACTTCAGTAGAAATAGTAAAGCCTGGCGGGACTGGAATTCCAAGGTTTGTCATTTCGGCGAGGTTTGCACCTTTACCACCAAGAATTTCTTTCATGTCTGCACGGCCTTCAGCTTTGCCATTAGCAAAGAAATAAACCCATTTGCTCATTTTGTCACACCTCCTTGATTTTGTATTAAGACTGTAATTATTTTAACATACTAAGGTATCATTCTCGGTTAATTATTGATAATTGTATTTTTCTATTTTGTAACAAAAACTACAGTTTTAGTATAAAAAATTATTATAGGTTTTAAATTATTGATTTGATTATGTTATAATTTTAATGCTAACAAAGTTAATTGATATTAATATTTGGGGGTATAATATGGACAAAAAAGAATTAATGGATATTGTTATTGAAAGAATTAAAAACTGCAAATCCTGTCCTTTGTGGGAGAATAGAACAAATGTTGTACCGGGTGAAGGAAGTTTAGATTCTCCTATTGTGTTTGTTGGTGAAGGGCCTGGCGAAGAAGAAGATTTGACAGGTAGGCCTTTTGTTGGAAGGGCTGGACAACTCTTGACTAAAATATTAGAATCTGTGAATATCAAAAGAGAGGATGTTTATATAACTAACATTGTTAAATGCAGACCTCCAAACAATAGAACGCCAACTAAAGAAGAAGCAAAAACCTGTTCACATTTTTTGCTTGCTCAAATTGAGATTATAAACCCCAAAATGATAGTAACTTTAGGAAAAGCTGCTTTGGATTTTTTTGCGGGTGGAAATTTTCCTATTACAAAAGTTCGTGGTAATGAATTTGAATGGAAAGGTGGAGTAATTGTTTTTCCAATGTTTCACCCTAGCTACCTTTTAAGAAATCCTTCCAAAGCTAAAGGCTCACCAAAAGACCTGACATGGCAAGATATAAAAAGAGTTAAAAAGTATTATGATCAATTTTTAAAGGAGAGGAAAGTAAATGGCTGAAAAAAAGTTAACACCTGCCCTTGAAAATTACTTGGTGACAATTTATAAGCTTTCGAAGGAAAATGGTGTAGCCAGAGTTTCTGAAGTTGCAAGAATTAAGAATGTTAGTTACCCCAGTGTAACTACATCAGTAAAAAAACTTGTGGACCTTGGGTATGTTGAGCATGAAAGATATGGATTTATTAAACTCACAAGGAAAGGAAAAAGGCTAGCAATAACCATATATAATGGAGAATTAAGGGTAAAGTACTTTTTTATGTATGTAATTGGATTTCCAGAACAAAGAGCTCAGCAAATTGCAGAGTTAATGATTTATGGTCTTGATAGCGGTACTAGAAAGCAACTTAGGAGATTTTATGCGCTTATGATTGATTTTGATGAAACAAAAACAGAAAAACTAATAAATTTTTTAAAAGAACAACGTGAAAAGCTTGGAGTAAAAAATATACCCAAAGAAGCATTAAGATTGAAAATAAGATTAAAGGAGGATGATTAATGAAAGTACTTGTAACAGGAGGAGCTGGATTCATTGGATCACATTTAGTCGATAGATTAATAGATTTGGGATATGAGGTTGTTGTGGTTGATAATTTATCAAAGGGGAAAAAAGAAAATGTTAATGAAAATGCAACGCTTATAGTCGCAGATATAGGAGATGAGGAAAGTATTGAAAAACTCTTTAAAGAATATAAATTTTCATATGTGTTTCATTTGGCTGCTCAAGCAAGTGTTTCAGTTTCTGTAAAAGATCCTGTAGAGGATGCAAACGTTAACATTATCGGAAGTCTTGTGTTAATAAAAAATGCTCTAAAATTTGGTGTGGAGAAATTCATTTTTTCTTCAACTGGTGGGGCAATTTATGGTGATGAAGTTGAAATTTATCCAACGCCTGAAACAGTGTTCCCCAATCCTATATCACCATATGGTATTGCGAAATTTTCTGTTGAAAATTATTTGAAATTTTCGAAAAAAGAATTTGGATTAAATTATGTTGTTTTACGTTATGCCAATGTTTATGGACCAAGACAAGATCCGTATGGTGAAGCAGGAGTTGTTGCAATTTTTACCTCAAGAATGCTCAAGGGAGAGGAAGTTATAATTAATGGTGATGGTGAGTATGTTAGAGATTATGTTTATGTTGGTGACGTAGTTGATGCAAATATACGCGCGATGAAAAAAGGGGATGGATTAGAAATAAATATTGGAACCTCACAGGGAACAACTGTTAATCAGTTATTTTCATATTTGAAAAAAATAACCAATTATAATAAGGAACCTGTTTATGGTCCTCCAAGAAAAGGTGATATAAGGAAAAGTCTTTTGTGTTATACAAGGGCAAAAGAAGAGTTAAGATGGGAACCAAGAGTGAATCTTGAGAAAGGATTGAGGTTGACAGTTGAATGGTTTAAGCGAAATTTTAAGGCCTAGAAAATTCGAGGATATAATTGGTCAGAATCACATACTTGGTAAAGGAGCAATTTTAAGAATAGCAATTGAAAATGGAAATTTGTTTTCCATGATTTTTTATGGTCCACCGGGTTGTGGTAAAACTTCAACATTGGAACTTATAAGGACTTATACGGATTATGAAATATATCATTTTAACGGGGCATTTGCTTCGGTATCTGAGATAAAAAAGATTTTAGAATATGCGAAAAAAGTAAAAGATTTTAAAAAAGTTCTCATATTTGTGGATGAAATACATAGATTTAATAAGAAACAGCAGGATGTATTTTTGCCGGGAATTGAAGCAGGTGATTATGTATTAATCGGGGCAACTACAGAAAATCCTTACAAAATGATAAATGAAGCTTTACTTTCAAGAGTAAGAATAATAGCTTTTAGAAAATTAAGTAAAGAAGATTTAAATGTTTTAATAAAAAAAGCTAGTGAGTATCAAAAAATTTCTTTGACAGATGATGCAAAAAAATTTATAACTGATGTTTCAAATGGTGATGCAAGGTTTGCAATAAATTTATTTGAAGTCTTGAGTCTAATTGCAAAATCTGAAGGAAAAGGAGTAATTGACAGAGAAATTCTTGATTTGTATTCAGGAGAAGAAAAATATGTATATGATTCAAAGCAGCATTATAACCTAATATCTGCATTTATTAAAAGTATTCGTGGCAGTGATCCTGATGCAGCTCTTTATTATTTAGCAAGAATGCTTGATGGTGGTGAAGATCCTAGATTTATTGCAAGAAGATTAATCATTTTAGCCAGTGAAGATATAGGTCTAGCTGATCCAATGGCACTTGTTATTGCGACTTCAACAGCCTATGCAGTAGAATATGTGGGACTTCCAGAATGTATTTTAAACTTATCAGAATGTGTGATTTATCTTTCGACTGCACCCAAGAGTAATTCAGCAATTTCGGCAATTAATAGTGCGATGGAGATAGCGAAACAAACGAGGGATGTGAAAGTACCTAGGAATCTTTTAAATATTCCAGATAGTGGTTATATTTACCCTCATGCACATGGAGGATTTGTTAGAAAAAGTTATCTTCCCAAAGAACTTTCGGGGAAAATATTTTATATACCAAAGAATATTGGTAAAGAAAAGAAAACCAAAGAGGTGTTGGAAGCTCTTTGGAAAGGGGTAAAAGATTATGGGAGTTTTGTTGAGGATAAAGATAAAAAACACAATAGTTGAAGTAGTGAAGGGAGATATCACAAAAGAAAATTCAAACGCAATAGTTAATGCTGCAAATTCAAGTTTAAAGCACGGTGGAGGTGTTGCAGGAGCTATTGTTAGGGCTGGTGGAAAAATCATTCAAGATGAAAGTGATGAATATGTGAAAAAGTATGGTCCAGTAAAGACAGGTGAAGTAGCAGTAACTGGTGCAGGGAATTTATCTTCAAAATTCATTATTCATGTAGTTGGGCCTGTGTGGCATGGAGGTAATAAAAAAGAAAAAGAGTTTTTAAGAAAAGCGGTGAAAAACGTTTTGCACAAAGCTTCTGAATTAAAATTGGAATCTGTGTCAATTCCTGCGGTTAGTAGCGGCATTTTTGGTTTTCCAAAGCAATTATGTGCAGAAATTTTTGCAGAAGAGATTCACAGTTTTTTGAAGAATAATGAGACTTCCTTAAAGGTTATCAGGTTAGTTAACATTGACGAATATACTTCGAGTATTTTTGAAAGAGTATTTAGAGAGAAATTTTTAGGAGAAATACTATGAGAAATTTTATAGGATTAGCAAGAGCCCTTTTTCTCCAAGCATTTAGAAATAAATTTTCATTTTTCTTTAATATATTACTTCCCCTGATTTTTTTTATAATGTTTGGGCTTGTATTTAGTGATCTATCAGGTTCAAATTTTTCCTTTGCATATTTTTCTGATATTGATCTGAATATTGAGGGCGTGCGATACAGAGATAAAGAATTGCTTTTAAAAGAGAAAAATAAATTTGATGCAATAGCAATAGTAGTGGCTGATGATGAAATTATTGTATACAAAAATTTTGATGATTATACAGTTGATAGCTGGATAGAAAGTTTAAAAATAGAATTAGAAAGAAAATTAAATAATAGCAAAAAAATATTGGAAGTTGATGAGAAACCAATTAATATTGCTTCTATTTCGCAACTTGAGTACATATTTACAGGGACACTTGCTTTATCAATTATGTCAATAGGAATGTTTAGTACTATAAATATATTTTCTACACGTGGAAAAAGTGGTTTGATTAAGAGATTTAAGGTGCTTCCTTTATCTCCTACCTCTTTTGTGTTTTCTTTCTCATTTTCGCAATTCTTAATAGGGTTTGTTTCGATAATATTAATAAGAATAACTTCGATTTTTTTGTTTTCAATGGAAATAAAGGAAAATTTATTTTACATTGTTATTTCGATTATTTCTTCAACACTTGGTATGATTGGATTTGGTGTGATTTTAAGTGTGTTGTTTCCGAGAATTGCAAGTTCAATAGCCCAGGTTTTGTACACTATTTTTATATTTTTTTCAGGTATTTATTTTCCAACGGACTTTTTACCAAAATTTTTGAAATTTATTAGTCTATTTACTCCAGTAAAATATATGGTTAATATGTTTAGATATTCGTATGGAATAAAAGAGATTTCGCAAATTAACTTTTTTATTTATTCAATTTTTATGAGTTTGTTAGGAATTTTCTTACTTTCATATGGTGGAAAAATTTTGTTTTATAAAGAAGAGTAGGTGAAATTTTGATTTTAAAGGTGAGAAATTTAGAAAAAAGGTATGGAAAATTACAGGCATTAAAGGGTATAAGCTTCCAGGTTGAAGAAGGCACTATTTTTTCATTTTTAGGGCCAAATGGTGCAGGTAAAACTACTACTGTTGAAATATTGGAAGGTTTAAGATATAAAACATTAGGTGAAATATACTATTTTGGTAGAAAAGTTGAAAAGATAGGTCCAGAAATAAAGGAAAGAATAGGTGTATGCCTTCAAAAAACGGAACTTTTTAAAGAACTTACGGTTATTGAAACTTTGAAATTATTTAGGGGATTTTATAGAAAAGGTCTTGATCCAAAAGATGTTTTGGAAATAGTAGGACTTCAAGAAAAAGAAAAAAGCAGGGTGAAAAATTTATCGGGCGGACAATATCAAAGGCTTGTACTTGGATTATCATTTATAAATGATCCAGAATTAATATTTCTTGACGAGCCTACAACAGGTCTTGATCCACAATCTAGAAGACATATTTGGGATATAATTTTAACATTTAAAAAACAGGGAAAAACAGTTTTCTTAACTACACATTATATGGAAGAAGCTGAAAGACTTGCCGATGTTGTTTGTATAATTGATAATGGAGAGATAATCGTAAGCGGAAAACCTGAAGAATTAATAAAGCAGTCAGGATTAAAGGTGATTGTTGAAGTACCAAAAAATGCAAAGTCAATAAATTTAGGTGAAATTGTAGAAGATAAAGTAATTATTGAGACAGAGAACGTTAATAGTACGATTCAGGAAGTAATGAATCTGGGAATAGAAAATTTTGTTGTAAGACATCCAACACTTGAAGATGTCTTTTTGAAATTAACTGGAAAGGGTTTGAGGGATTAGTAATGGTAAAATACCTTTTAAAACTGGAAATTTTTAGATCAAAGGAGTCAACGTTTTGGTTTATAATTTTTCCAATTCTTTTAACCTTTATCTTGTCTTCCATTTTTGGGAACATGGAAGCAAATGTTAGTTTCGATGTAGGGATTATGGGTGAAAGTAAATTGTTTGAAAATATGATTAAGGAATTGGAAAAAACTGGACAATTTAGTTTTTTTAAGGTTAATGATTTAGAGTTATTAAGAGAAAAGGATTTAGATGTAGTAATAGAATTTCCTGAAAATTTTGATGAGGATTTTCAAAAATCATTGTTGTTGTCAAAAACTAACTTATTTCGTCCTATAAAGGTTAGAATATATTATATACCTCAGAGAAATGATTCAGAAATTGCAAAAGATGTTTTTGAGGATATTTTTTCAACATTTGATGTAAAATTTTATGAAAACATTGGAGTATGGAAGGAAGTAAAAATAAAATTATTTGAACAAATATCTGAATTTAATTATTATGAATATCTTTTCCCGGCGATTATTGTAATGATGATTATGTCCGTTGCATTTTTTGGGTATACTAACGGAATCTCTTATTTTAAAAGAGAAGGAGTATTAAAAAGACTTTCTTGTACACCTTATTCTTTAAAAAGGTTTTATCTGGATTATACTGTGGTGTCTATTGTACAAATTTTTTTGTCTCTTTCTATTTTCTTTATATTTGAAATGCTAATTTATAAGGTTAATGTTTTTATCGGTTTTTTTAATACAATATTTTTTGTAACACTTGGAATGGCAGTTTTTCTTTCTTTGGGGTATTTTCTTGCATCTGTTGTTAAAAATCCTGAAACAAATGTAGTTTTGGGAAACATTTTATTTCAGGTATTTATGTTCGCTGGAGGCTTTTATTTTAATGTAAAAGATGTAAAGATAATTGGTGATATAGCAAAACTCATCCCCTCAACTTACATAGTTGATGGTCTCAGAAAATCTTTTGGCTTTTCTGTATATGAAAATCATTTATTTGTTCCATTTGTCTGGTTAATAGTTTCAATTTTCGCGGCTTTTGTGTTTGGGTCAAGAAAGGAAATTAATTAAATTTCAATATCATATTTAACTTTAGTTATCATTTTTTTGGCTGCTTCCTTAGCAAGTTTGTCAGCAAGTTCATTATACTTATTACCAGAATGTGATTTAATTTTTGAAAATTTTATATCTATGTATTTTGAATACATATTATACATTTCCTTATATTTTTTGGTAATATCAGTTTTTGTTTTCCATTCACCAGTTGCCCATTTCTTAATTCCTTCATAATCGTACAAGATTTCGATTTGTTTTATTTTTTCCATTTTTGCATATTTAAATGCAAGTAATGCTGCAACAATTTCACCAGTTACATTTCTATGTTCAGGATATTTTGTTATAAATTTGTAATATTTTTCAATATGATTGTTGGATAATATAACTATTCCAGCCCCAATTTTTCCTGGGGGTTCAAAACTTCCATCGACATATGCTTTAACGATTTTATTATCACCATGTTTTTTTATAAATTGTGAAATGAAATCTTGTGCTATTTTTTGGTTTGTTGATGAGACAATCTTTAAAAAAGTGGGAGTATAATGCTTGTTATAAAAAATCTGAATTTTGATGAGCTGGTTATCTTTTTCCAGAAAATATATTTCTTGATATTTGTGATGTTTAACACCAACAACTTTAAAGCCACAGATTTTTTTTGTAAGTGCTTCGTATATTTTTTTTAAGTCTGTATTGGGAAAAATTACAATATTTTCGATTCGTATGTTTTTGGTAACTTTAAAATTTGTATCAAACTTTATGTTTTCAAACAAAATAGAAACCTCCAAAAAGGGCAGCACCTGCTGCCCTTAAATAATCCATTTGCCGTTTTCCATTATTACTATTTTTTCGCCATTTTTATAACCTGTTACTTTCATTTGTTCGTTTCCTATCATAAAGTCAACATGAGTAATACTTACATTTAATCCTGCAGCTTTTAATTCTTCTTCAGACAATTTTTCACCATTTTTTATACAACTAGAGTAGGCTCTTCCAAATGCGAAATGTGAAGCAGCATTCTCGTCAAAGAGCGTGTTATAGAAAATAGTTTTCATTTGATAAATTGGTGAATCTACTGGCACTAATGCGACTTCACCTAAAGATTTGGCACCTTCATCTGTTTCAAGAATTGTTTTCAAAACATCTTCACCAGTTTCTGCTTTGTAATTTACAATTTTTCCATCTTTGAATTCAAGTGTGAAATTATCAATTATATTTCCAGCATATGCAAGTGGCAGACTATTTTTAACAATACCATTAATTTGATCTTTATGAGGAGCAGTAAATATTTCTTCAGTTGGAATATTTGGAACAAACGTAATTCCATCGGAATTATCTTGGGCACCTGATATCCATACATGGTTTTTCGGAAGACCAACTTTTAAATCTGTACCAGGGCCTTCATAGTGTAAGAAGTCAAACTGCATTTTATTGAGAAAATTGGTAATTCTTTGTAGGTTAGAAATATGTTCTTTCCAGTTTTCAACAGGGTCACCCTCAATTCTTGATGATTTGAGTATATATTCGAATAATTTTTCTTTTGAATTATCAGTTCCAAATACTTTTTTTGCCCATTTTTCTGTTGGATATGCTGCAACACACCAACTTATTTCATTTGACATAATTCTTTTTGAGATATCTTTCATTGCTAAATTTCTTGCTTTTGCTGCAATACCAATTTTGTTTGGTGGAACATCTTTCAATATATCAGGATCTCCTCCAGTAATACTTAAAAGAGCAGCTTTCTTGTTTAACAGATCTTCGGAAGCTTTTATTTCCCATTCAGGAACTTCTTTTAGAGCATCGTCACTGGCTTTTTTTAGTTTTATTTTTGTAAGTACTTCATCACTCCATTTTACATACACATCGTATGCACCGAGATCATAAGCAATATCAGTAATGGTTTCTACAAAATCACGAGCATCAATTGGTGCTCTAATGAAGAGTCTTTGACCTTTTTGAAGGTTTAATCCTATTTTTAATACTACTTCTGCGTACTTTTTTAACATTTTTGCTCCTCCTATTCTTCTAGAATTTTGTTTATTTCAGTAGCTATTTCAGTGGTTATCTTTTCTTTTATTTCGATAGCTTTGAGATTTTCCTTTAATTGTTCCATTTTCGAAACACCAAGAATTACACTGCTGACATTTGGATTTAATAAACACCAGGCAAGAGCAAGTTGTGAAAGTTTTGCATCAAGTGAGTCAGCAATCTTTTGGAGTTTTTGGAGTTTAACGAAAGTTTTTTCGCTTAAAACGCCTGTTTCTTCGAGATGTTTTTTAAGATTTGGAAATTTTGCAAGCCTTGAGTCTTCAGGAATACCATTGTTGTATTTTCCAGTTAAAATTCCTGAGGCGAGTGGACTCCAGGTTGTTAAACCCATTCCATATTTTTCATATATGGGTTGATATTCTTTTTCGACTCTTTCTCTTACAAGCATATTATATTGTGGTTGTTCAACAATTGGAGGAATACAGTTTAATTCTTTACAAGCTTTATGAGCTTTTTCTAATTGTTCGGCAGACCATTCTGATGTTCCCCAATAGAAAGCAAGACCATTTCTAACTATATAATCCATTGCTAGTACTGTCTCTTCGATAGGAGTTTCAGGATCAGGTCTATGGCAGTATACTATGTCTACATACTCCATTTGAAGTCTTTTTAAAGAATTCCAGATTCCCTCAATTAAGTGTTTTCTTGAAAGGCCTCTGTCATTTGGACCATCACCACCCCAGAATATCTTTGTAGATACAACTATATCACTTCTTCTAAATTCTTTGAGGATTTCACCAAGCATGGATTCAGCCATACCATTTGCATATGCTTCCGCTGTATCGAAAAAGTTAATACCATTTTTAAAAGCTTCTCTCACTATTTCTTTTGCGCTCTTAATGTCAAGCTGATTGCCAAAAGTAACCCACGAACCAAGTGAAAGTTCACTGATTTTCAACCCCCACTTTCCTACTTTTCTATAATTCATATAAACACCTCCCTGTTTTGATTATATCATAAAATGTGTTAAAATTGTTAGTATAGCGAATAATTTTTTTGGAGGGATATGTTTGGTTTCTAAACATAGAGTTGATATATTTAGTCGCGGAATTTTTTCTTCACTATTTTTGCTCAGTTGGCCGATGATAGTTTCTAATTTAATGCAAACCTTATATAATGCCGTAGATGCATATTTTCTTGGGAAATTGGGGAAGATTGAGTTTTCGGCACCTACGATAGTATGGCCTTTAATTTTTGTTTTCATTTCTTTATCAATTGGATTTACTCAAGCAGGTGTTGCCTTAGTGGCACAATTTACAGGAGCTAAAGATTCCGAAAACGCAAAAAAAGCGGCTGGTCAGGTTCTTTTAATTTCCATATTGCTAGGTATTTTTTTATCTGTTTTAGGAATAATAGTTTCAAGACCTGTCATTTCGTTAATAGCCGGTCAAGAAAGTAAAATGGTTACTGATTATGCAGTTTCTTATTTTAACTTAATAATGTTAGGGCTTCCTTTTGCTTTTATATTTAATTCTGTTTCCTCGATCTTAAGAGGTTGGGGAGATGCCAAGTTTACCATGAATATAATGTTTATTTCCACAGTTGTGAATATTGTTCTTGATCCTTTATTAATATTCGGCCTTTTAGTTTTCCCTGCAATGGGAGTAAAAGGTGCGGCTTTAGCTACGACACTTGCAAGAATTTTAGCAGCATGGATTTCATTGAATCATCTTTTTAAAGGAAAAAGAGGATTTAAAATATCGCTTAAGTGTTTAAAACCGGAATTTGAATTAATTAAAAAAGTTTTCAAAATAGGTTTACCTGGTTCAATTAGTATGACGTTTACTTCTCTTGGTTTTGTGGTAATCATGAGATTTGTTTCAAGTTTTGGACCAACGGTAGTAAGTGCATATGGTGTTGGGAACAGGATTATAAATTTTATAACTATGATTTCTTTTGGAATTGGTGCATCTGTTACTACAATGATTGGTCAATTTTTGGGAGCGAATGATATAAATAATGCGTCTAGAACAGTAAAAATAGCATTTTTAACTAACTTTTTGATTGTCTTTACATTAAGTTGTCTTACTTTCTTTTTTGGAGGATATCTTACAAAATTTTTTATTAATGATCCGGAGGTAATCCAGGTTGGATATTTATTCTTCAGATATGTTTCTTTTTCTTTACCATTTTTTACTTCTATGACTGTTTTTACAAATACCCTGGTTGGAGCTGGTAGAACTGAGCTTTCAATGATTGTAGATATAACGAGGCTTTGGGGAATAAGAGTACCATTGATTGCAATTTTTTCGTCATATTTTGGTTTTAAAGGTTTATTTTTTGCAATGATTATAAGTAACATACTTGCGTTGATTTTAGCAGGTTTATTTATAAAGTTTGCAAACTGGAAAAAACCAATAATTCACAGCAAAAAGGGGGGGTATTAATGGTATTTACGAATGAAAAAATTGTGAAAAAGGAAAGAAAGTACTTTAAAGAATTAGATGCAACAAATGCAAATCAAATAATTGAAAAGCTCGAAGAATTAATAGAAATGCCAATTAAGTCTGAAAATGATATTATTAAACTTGTTGAAAAAATAACAGAGTTAAGTGATATAGTAGATGAGGAAATGGGCCGAAGGTATATTAATATGACAAGATTTGCTGATAGAAAGGAATATGCTGATAAATTTAACGATTATTTTGCAAATGTTGTTTCGAAAGTGAAACCATTTTTATTTAAATTTGAAAAAAAGTTATATGAATCTCCTTTTTCGAAAAGTTTACCAGATGAATACAGTCATATGATGAAAATTATTTCGAATAATATTGAAATGTTCAGAGAAGAAAATATTCCATTGCAAGTTGAAGAAAGAAAACTCTCGAGTAGATACGGAGCAATATATGGATCAATAACCGTAAGATTTAAAGGTGAGGAAAAAACACTTCAACAGTTAGTACCATATTTAAAATCGCCGGATAGAGATGAACGTGAAGAAGCTTGGAGGAAAAGATATGAAGGAATTTTGAAATATAAAGATGAATTCAACAGAATATTTGATGAATTGAAGGAGATTAGAATAAAACAGGCAAGAAATGCAGGGTTTAATAACTACAGAGATTATATACATAAGCTTAAAGGAAGATTTGAGTATAGTGTTGAAGATATATATTCATTCCATGAATCAGTTGAAAAAAAGGTTATGCCTTTCTTTAAAGAAAGAATGGAAAAAAGGGCAAGAAAGCTTGGAATTGATGTTGTAAAACCATGGGATCGATACGTTGATGTTGATGGAAAAACATTGATGCCATTTGAAACAATTGATGAATTTGTTGATAAGGCAATAAAAATACTTGGGAATGTAAAAAAAGAATTTGGGATTAGACTTGAAAAAATGAAAAATACGAAGTTGTTAGATCTTGAAAATAGGAAGGGGAAAGCTCCGGGAGGTTATAACTACCCATTACCTGAAACAGGTGCTCCTTTCATATTTATGAATGCTACAGGGAATAGTAGCGATGTAAGAACTCTTTTACATGAATCAGGTCATGCTATGCATACGTTCGAAACTGTGAATATTCCAAATTTATACTATAGGCCGAAAAGAATGGAGATAGCTGAGCTTGCTTCCATGAGTATGGAACTTTTAACTTTACATTATTGGAATGAATACTATCAAGATAGCGAAGATTTTAGAAAAGCAATGATAGAAGAACTTGAAAATGCTGTATTATTTTTACCATGGTGTATGACTGTAGATGCATTTCAACAATGGATTTATACAAATCCAGAACATACTGCAGAAGAAAGAGCTGAATACTTTGGAAAACTAATGGATAGATTCAGTCAAGGTATTGACTGGACTGATTTAGAAAAAGAAAAGAAATACAGATGGCTGTTCCAACTTCATATATTCCAGGCACCATTTTATTACATTGAATACGGAATTGCACAACTTGGTGCGCTTTCGATTTACAAGAATTATCTTGAAAATCCTGAAAGAACGATTGAAAATTATATAAGGTTTTTAAAAACTGGAAATAAGGTCCCAATTGACAAGGTATACGAAATTGCTGGTATAAAACTTGATTTTTCAGAAACTCATATAGGGGAGATTGTAGATTTTGTGAGAGAAAAAGTAGAGGAATTAGAAAAATGAAGTTGAGAGGTCCTGATTTTTCAGGACCTCTTGTTTTTAAGCTAAATTGCTTATTTTGCAGTATTAATTTTCTTAAATTTTTGAAATATTTGAAAAAATTATGTTTTTCTTTATGAATTGTAAGGATTTACAAATTGAATATTTTGTAAATAAAGATATAATAAGAATGGAAATAAATTTGAAGGAAGAGGTGATAAAATGTATGATGTAATAGTAATAGGAGGCGGTCCAGGAGGTTATGTGGCAGCAATTAGATTAACTCAACTTGGGAAAAGGGTGGCTCTTATTGAAAAGGAAGAACTGGGAGGGACTTGTACCAATAAAGGTTGTATACCTACGAAAGCTTTATTAACAGCAGCACATTTATACACGGAGATGTTTTCAAAAGCGAAAAAGTTTGGATTGAAAATTGATAATATATCATACGATCTTGCTGGAATAATGAAACATATGAATAAATCAATAACGATGTCAAGAAAAGGAATTGAATATTTAATGAAGAAAAACAAAGTTGATGTATATAAAGGAACAGGTGTAATAAAAGATAACCATACTGTGGAAATAAAAGAAACAGGTGAAACATTACAGAGTGAATATTTGATATTAGCTCATGGATCGGTTCCAACGATGTTTCCACCGTTTAGTGAGATAGAAGGAATATGGACAAGTGATGATGTATTTGGAATGGAGAAACTTCCTGAAAGTGTATTAATAGTTGGTGGAGGAGTAATTGGTGTTGAATTTGCGACGTTCTTCTCATCTTTTGGGAAGAAAGTAACAATTGTGGAATTAGAAGAGCATATACTTCCAAATGAAGATAAAGATGTTGCAGCAGAGGTAAAAAAGTCATTGATAAAGAAAGGAGTAAAAATATTTGAAAAAACAAAAGTTACGGAAATTAAGAAAATTGAGAATGAGTATAAAGTAACAGCAGCATCTGGAGACGAGATTTTAGAAATAACAGCAGAAAAAATATTGTTAGCAGTTGGAAGAAAGCCCAATATACCGGAGGATGTCAAGGTTCTTGGAGTGCAAATTGAAAGAGGAGTTGTAACAGATAGTACAATGAAAACAAACATAGATAATGTTTATGCAATAGGAGATATCAGAGGCCAGATAATGTTAGCACATGTTGCAATGCTAGAGGGAATTGTAGCGGCACATAATATTGCAGGTGAAACCAGAGAAATGGATTATAGAGCAGTTCCTTCAATAATTTTTTCAAATCCAGAAGTGGCAACTACAGGGCTAAAAGAAAAAGACCTTGCACCAGAAAAAATCATAGTAGGTAAATTTCCGGTTTCAGCAAATGGAAGAGCAAGAACTATGGAGGAAAGAGAAGGTTTTGCAAAAGTTATTGTAGATAAAGAAACGAAGAAAGTTTTAGGATTTTCAATAGTTTCGCCTTCAGCAACAGATATGATAATGGAAGGAGTAATTGCTGTGAAATATGGATTAACGTTGGAAGAGCTAACTGATAGCATACATCCACACCCAACTCTTACCGAAACAATTCTTGGAGCATTTGAAGCAGCAGAAGGTTTACCAATTCATATTTAACCTGAGATAATTAACGAATAAAAAGTGGCTCATTTGAGCCACTTTTTTATTGACAAAAAAAATAGTTTGATGTAAAATAATTATACATCAAATTATTTTTAATTTAATTTCTAGAGGTGATAAAATGAATTTTGAAGAATTTTCTGAGGTATTTTTGCTCCTTTCGGAATTTGAAAAATTGAAATTCCAAATTTTGAGAAATGAGTTGGAAAAATATAAAATTCATCCAGGCCAAGTTCCACTATTTTTTATAATAAATCAAACTCCTGGAATTACTCAAAATGAAATTGCGGAGAAAATACATGTTTCACCTTCGACAGTTGCAATTATGTTAAGAAGAATGGAAAGACATGGCTTGATAACAAGAAAAACCAATGAAAAAGATCGAAGAGAACTCAAGGTATTTTTGACTGAAAAATCTCAAAAATTAGTTGATAAGCTTTTTAGAAAAATGAAGCATTTTGAAAGTCTTAGTTTAAAAGGTTTTACTGACGAAGAAATAAATTGTTTTACCAATTTATTGAAAAAAATATTGAAAAATCTGGAGGCGATGAAAAATGATTAAACTTTTTAAGTACTTAAAAAAGTATTCATTTTTTATAGTCCTTGCTATTACTTTTGTCACTATCCAGGGGATTTTAAACTTGTATCTTCCAAATTTGATGGCTGATATAGTCAATAAAGGTGTAACAAGAGGCGATGTAGACTATATCTGGAATGTCGGTGGAAAGATGCTTTTAATTACGTTATTAAATATTTCATCAGCAATAGTAGCTACTTTTTTTGCAGCGAAAGTATCGATGCTTTTTGGTAAAGATTTAAGAAGTATGGTATTTAAAAGAGTAATGAATTTTTCATTAAACGAGATTGATAAATTTGGTACATCGACGCTTATTACAAGGAACACTAATGATATTACTCAAGTTCAAACTGTGGTTTTTATGCTGTTAAGATTAGTAGCGCTTGCTCCAATTATGTCTATAGGTGGAACTATTATGGCTGTATCAAAAAGTCCAAAACTTTCTATGGTGCTTTTAGTTTCTTTGCCGATTATGTTTGTGGCAATATATTTTATAGCAAAATATACCATGCCTTTGTTTAGATCTATGCAGAAAAAAATTGATAAGTTAAATAGAATTTTGAGGGAAAACTTAACAGGTGTTAGAGTTATAAGGGCGTTTGCTAAAACTGAGTATGAAAAGAAGAGATTTGAAGGAGCAAATGATGATTTAACTCAAACCACATTAAAAGTGAATAGAATTTTTGCTTTAGTTTTTCCTATGATTATGTTGATAATGAATTTTACCACGATATTCTTAATATGGATAGGAGCAGTGCAGGTTGATAAAGGAGCATTACAAGTTGGAGATATAATGGCAGTTATGCAATATATTTTACAGATAATGTTCTCATTTATTATGATTTCAATTATTTTTATATTTTTACCAAGAGCATCAGCATCAGCCGAAAGAATTCGTGAGGTACTGGGTATGGAGTCTGAAATAAAAGATCCAGACAAGCCTGCAGAATTGAAGAAAAAGGGAGAAATAGAATTTAAAAACGTTACCTTTTTTTACCAGGGAGCAAAAGAACCCGCACTTGAAAATATTTCATTTAAGGCAAATCCTGGAGAATTTATAGGTATTATAGGTAGTGCTGGTTCTGGTAAGAGTACTCTTATAAATCTTTTATTAAGATTTTATGATGTAACAAATGGAGAAATATTAATTGATGGTATAAACATAAAACAAGTTTCTCAGAAAGAATTAAGGGAAATGATTTCGCTTGTTCCATCAAGACCGATAATTTTTTCGGGAACCATAGAGGAAAATATAAGAATTGGTAAAGAAGATGCTACTGAAGAGGAAATTATTGAAGCTCTAAAAATTGCCCAGGCATGGGAATTTGTTTCAAAACTTCCAGAAGGAATTAAAACGAAAGTTTCCCAAGGTGGAACGAATTTATCAGGGGGGCAAAAGCAAAGACTTGCAATTGCTAGAGGAATTATTGGAAAAAAGAATATTTATATTTTTGATGATTGCTTTTCAGCTCTAGATTTTAAAACTGATTCTCGGGTTAGAATGGCTTTAAGAGAAAAACTGAAAGATTCTACAGTGATAATAGTTTCATTGAGAGTGGCGACAATAATGAATTCTGACAAGATCCTGGTACTTGATAACGGTAGAATTGTTGGAATTGGCACCCACAAGGAACTTATGCGAACTTCGAAAGTATATAAAGAAATAGTTTCTTCTCAGCTTTCAGAGGAGGAGATAGCATGAATGACAGAGAAAAAATTTCCCCCAAAAAACAAATGGGTCCTAGTGGACCATTCCGTGGTGTAGTTGAAAAGCCAAAAAATTTCAGAAAATCATTTATGAGATTAATGAAATATCTAAAACCGTATACTATTCCATTGATATTAGTATTTTCGTTGGCAATAACCGGTACAATTTTTAGCATAATTGCTCCAAAAGTTTTGGGAAAGGCTACTACCAAAATTTTTCAAGGTTATCTGGCAAAAAAGTTTTTCCCAAATGCAAAAGTAGATTTAAGTGGAATAATGAATATTCTCATAAAAGTTGGGGTTTTGTATGGTTTTTATGCACTTTTTATGTATATCCAACAGTACATTATGGCTGGTATTTCTCAAAAAGTTGTTAAAAAATTAAGGACAGATGTTATGGAAAAACTTACAAGACTCCCCTTAAAATTTTATGATTCAAAAACTCATGGAGAAATATTAAGTAGAGTAACTAACGATGTAGACTTAATAAGTAATACCTTAAATCAGAGTTTGACACAGTTTATAACATCGATTATTTCAATTGTTGGTGTTACTATTATGATGTTAACGATTAGTCCATTATTAACTGTTGTTACGATATCAATATTACCATTGAGTATATTTATAATTACCTTAATTGTGAAAAAGTCACAAAAATATTTTAAGCTTCAACAAAAATCGTTAGGGACTGTTAATGGGCATGTTGAAGAAATGTTTGGAGGACTTGTAGTTGTAAAAGCTTTTAATAGAGAAGAAAAAAGTATAAAGGAGTTTGAAGAGTATAATAACGAATTGTACAATGCTGCTTGGAAAGCTCAATTTATATCTGGTAGTACTATGCCCTTGATGAGATTTGTAAGTAACTTGGGATACGTCATAGTTGCAGTAGCAGGCGGAATAATGGTCACAAAAAAGGCTATTGAATTAGGTGATGTTCAAGCTTTTATTCAGTATTCAAACCAATTCACACAACCGATTTCGCAAATTGCTAATATAATGAATATGATTCAATCAACGGTTGCAGCTGCTGAAAGAGTGTTTGAAATTCTTGACGAAGAAGAAGAACTTCCTGACCCAGTTGATGCAATTGAACTCTCCAATGTTGATGGTAATGTAAAATTTGAACGAGTTTATTTTAGTTATAGGCCTGACAAAAAACTCATAGAAGATTTAACTATTGAAGTAAAAAGCGGGCAAACAGTGGCAATTGTTGGGCCTACAGGTGCTGGAAAAACTACATTGGTAAATCTTTTAATGAGGTTTTATGAAATCCAGGGTGGGAAGATAACAATTGATGGAATAGATATTAGAAAAATTAAAAGAGACAATTTGAGAAGAACTTTTGGTATGGTTTTGCAAGACACTTGGCTTTTTAATGGTACGGTGAGAGAAAATATAGCATACGGGAAAGAAGATGCAACAGAAGATGAGATTATTGCAGCGGCTAAGAAGGCTCACGCGCATCACTTTATCATGGCACTTCCCGGAGGTTATGATGCAGTAATAAATGAGGAGGCTTCGAACATTTCACAAGGCGAGAAACAATTAATTACGATTGCAAGAGCCTTCATAGTAGACCCAGACATTTTGATTCTTGATGAAGCTACAAGTAATGTTGATACATTAACAGAAAAATATATACAAAAAGCTATGAGAAATTTGATGCATAGTAGGACTAATTTTGTAATTGCGCATAGGCTTTCTACAATAATTGATGCCGATATGATTCTTGTGATGAATGAGGGCCGGATTATTGAGAAAGGAACACATAAGGAACTTATGGAGAAAAATGGTTTTTATGCGGAATTATATCGGAGTCAATTTCTTGGAGCATACGTTTAAAAGGCAGCTTTCAAGCTGCCTTTTTTTATATTAAAAATGTGGTAGAATATAAGAGAAAAGGAGGCGGGTTTATTTGGAAAGAGTAGTGATAGTAAGATATGCGGAAATAGGTTTAAAAGGTAAAAATAGAGGTTATTTTGAAGGAAAGTTGATTAAAAATATAAGGAAAATAGCAAAACCACCTGAAATTTACAAAAGGTATGGTAGGATAATTATAAAATTAAAGGATGAAGATTTTTCTGAATTTGAAAATAGACTTAAATATGTTTTTGGAATTCAAAATTATAGTTTTGCTTATGCTATTTCGCATGATATTGATGAGATTAAAAACGCAGCAAAAGATTTAATGGGGAAGTATTTGAATAATCAAAGAACTTTTAAAGTTGAAACAAAAAGATCTTATAAACAATTTCCAATGAAATCTCAAGAGTTAAGTGCGTATATTGGTGGTTATTTATTAGAGCAATATCCACAATTAAAAGTTGATGTGCATAATCCAGAAATAATTGTTGGAATTGAAATAAAAGAGAAAGAAGCATTTGTATTTGTAGGCAAGAAAAAGTTATATGGAGGATTCCCCGTAGGAGTTTCTGGGAAGGCTTTGTTGCTTTTAAGTGGTGGGATAGATAGTCCTGTTGCTGGATGGTATTTAATGAAACGAGGAGTTAATATTGAAACAATCAGTTTTTTAAGTCCTCCATTTACTACTGAGAAATCTGTAAAAAAAATATTGGATCTTGCAAAGATTCTGGCAAAATACTCACCTGACGCTTTTCGAACGTGGATAGTTCCTTTTACAGAGGTACAACAATATATAAAACAAAATGTTCCAGATAGATATTCGTTAATTATTCAAAGAAGAAGTATGATGAGAATAGCGAACAAACTTGCTGAAAAAATTAAAGCAAAAGCTTTAATTACGGGTGAAAATGTGGGTCAGGTTGCAAGTCAAACACTTACTAATTTACATAGCATAGAAGATGCTTCTAATATACCAATTTTAAGGCCTCTGATAGGTTTTGAGAAAACGGAAATTGTGGACAAGGCAAAGGAAATAGGAACTTTTGAAATATCAATCTTGCCATATATTGATAGTTGTGTAGCATTTGCTCCTAAAAATCCTGCAACTAGTTCATTTGTTGATGAAATAAAGAATATCGAATCCTCGCTAATTGAACTAAAAAATTTGGAAGATAAGGTTTACGAGAAAATTGAGAAATTTGTCTTTTAGGAGGACGATATGAGAAAATTTTTAGAAGTGTTGCTTACAATTTATTTTGTTATTGGCGCAGTTGTTTATGTATTTATATATGGAGGTATTGTATTAATAATTGGTGGCATAATAAGATTGTTTAGCAAAAAAGCTTCAAAAAAATTTGTTGTGGGGCAAATTGAAACATTTGGAAGAATGGCATTTAAATTATTGGGCATTAAGGTATTTAAGTTTGGTGAATTGAAAAAAACAGATGAAAATTTTATGATCGTTTCAAATCACCAGAGTGCACTTGATATACCTTTAATTATTGGATATGTTGCCCCAGTTGCTTTTATAGCAAAGAAGGAATTAGGAAAAGTTCCAGGAATAAATTGGTATATGAAATATTTAAATAGTGTATTGATTGAAAGGGGAAACATTAGACAGACAGCATTGGCATTAAAAGAAGTAGTGAGAAAAATGAAAGCCGGAACGCATTTTATCATTTTTCCAGAGGGTACGAGATCAGTTAGTGGTGAAGTTCAAGCTTTTAAACCGAGAAGTTTAGAGCTTGCTTTTAAAAACAAAGTAAAAGTTTTACCTGTGTCTTTGTGGGGGTTACATATTGTTCTTAATAAAAAAGTTTTTTTGATTAAAAAACATCCGGTATATTTAAAAATACATGATTTTGTTGATCCTAAGGAATTTAAGAGTGAAGAAGAGTTCAGATTATTTGTAGAAAATGTAATTAGAGAAGGAGTCAAATTTCTCGAAAGGAGGCATTATGGTGAAAAAAGCTAGAGTGAAAGCACTTGTTTTGGATAAGCTTAATAATGCTCCAGTAGTATTACTTGAAATAGATGGAACTAAGAAGATATTGCCGATCTGGATTGGTGCATGTGAGGCCAGTGTTATTGCGATGATACTTGAGGAAAATGAGTTTGAAAGGCCTTTAACCCATGATTTGATGCTGAATGTTATTGAGGGTTTAGAAGCTAAAATTAACAATGTAATTATAAATAAAATAGAGAACAATACGTTTTACGCAAAAGTTATTCTTAAGGATTTAACAGTTCCACCTGATGAAGAAGAACAGTATATTGAATTTGATGCAAGACCATCTGATTGTATTATTCTTGCTTTAAAAACTAATTCACCAATTTATGTATCAAATGAAATTGTGGATTCACATACAATAGAGTTTGAAGGAGAAAATTTCGAATCTGAAGACGATGAGTTTAAAAAATTTGTTGAGAATTTGGACATTAATGAGTTTAGGAAGAGGTTAAAGAAAGGTAAAGAGAGTGATGATGAGCCTGAAAATTAAATCAAAAGGGGTGGAACGAAGTGTTGCACTTATTTCTTGGACATTATGTTGCAGATCATGGTTTTACAAACAACAGCAAAATAAGGCATTTAAAAGGATGGAAAATTTTGGAGCATATGATCTGGTCAGTTTTTGCAATTTTAGCATTTACTTTCGATACTTTACTGTTTGAAGTTCCTTTTATTTTGTTTAGTTTTATTGGTATTCATTTGGTATTAGATTACTTAAGAATTAAAAGTGTAAAAAAATGGCATTACCATTTAATCGAAATTGCAGGAATAATTATTGCTTTAGCTTTTAATTATCTAGTTTCCGGGTATTTTAAAACTTCATATCTTTCGAAGGAATTTGTTTTGTATCTTCTTGGAATGGCATTAGTGACTACTGCACTTTCATATTTCTTTAGAAATTTTTATCCAGCGAAAGAAAATTTTGAAGATTTAGAGGGAATATCGGAAAGACTCGCATTTTTTGTTTTTCTTTTAGCTGGAAAACCATATTTTGCGTTTATTTCATTAATATTAGGATTACTTTATAGGATTTGGAAAGTAAAAAAATTTGACCATGTTTGGTGGATAAGTCCTCTATTTGCAATAATATTCAGTTACTGGTGGAAGGGGTTTATTTTTTAGTTTTTTTAAATTGAAGGGGGTATCCCTATGCAAAAAGTAAAATATTATATTTACATTGCCTTTTTGATTGCGGCTGTTATTGGTATTTATTTGGTAATAAATCATTCAAGAGTAATCCCACCTGAGATAACCTTGATTTCTCCTGAAAATGGCGAGTATTTGAAAAATAGAGAAGTTTCTTTATCATGGGTAATAACTTATGATAAGGATATCCAGTTTGTAAAATCGGTATATATTGGGGAATCTACACCAACAGATTTGGTATATGAAGGTTTGGATGATTCCTACACTTTAGAAGATTTAAAACCGGGAACTTATTTTTGGAAAGTTATTTTAAAATTTGGCACGAAATTTGTTGAAAGTCCTGTATATAAATTTGTTGTTGTTAACTCCTCCCCTGAAGTTCCTCGTTTAGACTTCCCTGAAAATGGTAGTACATTATTTCAAAAAGAAATAACTTTTTCCTGGAATTCGCAGGATCCTGATGGTGACCCTTTGAAATTTGATCTGTATTTAGGAAAATTTCCTATACCAGAGCTTTTCAAGCAAGATCTTTTGGAGAGCAGTTTAACGATTTCTAATTTAGAGCCTGGGTTGTATTATTGGAAAATAGTGGCAAAAGATTTATATGGAGCTGTATCAGAGAGTGATGTTTATTCTTTTGAGTATGTTGGAATGCAATTGAAACAACCTGTAATTAATATAGAAAAATATGATGGTCAGGTAAAAATTTATTGGGATAAATATGAAAATGTAAAGTATTATATTGAACTTTTTGAAAATGAAAAATTTTCAACTTTTGAAGTTGAAAATACGTATTATACTTTAAAAATCAAACCGGGGGTTAAATATAAGTTAAGATTGAAAATAGAAGATCAGTATGGTCAAGTTGCATATAGTGAATATAAAGAGTTATATTTGGAAAATACACCTCCTGAATACAGAATATTATTCCCGCCAGATAATTTAAAAGCTGTAACGAATAAAATAAATTTTAGATGGGAATTAAAAGATAAAGAAGACGATTCTTTTATAAATTTGTATATAGGTGAAAATCCCAATGATTTAAAGATGGTGGTAAGTAATTATAAGGGTTTAATGTATGAAGTAAGAAATTTAAAACCAAATACAGAATATTATTGGAAGATAGATGTATTTGATCCTTTTTATAAAGTTGAATCTCCAATCTATAGTTTTTCAACAGGGCCATTAATAGTAATAAAAAATATTTATGGAACTGGTGCAAATGAGGTTGTTAATGACTTTATAAAGTATGGGAACGGCTATGTTATTTTAGGCACTCAGGGTGGAAATGGTCCGATACTTTTAAAAATTTTAGGTGATAGGAGACAGATATTGGAGATTAGTGAGAAAGGTGAAGGAGTAAAAGTATTGGAGAAAGATGGAATAATATATGTTTTAGGAAATTCTGAGAGGGAAAATGGAAATATTTTTCTTACCGCTGTTAACAATTGGGAAATTCAATGGACAAGGAATTATGGTGGAATCTTTAAAGATGTTGCTTCTGACATGATTGTTGAGAGTGATGGAATAGTTATTTTAGGTTATAGTTGGTCAGATGATTTTATTGGAAAATTATATGGTTGGTGTGATATTTTTTTGATGAAAGTTGATTTTAACGGTAATATAAAATGGATCCAAAAATATGGTGGAACACAATATGATGAGGGTGTGAAATTAATAAAGTTTGGAAATAACTATATTATTGCCTCAAACACTACTTCATCAGATATTGATGTTCCGAGAAATTACGGGTCGAAAGATATGTGGATTTTTTCGGTTGATGAAGATGGTAAGTTTAAGTGGTTAAGGGTTTTTGGTACTAAAGATTCTGATGTCATAATCAATTTTAAAGTGATTGATGGTCTTTTGTATGTTCTTGGGAAGACTTATAAGGAAAAAGATGGAGAAATTGTTGAAGATTCAAATATTTGGATGATTGTTTTGGATGAAAACGGGAACAAATTGCGTGATTATGTATTTTCAGGAAATGGCAATGATGTTGCAAATGATATTTTAAAGGTTGATGAAGATTATTTCTTGTTATTTGGATATACAAACTCAACCTCTGGCGATTTCTATACAAATTATTATTCAAAGAAAGGCTATTATGACTTTTTTATTTCAAAACTGACAAAGAATCATCTGGAATGGTCAAGAGTTTCTGGTGGATACGGCTATGATGAAATTGTAAAGGCAATAATGGATAATAATGAGATAGTATTTGTTGGTAATAGCTCTTCAACAAATGGCGAATTTGATGTTAATTATGGTGGAATTGATATATTCATGGGAATAATGAAAATAGAGAGGTGAAATTTTTGATCAAAGAATTTCTGAAAAAACGATGGCCATTTTATATTGCGGGGATTCTAACTTTAATAATAGTTGATACTTTGCAATTATTTGTTCCTAAATTTATTTCGAGAGCCATTGATAGTTTGAATGTTGAAGTCCCCGATGTTTCAGTTGCAAAACTTATGGCCCTAGGAATTATTGGAATTGCCGCTGGTATGTTTGTAACGAGGTTTTTTTGGCGTTTTTTTATAATTGGTAGTGCAAGAAAGTTTACATATGAAGCAAGAAAAATTTTGTATGATAAATTATTGTCACTTGATATGTCATTTTTTGATAAACATAGAAGTGGAGATTTAATGGCACATTTTACAAATGATATGAATAATTTAGAACGTATGTTGGGAATTGGAATAGTTATGATGGTTGATGCAATTTTCATGTCGTCTATTACCTTGTTTTTCATGGCAACAAGTGTTGGGTGGCATTTAACATTGATTGCAATTATTCCTCTCCCGATTATTGCCTTTATATCTCTTACTTTTGGAAAATTTATATATAAAAGATCAAAAAAATTACAAGATACATTTTCAGATATGAGTGGTTTTATTGAAGAATCAATTGATGGAGTCAGAGTTGTAAAAACATTTTCAATTCTTCCAAGATTTCAGGAAATATTTTCTGAAAGGTCGTTTAAAAATTTCAAAGCGACAATTTCTCTTATAAAAATTTGGGGGATTATGTGGCCATTAATTCATTTTGTAAGTTCACTAGCGTATTTTCTTACAATAGTATATGGCGGACCGATGGTTATAAATTCAAAAATAACATTAGGTGAATTTTTTGCTTTCAATAATTATATTGGTATGATTGTGTGGCCTTTAACAGCTTTTGGATGGGTAATTAATATTATTCAAAATGGCCGAGCTTCATATACGAGAATTCAAAAGATTCTTAAGACGGTTCCCCAGGTTAAGGAACCTGAAAATCCGGTGAAAATTGAAAGAATAAAAAGTATTACAATAAAAAATTTGAATTATTCTTACCCTGGTGAAGAAAGATATGTCTTAAAGAATGTTAGTATGACAATTAATGAAGGGCAACTTGTTGGTATAGTTGGAACAGTTGGTAGTGGTAAATCGACTATTGTGAAAATTATAAGCAAACTTTATCCAGTAGAGAAAGGTCGTGTTTTTATTAATGATATTGATATAAATGATATTCCATCTGAAGTAGTTAGGACAAAGATTTCATATGTTCCACAAGAAACATTTTTGTTTTCAACTTCTGTGAAAAATAATATAGCATTTGCAATGGAAAATTTTGATGAATGGCAAATAAAAGAATATGCAATGATGTCAGCAGTTCATAGTGATATTGAAAAATTTCCAAAGGGCTATGATACAATTGTAGGTGAAAGAGGTGTAACACTTTCAGGTGGGCAAAAACAGCGAGTCACGATTGCAAGGGCCTTAATGAGAAATGCTGATGTTTACATTTTTGATGATTGTCTTTCAGCAGTAGATCCTGAAACTGAAGAGCAGATTATCAGAAGTTTGAGAGAAAGTATGATAAATAAAACAATGGTGATAATAACTCATAGGTTAAAAGTATTGCAGAATGCTGATGTTATTTATGTATTTGATAATGGGGAAATTATAGAAAAAGGTACGCATGAGGAATTACTTAAAAATGAAGGATTATATTATAACATGTACAGGAAACAATTAATTGAGGAAGAATTATGAATTTTTAAAAGGAGGTGTATTTATGGGTAAATTGAAACTGTTTGTATTAATTTTTGTAATTATTGCTATTAGTTTGTTTGCAACAAAAGTTACCATTTTCCACATTAATGATACTCACGGACATGCCTGGCCATTCAGTGAATACCACAATCCGGATATTGGGGGATTTGCAGTCATTGCTTCAATAATTAATGAAGAAAAGGCAATTAATCCTAATGTATTATTCCTCCATGCAGGAGATATAAACACAGGTGTTCCTGAATCAGACCTTCTGAACGCTTTGCCAGATATATTTGCTTTGAACCGAATGAAACTTGACGCTATAGCTGTTGGAAATCACGAATTTGATAAAGAAAGAGCAGTTCTTGAATATCAAATGGGAATTGCTAAATTTCCATTCTTATCAGCAAATATTTATAAAGATGGTAAACCATTCTTTACTCCATATATCATTAAAAATGTTGGAGGAATTAAGGTAGCTATCTTTGGTTTGACCACTGAAGAAACAGCAATTTTAGAACCATTGTTTAGTTCTGACCTGGAATTCAGAAATGCAATTGAAGTAGCAAAAGAATTAGTTCCTGAATTGAGAAAACAGGCAGATGTTGTTGTTGCATTAACACACCTTGGTATGGGAATGGAACATGCAGGAAATTATACAACATCCGAACAGTTAGCTGCAGCTGTTGATGGTATTGATGTCATTATTGATGGACACAGTCATACCAAATTAGAAGAAGCAAAAGTTATAAATAATACTATAGTTGTTCAGGCATGGGAATGGGGAAAAATAGTTGGAAAGTTGGAACTTGATGTTGAAAATGGTAAGATTGAAAACTGGAAATGGACTCCAATTCCAGTCAATTTGAAAATATATAAAGGAAAAGATGAAAATGGAAACAGTATTTATGAATTTGTTGGAAAACCATATGAAGAAGCAATTTCAATAAAAGTTCCACTTGATGTTTTCAAAAAGATGGGTGCAGAGAGACTTGATACTGTAATTGGTGAAACTAAGGTTTTACTTGATGGCGAAAGAGCACATGTGAGATCAGGTGACACAAATCTCGGGCATCTCATTACTGATGCAATGATTTGGAAAACTGGCGCAGATGTTGCATTACAAAATGGTGGAGGAATAAGAGCATCGATTGAACCTGGAAAAATAACCATTAGAGACATTTTGACAGTGTTACCATTTGGAAATACTGTTTATGTTATGAAACTGAAAGGTTCAGAATTAATGAAAGTTCTTGAATATGCCGCTACAATTCCTGAAGGAAAAGGTGCATTCTTGCATGTTAGTGGTCTTACCTGGAAGAGTGAAGAAGGAAAAGTTGTAGAAGCATTAATTAATGGTGAACCAATTGATCCTGAAAAAGTATATATTGTAGTTACAAATAATTATATGGCTGGTGGTGGAGACGGTTACAGTATGTTGAAAGAAAATATGGGTTCAGGTTATGATACAGGATTTGTTCTTGCAGATGTTGTAGTAGAATACATTCAAAAAGGATTAGGTGGAAAAATAGAAACATATGATGATACACCAAGATATATTAGGAAATAAAATAAATAAGGGAGCCTGATGGCTCCCTTTTTAAATTATTAGATTATTTAGTAAACAACTTTGTTAAACTTTTAAGGGGTTGTATAATGATAAAAAGGTTAGAAAAATCTGATGATTTGATGAAAGTTGCAAAGTTAATTTTTAAAACGGATGAGAAGTTATTTAAATTTCTCTTTGGAAATTTTGAAAAAGCTGTGAAAAAAATTGTGAGATTGGTTGAAAAGGAAAAAAACATTTTTTCATATAATAACATATTTGCCTATTATAATGAAGATAAGATAATAGGGATTTTAGTTATGTATGATGTTGAAAAAATTGTTAAGAAAGGAGTAATTAATGATTTTATATCGGTATTTTCGAAGATAGAATTGATAAAATTATTTTTTAAAAGTATTTTGCTGAACCCTGTTATAAATTTGAAAGGAATTAGAGGGTTATATATTCAAAATATTTGCGTTGATGAAGAATATAGAGGCCGTGGAATTGGGACAAAGCTTTTGAATTATTGTTTTGAATATGCACGATCCAAAAAATATAGGGAGATTTTTTTGGATGTGTCAATTAACAATAGAGCAAAAGAACTTTATTTAAGAAATGGTTTTAAAATTATTGACATGAAAAAAGCTATTTTGCTTGATTTTAAAGTGTATAGAATGAGGAAAGAAATAAAATAAATAATTAAAAAGGGAGCCATATGGCTCCCTTTTTTCTTTGGAATTAAATTTGACTATTCTCTTGGGAAAACAATGAATTTTAAAGCAGTTCTTGATTCATTTTCAATGTTTACATCTGTAAAAGCGGGAACACAAACAAGATCAATACCACTTGGTGCTAAATAGCCCCTGGCTATTGCGATTGCTTTAACTGCTTGGTTAACAGCACCAGCACCAATAGCTTGAACCTCGGCTTTTCCTTTTTCTCTGATAACTCCTGCTAAGGCACCTGCAACTTTGTTAGGATTGGAACCTGATGCAACTTTAAGTACTTCCATAATAAAACCTCCTTTACGATGATGATAACATAAAATATGCTAGATCTATGAGTGAGGCTTTGAAACTATGGCGCGCCCGGCAGGACTTGAACCCGCAACCATCGGATCCGAAGTCC
>JACDNZ010000011.1 GCA_017656345.1 Thermosipho sp. (in: thermotogales) | reverse complement strand
TAATTTTCCGCTGTTTTTCGGAAAAACCATAATATGTTGCGGGATGTACTTCCTCTAAAGTTTGAACAAGAAAATCAAGGTCTTTTTTCATCTCATCTTCATTTAAAATATAATCTATTGGAAGATGAGATTTAAACACTGATTGTGAAAAAGAACTTATTTGAAAAAGTAGCAAAAAGAAAGTAATTAGAAATACCTTTTTCAAGTATTCTCCTCCCCTTGCTACCTGCAAATAAAACACTATTCAAAAAATAACCTTTTTTTTATTTCCTTTATTTTTTGAATACTATCTTTTTTTGAAACAATCAAATATTCATCTGTTTCTATAACAACTAAATCATCTACATCATTTAATATTGTTATCTTTTTACTTTTTACAATATTTCCACTTGAACCAAAGTAATAAACATCTTTACCTTTTACATTTCCATATTCATCTTTTTCACTATGCCTTTCTATACTCGTCCAGCTTCCAACATCATCCCATCCAAATTCCGAAGGAATAACATATATATCCTCTGCTTTTTCCATTATTCCGTAGTCTACTGATATTGAATCGACCAAGGAGTAATTTTTCTTTAATAATTCCATATAATTTTTCCCCTTATTTTTACTAATATTTAATAATATTTCATATGTCTTTGGTAAAAACTTCTTTGTATTTTCCAGAATTGTATCTATTTTCCAGACGAATATACCAGCGTTCCAGAGATAATTTCCTTCTTTTAAATACCTTTCAGCAGTTTCTTTATCAGGTTTTTCAACAAATTTTTCAACTTTCAGTATGGTTTCATTTAATTTCTTTAAATTTTCATTAATGTACTTTATATAACCATATCCCGTCTCTGGCCTATTTGGTTTAATTCCAAGAGTAACAATTGCCATATGGTTACTACTAACATAATCAAAAGCGTTTTTGAGAGCTTTTTTAAAATTTTCTTCATCTTCTACAAAATGATCTGCTGGTAAAACTGCCAGATTAACATTTCCAACTTTATTTTTGATATAAAATGCTGAAAGCGCTATACAGGGAGCTGTGTTTCTCCCAACAGGTTCAACAATTATGTTATCTTCCGGGAGTTCTGGAAGTTGATCCTCTACAAGCTCAATATATTTCTCGGCAGTTACTACAAATACTCTATCAATTGGAATTAAGCCTTTTAATCTTTCAATTGTTTTTTGAATCATTGTTTTGTCATCAAATAATTTCAGAAACTGCTTTGGCTTTTCATCCGTAGAATATGGCCAAAATCTTTCCCCTCTACCTCCAGCCATTACAAGAACATAATTCATCAAAATCCCCCCATTAAATTTTTATAATTCTATATATTCTTTCAATTTTTCTTTTAATATTTCTGGCTGTTCAAGATGTATGGTTTTAAATCCAAGTTTTTTACCCATTTCTACATTTTCAAGCTTATCATCAATATACAAAGACTTCGCAGGTTCAAGTTTATACCTTTCAATTAATATTTTATATATTTTCTCTTCAGGTTTCACTTCTTTTACGTGACTTGAAATAACCATACCATCAAAATATTTGAAAAATTCGTTTTTCTTATATACCTTTTCAAAAGTCACTTTACTAAAATTTGAAAGAACGTATAACTTATAACCTTTTTCTTTCAATTTTGGAATCAAAGAAATATTCTCATTTATTGGTATTAAAATATCTATGACTTTTTCTTTCATATGAAGTATGTAATCTCTGTGCTCTGGATATTTATTTAATTTATCTTCCCAGAGTTCTTCTTCCGTAAGTTCACCTTTATCCATTAAATTCCAATCACCTGTCTCAAACACGGCCTTTCTTAAGACATCGGCTATCTCTTTTCCGAATTTTTTTAACATATATCCATATGGATCCCAGTTAATCAAAACTCTTCCAAGGTCAAATACTATATTTTCTATATCTTTCACAAAATCTCCTCCTTCAATTTTTCATGTTTTTATTCAATTTCATTATACCAGATCAGAAATATTAAAATTAATCCCATATTTTTTTATTTTTTATTGACAATTTGATATAATTTTATGATAATATTTATAAGTAAATATGCAATTTATATATAAATACCAATTGCATATAAAAATTGGATAAATGGTGGTGGCCATATGGCAAAAAAAGCATTTATTATCACATTTCTCCTTGTAGCAACTTTTTTCATAGCCGGAACATTTTCGGCAAGGTTTCCTATTGCAAATTATAGTCAACAATATCCTGAAAAAGCCTGGGGAGCAATTTACGTAAAAAATATCGCAACAAGAGTAATTAAAGGGAAAATAGTAGCTGTTAATATTTTTAAAATCACCTCTGTTTCTGCAAAACCGGGTGCTGGTCCTTTTCAAGATGTTTCTCAAACTTTTGCGGTGGACTTTAACAATGATGGTTATGCTGATATTATTTCTGTGACATATCATGGACGAGTTGTTATAAAGGAAAATAAAGGTTTTGATAAAAAGGGGAATTTAATTCTAAAGGATATAAGAAGCTACTATTTACCAATAAGAAACGGGGATGGAACTTTAATCATCGACGATTTCGATAATGATGGAAAACTAGATATGTTTTCGTACAACTCCTGGTATTATGCTCAATACGTTAGTAATGTCCTCTCACCAACTCACGTCTATTACCACAAAATTGATTATAATAAGGTCAAAATTAACAAAAAGAAAAGAGCCGGGAAAACTTTTCTAACGTACTGGACTGTCTCAGCAATGGCCAGTTTAGACTATAATGGTGATGGATATAAAGACATACTTTATGTAGATAAAAAAGGAAGATTCTGGGTCTGGTTGAATGATTACAAAAGAGGCAATTATAGATTTTTTAACGAAAGTAAAATAAAATATCTTTTTGAAGATGATAGCATTTATTCTTTAGAAACTGAAGGCGGCGGAGTTTTAGATATAGGTGATGTAAATAACGACGGTATTCTTGACATCGTAGCTGGCCATACTAATAAGAAAAATGTTATTATCTACTTTGGCAAAATTGTTAATAATACCCTTGTTTTTGATAAGAAAAATAGTCTTAAAATAGTTGAGAATGATGGGAAACTTGGTCCTACAACTTATGTAGATAATTCTATTCCAAATTCCAAATCACCAAAAGATTTACCAAGTTTTGCACCAACAATTATAAAAATAAGCGATATTGACAGAGATGGTTACAAAGATATTTTTGTCGGTACCGATGCCTGGAGACAAAGAAAAAATTTTGGTGGAAGTGTTTATCTATTTAAAGGTGTCGGAATAACAAATGACAATAAACCCCAATATATAAGTCTCGAACTTGTACATGGCAGTTACTCAAAAGACAATAATCCCCCATATGATTTTGACGCTGGTACAATAGGAGATCTTAATAACGATGGAATTCCTGATATTGTAGCTGCTGATGGTAATCATTCGGGAAATTTTTACAAAATAATAACCGAAACTGCTAATTACTATGTAACTGATAGAGGGGTTATGATAAGTGATTATATCCCAAACGTTGTTGGAATTTTACCGAAAGATCTACCACAAAATTTCATAAAGAAAATAACCATAACATTAAAGTTTGATAAGAGTCTTGGAAATGGGTATTTCGAAGTGAGATACATTAAAACAGGCATAAAAGACCCTCAACTAATAGACGTTGATAGTTATCCGTTAGTTCCTGGATGTTCTAAAAAAATGCCTATACAAAATAAATTTACATCTACAGTGGTTTTTGATAAACCGGTGCCAGATCCGCAAATAATCATTATTCTGATACCTAAAAGTCCAACTTCTGCACCTCACTTAGTAGAGTTAGAATATGAAGTTGAAACAATGCCATCTCAGGTTATAATTAAAAACTTTAACTGGACAAAAGGGGAATAAAACATGAAAAAAGGGGCATTATTTGTCGAATCACTGGTTGCACTGCTTATTATCGCAATGTCTATTGGTATTGCTTATGTACCAACATGGAAACTGCTCAAAAAATCCCTCGAAAACAGATATCTTATTGAACTTTCAGACATTTTATTAAACGAAGCTGAAACCTTGACTTACAAGGATGCTTCCACCATTTCTTCCGGTACTTTCAAAAAAACTTACAACAACAAAGAATACACCATACAAATTACAAAAAAGACTGAAAGTTTAAAGGATAAAATCACAATGGTATCTACCAAACCAGGAATTATCTTTTCAGATATTGTGGTTATCACCATACGAGTTATTGCACCAGATGGAAAATACATTGAAACGCAGGTGGTGCCTCAACAATGGTAAAAAACGTAAAAAGTGGTTTTTCATTAATTGAAGTATTAGTGGTACTTACAATTATAGCTATTATCTCTGGAATAGCATACGGAATGTATTCCGGTATATATGTTGCTCTCTCAAATCGTTCAAAACTTACAAATTCAATTCAAAGAGTTTTCTACATTTTCGTTTCAGCAAGAAGAGAAGCATTTTTAAAGAATAATATTTTATGCATAAAGTACGAAGACAAAAAATTTTCATATTTTACAGATAACGATCTTGATGGTATTTCAGATAACGGAAATGAGGTTGTAACCGAAATAGCAGACGATGTAACAGTACTTTTTGACAACAAAAATATTAATAGCATAAAAATTTACACTTTCGATGGTATGTTTTTAAAATATTCAAACAATTCCTTTTCGTTTGACTATAGTAACATGGAAATAAAATTCCAGCTGAATAAAGAATATCAAATATTGAAAATAACTAATTCCTTACCAGAAATTCTGGAGTGATACGATGAAAAAAGCCTTTACCTTTGTCGAATTATTGGTAACTTTGCTTATAACTTCCATTACTTTTTTAATAATTTATCTGATAGTTGATAACTCCCTGGAATCTTACAAAATAGCCAGACTAAACGTTAAAACATTATATGCTGAAAGTTATATATCCCTTTTATTCGATATTCTTGATGATGAAGTAAAATTTGCAGGGAGTGGTTCAGAATTATTAAAAAATCTGTATATCCCAACTTATATTCCAGGTAAACGGAAAAGTTATGTACCAAAAGGAAGGTTATTTACGGAAATAACAAATCATGGCTGGCTTGCAAATAGTATAGATTACTATGAAGATGATAACCAGAAGATATTCTATCTAACATACGTGGTTACTTATCCTGTTCTATTTGTAAGAAACAGTGACGGTACTTATTCACCTCTTTTCAACGAAGAAGTTGGTGAAATAAATTGGGCGATTATTAAAAATAAATTATCACCAGATGCAGACGGTTATTATACAAGATATGCAAAATTAAAAGTGAAGAAAATCTCAGGTTCTGGTACTTATCCTGGCTATGTAAAAATTGACGATAAATATATAATAAAAGAAGTTAACCTTGCAAAACCAAACAAATCTCTTGATTTATCCTCCAGCGATAAATATATATACCCAATATACAACAGTACCGACATTTTTTCAAAATCGTTCAGACAAATAAAGGTTATTTATAATAAAAAAACTGGAAAAATCTCTTTGATAAGATATACACCTATCCTTGATTCTGACCTTAACACTATACAAATTGATCTATTAAATGATGCCAAAGATTTTTCAATTTCAATTATATATTTCAATAATGGTGTAAAAGAAATGGATATAAAAACTGCTAAAAACATAAAGGGGTTCGATACAACAAGCATAATAGCGCTAAAATTTACTATAAAATGGAAACCATCGTGGAAAAAGGAAGAAATTGTTAAAACTCGAATAATAAATATAGTTCCAAATATGTAAGGAGGAAATTTATATGAGAAAAGGTCTGGTTAACATTACGATGGCATTGATCCTATTACTTTTTTCATCTTTTGTAGCATTAATAATGTCTCCTCTTATAAAAGAAGCGATACAGATCGAACAGAGAACTTTTGAAAGTCTGGAAAATACTTTCTCCAAGGTTATGTTTGTATCTACTGCAAACATATGGAAAAAGTTTTTAACAGACAATGCTGCTTACTGGGACGAAATACAAAGTTCGGACAATAAATCCAAATACACTCGAATTGATTTCAATAGTTATTTAAAATATAATTTCTTTTCTGAAAAAATTTTTAATTATACAATAAGTTCAACAACAACATCATATGTTTTTGTAGATAAATACATTAGCACATTTACTGATATAAAAAAAGGTGGTTTAAAGTTACCATACAAAACAACCTTTGAATTTGGTTGGCCAGGCATTTGAAATTCTATAACTTTGACCACTTTAGACTTTTATAAATTTCTATAAAATGAGAATGCTTTTATTTACACTTATTTTCATTAACTTTTTATAATTAAGTCTACAAGATTATATAAGTTTCATTATTTTTTACATGTTCAATAAATCTCCGGTATACAGGGTGTTCCTTCAATGTTAAACTATCCCCTACACATATTAACTTTCTTTTAGCTCTGGTTAATGATACATTCAACCTTCTCAAGTCAGTTAAAAATCCTAATTCACCTTTTTCATTTGATCTTACAAATGAAATTATTATTATCTCTTTTTCTCTTCCCTGAAATCCATCTACAGTATTTACTTCTATATTCAATTCAAAAGATCTAATCAAATCTACCTGATCATCATATGGTGTAATTACACCAATCCACTTGTTTTTCACTCCAAGATTTAAAAAACTATCAACAAGGTCTCTAACAATCTCGGCCTCAAGCTTGTTAAAATACGAAGTTGAATCTTTCTTTTTACTCTCAAATTTATTCTCTTTCCTCATAGTATCCACAAAAACTAGCACATTATCGCTATCTGTAATTTTATCTTTTCCAACAATTCCAAAATCTTTTAGAGTTATATTACTATTACTACTTGCTGAGATTAATTTTCCATTATAAAATTCCCTGTTTGGAAATTCCATTAATCTTTTATTCATTCTATACTGAATATTAAGAATTTCACTCTTATGTGGATATTTTTCAATCAATCTTTCGAATAAAGTTATCGATAATTTTTTTGCTTTTTCTGAAAGAACTGTTGGTGGAAGTTGTTTGTGATCTCCAGCAAGAACAAATTTCTTTGCTTTTGAAAGTGGAATTAATACACTCGGAATAGTCGCCTGCGTTGCTTCATCAACAACCACAACATCAAAGATAAATCCATCTAAAATTTCAGAAAAAGCTGATGAATTAGTTGAAAATACTACATTGGAATTTTCTATTATATTCTTTGCTATTTCTATTTCCAACTCTCTCATCTTTTCTTTTAAATCACTTATTTTCCTGTTGAGTATTATCCAATTCGCCATATCTTTTATTATTTTTGATGGTATACCCCTTGTAGATTTATTCTCCTTTGCAAGTTTTAAAATTTGTTCTTCAGAAAGTCCTCTTTTCCATTTTGGAATAGGTTTTTGAAACTTTTCCCTTTCATCAATTAACTTTTTAAATTCCTCTTTTAAACTCTTTAAAATATTTGACTTTTCATGATTTTCAATTTTATATGCAAGTGTTGACTCAATAAGGTGTGAAGATACTCTCGAAGGATGACCTATTCTAACGTGCAAAACCTGGTTGCCTAATTTCTCTATAAGATTATCAACTGCCATATTACTATCTGCAGTTACTAGAATTTTCTTACCCTTTCTAATTTCTTGTAATATATATTCTGAGAGTGTCGTTGTTTTCCCCGTGCCAAACGGGCCATGTATAAGGAAGAAGGTTGTACTCGACAAAGATTTTGATACAGCTTTAATCTGTGATTTATTAAGTTTAACACCAGAAGGTTTAAATTGTTCTTCTCCCTCTTCTTTTAATATCTCATCTTCCAATAAATACTTAAGTACTTTTTTTCCACTTTCAGACAGATTTTTTAAATTATCTATCTGCCTTTTATACGTTACATCACTTGCATATAAATCTATTCGGATATTCTTGAAATCCCTGGGTAGTAATTTATCAACTGAAACTACTATGTACCTTGAACCTTTCTCTATAACTACACCATGAAAATCACTTTTTAATGGATTACCTTTGCTTATTATTACTTCATCCCCTATTCCTATTTCCGTTTCTATTACTTTTTTTCTTCCAAATTTTATAAGATACATTCCAAGTTCTTCACCAATAGCACGAGGGGTTAAATTCAAAATCGCCCGACCTTTTCTTTCTCTTTGTTCGCCAGATAAATTCTTTATCTCCCACATCATTTTATTTATCTCTTCTTTTCTCTCCTCTTCTACTAACTTTATCAATTCTTCAATATGTTTCTGCACATTAATCACCTCAAAAAAATTATATCATTAAAAATTCTAAGGATTTTTTAAGCTTAAAAACGTATAATGAAGATGAAGATACAAAAAATTGTTAAACAGGAGGTGAAGAATGATGCATTATTGGTTTTATGGACCTCATCTATGGACCGGAGGATGGTTAGGATGGATTGGAGCATTAATAGGTTTAGCCGTTATGATATTTTTCATTGTTCTAGTGTACAAACTTTTCAAATATCTTTTCAGCGGAATTAATAGTACAAATAATAGCTACGGTAACTCAACAAAAACCAGTCTAGAAATTTTGAATGAAAGATTAGCAAAAGGGGAAATTACGGTAGAAGAATATGAAAAAATGAAAAAAATTCTTTTAAAAAGTTAAAAATTTTTCCATCAATTAACGGGAGGTGAAAGGTATGAAAAAGGTATTAGTTGTATTAATTTCAGCTATTTTTATCACAGGATTGTTTGCATTTCCGTTCAATAGAGACAGTTTTCAACCACAAAACTATCAACAAATCATTGATAAACTGAAAGATATTGAAATAAGCGAACCAGCAACATATACAGGAACAATAAAAGAAATTTACATTGATCTTGAAATCATGAAATCAAAAATTATACTCGATACAGAAAATGGTGAAGAAGAAATTTACATTGGACCAATTTGGAAATTTATTGACTTAAAACCAGGTATGGAAGTTGAACTTCAAGTAGTTGACATTACTGTTAACGATGATACAACATTTAAACTAGCATTTACTTTGAAACACCAAGGTGTCACCGTTGAAATTCCATACAGAAAAATTATTAGAGGAAGACTAGAACAGTTAAAAAGACTTGCTTATCAAAAAAGACTTTATCAACAATACCAATACAAAAAAATACCAATGTATCAATATGGACCTATGTATCCATACGGACCAATGTACCAAAATGGACCAATGCCAGGATATAATTATCCACAAAAGCCTGTAACTCCCCCCTATCCCCCAAAGGGTTGGAAGTAAGAGATAGGTTAAATATGAAAAAAGCACCCCCGCAAGGGGGTGTTTTTGTATAAAAATAAAATTAAATTTAAAAGCACTATTTAAAAAACCACCAAAACACCGCATCTGGTGGTGTTTACTTGGTTCATCTTCTTTAAAGACAATTTATTAAACTATACCTTGGTTTTTTCATTAATTCATTGCTAATATCATTAGTCCACCAAATATTGAAAATAATAGACTAATAAATAAAATATCTTTTATGGATAAAATTAGTCGCGCTTTTAAAACATATTCTTTTGAAATGTAGATTAATTTTCCATCACACTCATACGCTATTGAAATTTTTCTATTGGGTTTTCCTGTAAATGTTAGAGGTAAAAAAACAAATTTTCTTCCATACAACGTTTTCTTCGTCAGCACATGTGAAGATGGAAAAATTACAAAGCTAACAGTTGAACCAGGTTTAATAACTGTAGCCAATTGTGGCTTTTCAAGAAGTTCATTTACAAGCATATCTGGAACAATTGCTACAGGCCTGTGATAGTTGTCTGTTATTATAGATTTACTCCACAAAATTGTAATCTCTTTCTGGGATTTGTTTGTAATTGTTATTTTATAAAAGTTGTCTCCAAACTTTATAAATGTTTCAAGCTTTACATACAAATTTGCATCTGAAAATTCATTTACTCCTTCTATGTAAATAATTTTTCCTGCAAAAACAAAAGATGTAAAAATCAAAATTGTAAAAATCAATAAAAATCTTTTCATATCCCCCACCCCCAAATGTATTGACAAAAAATTGAAAATATTTCATGAATTTCTATCAAAGTTATAAATTGACGTTTGGAACCTCCTTTTCTTCATCAGGAGCTTTAAAAAATGGTTTTTCCTTAAACGAAAAAACATTGGCAATTATATTAGAAGGAAATACTGATAATTTAGTATTAAACTTCATTACTATATCGTTGTAAAATTGTCTTGCATATGAAATTTTATCTTCCGTTTTCCTTAATTCTTCCATTAACTGATTTACATTCTCGTTCGCTTTTAAATCTGGATAATTTTCAACAACTGCGAGAAGTCTTGAAAGAACACCAGAAAGTTCATTCTCATTTTCAATTCTTTTATTAATATCCTTACTCGAAATTGCACTAGCTCGTGCTTTCATAACTTTTTCAAGAGTTTCCTGTTCATATTTCATGTAACCTTTAACTGAATTTACAAGATTAGGTATTAGATCATGCCTTCTTTTCAATTGTACATCAATTTGACTCCAGGCATTTTCAACTCTTTTTTTTAATGTAACCAACGAATTGTAAGTTCCAATAATCCATATAACTACTACAAAAAATATTCCAAGTAATAACCACAATAACACGTTTTCACCCCTTCCTTTCCTTAGAATGCACCACCGCCACCACCACCAGAACCTCCTCCAGCGCCTCCAACTCCTCCACCAAAGCCACTTCCGGAACCCTTAGATACTGTAGATGTTGCAACGCTGGAAACCGTAAAAAAGCCTAAACCATATCGCCGATAGGTATGGTAACCATAATATGGATGTGAAGCTTCCTCTATCTCTTTTGGAACAAGTTTTTTAAGATGTTTCTCCACTTTATCAGCTATACCAAGGGCTGTCGCATATACTATATAATCCTCCCATATCACAACTGATTCTGGTGGATATTCCGAAAGTGCAGAAAAATCAAGTAAAAACTTTTCAAAGTTTTTCCATTTTAAATAATATTCTCTACCAACTCTCGTCCAATTACCAAAAACATCCCTTGGGATGAAAAACAAAATTGCACCTGTTACAAACAAAATACTGGACAAAATACTCTCATATACAAAAGCAACCTCATAATATCTCATAAAAAAGAATATCGAAAGTAAGATTGAAACAACTCCAATTAAATACGAAAGAACAGTTCCAAAAATTGAAAGGTAACTTCTCTTTTTTGCACCACTTATTACCATTGTTTTGTACGTTTTAAAATCATTTAAAAACTCTTTTGCTAGTTTCTTATCTTTCGAAAGAAGTTTTTTTAGTTCATTAAAAGAAAAAGTATTTTCAAAAGCGTATTTTTTTAAAAGATAATAGAAAAACCTCTCACTTTCTGGAAGCTTTTGTGGATCTTTCTCAAGTATTTCTATATATTTTCCATTTTTATCTAATTTTATATAATCTTTTCTGTAAAGGTCCATAATTATTGCAGCAATACCATTTGAATCCAGTTTAGCTAATTGATTCACTACAATAACATTTACCGTATCAGGAGGATCTTTATATGGAATCTCCCTTTCATAAATCCCTTCGTAGTGAATTTCCTTTTCCCTACCAAAGAAGTAGTAAGTTAAACTTAATAACAGTAATATCACAAGTACACCCAAAACGGGATAAAATTTCGCTTTAATAATGAAATTTTCATATTTTGCTTCTTCATCATTTACTGCAGCTATTGATAACGCCTTATTGTTATACATATACAGAGGTATAAAATCATTACTAAATAAAAATCTAACCTCCGCATATGTATATGGCGGTAATTTGTTTACTTTGAAAACAAATTCTCCATTTTCATTCTGAATGTATTCTATTTTCGGGTGGGTATAAACTTTCAGGACGTTAAATTCTTCTGGAAATCTAAATTTCGCAGTTAAGTTGTTCACAGGCGCATCCCAGCCATCCCCCCAAAACTGCCTGAACACCTGAGATACATCAATTCCCTTTTCAAATGTGTATTTTGCATCATATGTCACATGAAGTACCACCTCAGGTATATTTTCTGGGGAAATCTGGTCGTTATAATCTTTAGCAATCCAGATTCTTGCTTCAAATTCTCTGTTATTATTTTTTAAATACTCTATTTTTGTCGGCTTTATATTTTCAAGCCATACATTTACATTACTTATTTCCACTGCTCTTCCAGCTGGAATATATCTATATACTCCCCTGAACGGCTTTCTCATTTTATACGTAATTATTTCATGGACATGCATTATCCCCTCTTCATCCATATTTTGTTCAATATTTGTTGAGGATATCTCATATTTCCCTAAAAAGAACCATTTTAAATATGAATTTCCAAGGAATGATTGAATAATAATGGAAATTATAATTAAAGATATGAAGATAAATGTCCATTTTAAAATTTTTTTCACTATTTTTCCCCCCTCTAAATTTATTTTATCAAAAAGGAAAAACACATCCTATTTCAAACTTTTTTAAATTCCTTTGTATTTCTATAACAACTTATACACATATCATATCACATTATTCATCAAGTTGTATCCTCATTATATCTTTTTAAACCTCATCATTAACTAATTGATTTTTAATTTTTAATTTTTAACAAATCGGCTTTATATAGTGTTATAATAATCTGATAAGCTGAATTTGAAGGAGGTATTAATATGAAAAAATGTTCTCCATACCCGAAATTTCTTACATTATTTTTCTTAATATTTTCTCTACTTTCATTCTCTTCCATAACATTTAAAGGAATGACTCCATATATAGAAAATGGAAGTTCTATATTATCAAATAATAAAATTATCGCTTCTATAAGCAACGAAGGTCTTCTTGAGAATCTTGCAACAAAAGACACCATGTACGATGCAATTTATAATATGTATTTTACCCTCGATAAAAAGAAAGTAACAATAACAAAGGTTAAAACAGTAAATGCCGAAAAAATAGTAGCATATGGAACAAATGGGGATAAAGAGGTAACCATCGAATATTCTTTAACACAAAACGGAATACATGTAAACGTACTTTCAAAAGAATCAAAAGAATTGAGAGTGTTTTTCAAGGAAAGTGATGTAAAACCGGTATTCATAAAAGAACAAAATTATAATTTTATCCAGTGTAGACACATTGCGTATGCTATTGTTTTTCCAAACTCACTATCAATGTACAGGATAGGAGCTCTCATGATTTTATCAAGAACACCTACCCATGAAGAAAACTATTCAAAATTTGATTTTGATATTATCGTAGATAAAGACATACATAGTTTAAAAGAAAAATTAAATCTTATTGATCAGCAAAATAAACTCTTGGTTCAGGATAACAATGGTAAACCCATCAGTAACGTAAAAATAATTTTATTAGACGAAAATACCCCTATTGATGTATCAACCAGTAATAAAAATGGAGAAATTTACTTTTCTGCCCCAGAGGGTAAATACAACTATCAGGTATTAAATGAAGATTTAGAAATTGAAAGTTTTACTCAGGACAAAATTATACTTAAAATTCCAGAAAAGCTTGAATTTCTTTGGAAACCATACCTCACTGGTCTTTCAACAAGTAGCATATACGTAGGGTTTAAAACAAATAAACCAGGCACAGCTGCAATACTTGTTAACAATCAAAAAATAATAGACAATCTCATCGATACCTTTCATATAATAAAAATAGATAATCTAACCCCATCCACAACTTATAGCGCAACCATTCTTGCTGGAACCTCACTAAAAGAACAAATATCTTTTAAAACAGCTGGAAATGAAAAATATAAATTTCTTGTTTACGGTGATACACGTACAAACACAGATAGGCATAAAATTATATGTGATGAATTGTCAAAAGAAAATGCTCTATTTGTTCTTCACACAGGTGACCTTGTTGAAAGTGGGCCTCAATTGTTTGAGTGGAATGTATTTTTTGACACAGGACACTCTCTTTTCTCAACTTCACCTGTTTTCCCTGTGTTAGGAAACCATGAACATAATACCGAATATTATTATCAAGCTTTTATGCCACCCAGAAAAGGCGGAGGAGATTTCCTTAAACAATGGTATTCTTTTGATATTGGCCCAGTACATTATATTGTCCTTGATAGTGATATTCAAGAAAACACTGCTGCAAGCATTTTTCAAACAAAATGGTTGGAAAATGATTTAAAAAATACTGATAAACCTTATATAATTGTGTTGTTCCACCACCCATTCTTTTCAAATGTAAAGGATAGAGGTCAACAATTTAGAGAAGAATGGCATAATCTTTTTGTAAAATATAAGGTCTCTGCTGTATTTAACGGCCACATCCACCATTATGAAAGGTTTCTAAAAGATGGAGTGATGTACATTACAACTGGTGGTGGGGGTGCTCCACTAGGATATGGATTATATTCAAACGCTGCATCGTACCTTCCTTTTTCAAAAGCTGCAGCCGCTGGATATTTACATTACGTTGTAGGAACTGTTGAAAACAACAGTATACATTTTGTAGTAAAAGCTGTAGGAAAAGAAGAAAATTATGAACTTGTTAAAACTTACAAAATTCTAGACGAATTTGAGATTTATCCTAGAAAAATCGTTCATTAAAATTCTTTCAAATGACTTAAATCAAAAACGCCCCCAAAATGTATAGTTAAATTGATTGGGGGCGTTTTGTTGTTTAATATTCAAATTTACTTTAGATATTTATTAAACCAATCTGTAATTTCTTTAAGCCTTCTCATTCTATGTTTTGGTTTTCCACCTCTACTTAATTCATGATTCTCCCCTTTAAATATGACAAGTCGAGCATCAACACCAAAATATTTAAGAGAGGTAAACATCTGGATTCCTTCGGGAAGCCAACATCTATAATCCTCATCAGAATGGATAAATAGTGTTGGAGTTTTAACTTTGTCAGCATACTTCATAGGTGAATGCCACCAAAGTTTTTCAAAATCATTCCAAGGGGTTGCACTTTGTTGATCTTCAACAAAATAATAACCAATATCAGTTGTTCCAAACTTTGAAATCCAGTTGGCAATACTTCTCTGTGAAACCGCTGCTTTAAATCTGTTGGTATGACCAATAATCCAATTGGTCATAAAGCCACCGTATGATCCCCCGGTTACTCCCAGTCTATTTTCATCAATAAATGGATATCTTTTTAGTGCTTCATCAACAAATTTCATTAAATCTTCATAATCTATTGTTCCATATTTTCCCCTTATATCTGCAAATTTATTTCCTCTCCCATCACTTCCACGAGGATTTGAAAACATTACAACATATCCTTCATTTGCCCAAACCTGCATTTCATGGAAAAATACTTCACCATATACAGTCTTTGGCCCACCATGGATATCTAAAATTGCCGGATATTTTTTATTCTCATCAAAATCAACAGGTTTAATTATCCAGCCTTCAAGTTCTGTCCCATCATCTGCAAGAAATGTAAACCTTTCAGGCTTGGATATTTTCCTTTCTTTTATAACCCACTCATTAAAAGTTGTGATTTGCTTTTCTTCATGATTATATATCTCCTGTAATTTGTAATCCTTTAATCCTACAAAATAAATCTTCCCATCTTTTACATCAAAACCATCAATTGATCCACCTTTTTTTGTTAATCTTTCTATCTTTCCATTTTTATCAATTCTATTTAAATATGAACTATTCCACTCTGTTGTAATAAAATACAAAAATTTTCCATCAACTTTGGCAAGTTTATTTGAGCCAAACCTGCAATCCGTACCCACACTATTCCACACACTTAAATCAAAGTCAGGAGTTAGAAGTTTGACTTCTTTAGTATCTGGATTTAAAAGATAAAACTTTGGATTTTCATTTATTCCAAAGTTTTTCATGTTACTTCCAGCAAAAATAATCGAATCTTCCAGAAAATATGCATAAGTATATCTAAATGGTTCTTCATGTGTTAATTTTTCAAGTTTTTTGTTTCCAATATCATATACATACAAATCTGATCTTATTTCCATTTTATTTTCGTATCTATTAGATACAAATAAAATCTTCTTTTTACCTTCATCTACATTAAAATGCCCTACATTTGTAAGTTCATCTGTAATAGGAGTAAAGCTTTTTTCTTTTACATTGAATAAATACAACCTCGCCCTCTTTTTATTTGTAAAACCACTTCCATTAAACCAAAATGGTATTTCATCTAAAACCTCATAGTCCTCTTCCTCTTTTATTCTTTTTAATGTTTCCCGTTTTTCATTTTCATCCATCTTCGAAAAATCTGGCATTTTTTTATCATATGTAACAAGTAAAACAAAAGAATCATCATCTAATTTTTCTATTTTTCTAACAAAAAATGGTACCTCAAAAGCTTTTTGTGCTTCTCCTCCATTAACGTTGATTTTGTAAAATACAGTAAAGATTTCCCCATTTTCCCTTCTTTTCTTATCTTTTTCATCTCTTATTTCCGAAAAAAGAATCATTTCATCATCAAGCCAGATAAAACTACTCTCCTGTCCAAACGATGTAAGTTGAAATGTTTTCCCATTTTCTACATTGTAAAGCCAAATGTTAGATAAATATTTATTTTCTTCTTCATCCATTTTGTGGACAACAAAACCCAAAAATCTCCCATCTGGTGAAAAAGAAAGGCCGGATAAAAAGGTAAATTTTAATAAATCAGATATTACAAGTTTTTTCATATTGTCCCTCCTTTATTTACATTTAAAAATATTATACATCTTTTACCCTTCAAAAACCAAATAGTTTGTTAAACTAACTAAAATTAAAAATTTATATTTGAACGCATACTAATGCATACTTTTATAAAAATGTGTATAATGATATTTTTTACACTTTATTAATTTTACGCAAAATTAATTGAATTTAAACAAGATGGAAAACTTTTAAAATACATGATAACATTAAGTTTGAAGACTAGAAAAATAAGGAGGTTAAAACATATGAGAATAGTTAGCTGGGGATTAGGCGCAATGGGAAGAGGCATTGCAAAAAATATTATTGAAAGTAGTTCTATGAAACTTGTTGGAGCAATTGATTTAAATCCCGAATATATGGGTAAAGATGTTGGTGAAATAGTAGAAACACAAAATACAGGGATCTTAGTCTCAAAAGATAAAGAAATAATTGAAAAAACAAACCCCGACCTTGTCGTAATTGCAACATCATCTTTCGTAAAAGATGTACTTCCTCAAATAGAATATGCTGTCAAAAACCATTGTAATGTAATCACAATTGCCGAAGAAATGGCTTACCCATTTGATTCACATGAAGAAGAAGCCATTTATATGGACAGTCTTGCGAAGAGATACGGTGTAACAATCCTTGGAACTGGTGTAAATCCTGGTTTTGTTCTTGATACACTCATCATTGCACTTACAGGAGTATGTAATAAGGTAAACAAAATCGTTGCAAGAAGAATAAATGATCTCTCCCCATTTGGAAAAACTGTTATGGAAACACAAGGTGTTGGAACAACCCCGGAAGAATTTGAAGAAGGGATAAAGAGTGGAAAAATCGTTGGACATATAGGCTTTCCTCAAAGTATTAGGATGATAGCAAAAGCACTTGGTTGGAATATCACAGATATTAAAGAGGAAAGAAAACCAATAATTTCAAATGTACATAGAGAAACACCAGTTGTAAAAGTCGAACCTGGAATGGTTGCAGGATGTAATCACTCAGCCAAAGCTTACATTGGAGATGAAGTAGTCATTGAAATGCAACATCCACAACAAATTCATCCACATCTTGAAGGGGTTGAAACAGGAGACTACATTGAAATTTACGGTGATCCCGATATTAATCTCGCAATAAAACCTGAAATCCCTGGTGGGAAAGCAACAATTGCAATAGCAACGAATATGATACCCATTGTAATTGAAGCACAACCCGGACTTAAGACAATGGCTGATCTTCCAGTTCCAAGATCAATTTTGTCAATTAAATGAGGTGAAAAAATGAAAGCCAAAAAGGGAGATTGGGTTCAAATACAAAAAACTCTTTTAAAACCCGAGGAAAGAACCGCTCCACTTCCAGATGACACAAAAAAGGTTCCTTTACAAATGAGAGTAAAAGGATTCCTTTTAAATGACACTGCTGAAATAGGTGAAGAAGTAGAAATTGAAACGTTGATTGGTAGAAAAGTTTCTGGAAAACTTGTAGCAATTAACCCAAAATATGAACATAATTTTGGCGAACCTGTTCCCGAACTTATGACAGTTGGAATTGAACTTCGAAAGATATTAGAAGGTGATAGTAATGCGTGATTTATCATATGATGCAGTCATGGCCAGAAAAAATGAAATAATGAAAAAGGCTGTTGGAATAGATTATGAAAAATTCATGAGCTCAGATCTTGTTTTTGATTATGAAAAAATGATGAAAGAAGTTGGCTATACCCTTGAAAAAGTAAGAGAAATACAGGAAGAAACAGGCGTTGGAAATACACCTCTTGTAGAACTCAAACAAATAAATCGCCTTATCAAAAAAATTGCTCCAAAAGGAAAAGGTGCAAGAATATTTATAAAGGATGAAGCGACAAATCCTTCAGGAAGTTACAAAGATAGACGTGCATCTGTTAGTGTGTATCACGCACAAAAAAATGGCTATAAAGGAGTTATTGCTGCAACAAGTGGGAACTATGGTGCAGCAGTTGCATCACAAGCAGCAAAAAGAGGACTTAAATGTATTATCACACAAGAATGTTATGACAGCAGGTGGATAGGTCAACCCGAAATTTTAGAAAAGGGAAGAGCTTGTGAAGCATATGGAGCAGAAGTTGTACAGCTAACCGTTGGCCCAGAACTTTTTTACTACACTCTTGTTCTTTTAGAAGAAACTGGATTTTTCAACGCTTCACTTTACACACCATATGCAATAGCAGGTGTTGAAACACTTGGATTCGAGATTGCTCAGCAAACAAAAGATTTAACGGGAAAATACCCGGATATAGTTGTAATTACACACGCTGGAGGGGGAATTTTAACTGGAACTGCAAGGGGACTAAAAAAAGCAGGCGCAACCAACACACAGGTTGTAGCAGCAAGTGTAAATTTAAAAGGACTTCATATGGCAAGTGATAATGATTTTAATAAAAAATACTTTACAACAGGACATACAGGTTTTGGCATCCCATTTGCAACATTCCCAGATAGATCAGATGTACCCAAAAATGCCGCAAGGGCACTTCGTTATATGGACAGATATCTTTTAGTTACTCAGGGGGAAGTTTTCTATATAACTGAAATGCTTGCACAGCTTGAAGGAATGCAAAGAGGACCCGCAGGAAATACATCACTTGCGGCAGCTTTTGCACTTGCACTTGAAATGGATGATGATAAAGTTATCGTTGTTAATGAAACTGAATACACTGGTGCAGGTAAACTTCCATCTGCACAACTTACTTTTGCGAGAAAAATGGGGATGGAAATAAAAAGAGGGGATCCAATCAAAGAAGATTTACCTGGAAAAAGAATAGTTATTCCTGAACATCCTTCTCAAATTGGATACATCGAGTTCAACATGGACAATGTAAGAAAAAGTTATGTGAAAGAAATTATAAAAAGGTACAATAAAAAGAACTTTACAGAAGACGAAATAAAATTCATGGCAGAAGATACTAACACAACAGAAGAAAAAATAAAACAATTTATTGAAGAACTTCTCGGAGGTGAATAAATTGAAACCAAGAAAAGATGATTTCCAGGAAAGAAGTAAACATTTGCAAAAAATGACAGACGCTGAATTAAACCAATATTTCTGGCATCTTGTTGAAAAAGTAGTTGATCCTTTGATAAAACTCGCTGAAACTCATACATCACCATCCGTTGAAAGATCAGTTCTTTTAAGAATGGGATTCAACAGTATAGAAGCTGGGAAACTTGTAGACATGATCTTCCAGAGGGGCCTTCTTTCAAAAGGTGCTGGTCATATTGTATGGAGAATTGCAAAGGAAAAAAATCTTGATATTTTACAAGCTGGTAGAGAACTCATCTCAGGAAAATACTGGGATGATGTGGATAGGATCTTTAAAGGGGTGAACAAAAATGCTTGATCCAAAAAAACCAATTAACATAGACGAAATTCTAAAAGATCTCGATAAATATAGGCCAAAAAGACGTGGATGGACATGGAGAAAGAAACTTCCAGAAGGTACTAAAATAGGCGAATATGAATATCATCAGGTCAGTGAGAATTTAAAAAATTCCGTTCCACTCCCCGCTGCACACTATTTTGGTGGTATAGATCCACAACCTGAGGTTGTAATAACCTCTGAAATTGCATCTGGAAGGTTTGAAGACGATATTAGAAGAATGAGAATGGCCGCCTGGCACGGTGCAGATCATATAATGGTAATCAGGACACTGGGACAATCTCACTATGATGGCCTTATAGAAGGAACACCAGAGGGTATTGGTGGAATACCAATAACAAGAAAGCAACTTCGTGCAACAAGAAAAGCACTTGATTTAATAGAAGAAGAAGTTGGACGTCCAATTAATTTCCACAGCTATGTTTCAGGTGTAGCCGGGCCGGAAATTGCTGTTCTGTTTGCAGAAGAAGGTGTTAATGGTGCTCATCAAGATCCTCAATATAATGTGTTATACAGGGGCATAAATCCAATACGTTCTTTTGTTGATGCTGCTGTTGCAAAAAGGATAATGGCATTTGCTGGTATGTTACAAATAGATGGTGCTCATAACGCAAATGCATCGGCAAAACTTGCCTGGACCGTTATGCCTGAACTTCTCGTTCAACACGGTATTAATTGTATGTATTCATTAAAAGCCGGCATGAAAAAAGAATATATAGCACTCTCAACTGTTCCTCCAGTCGTTTCACCAATGCCAGAATTTAGATACAATTTACCATATGCTGTTGCTTTAAGAGAATTATTTGATGGTTTTAAATTTAGAGCCCAGATGAATACAAGATATATTGAATCTGATCTATTTGATGCAACAAGAATACACGTTTTAAATACCCTTATCTCAAGACTTACATCTGCTGATCTTCAATCAACAATTACACCAGATGAAGGAAGAAATGTACCTTGGCATGTTAACTCTATACGCGGTGTTGAAACAGCGAAACATACACTCATCGCACTTGATGGAATGAAAAAATATGTAAAGATTGATGAAAAAGAAATTAGAGAAAAAGTAAGAGAGCTGAAAATGCGTGCAATTTTGATGCTTGAAGAAATACTGGATATGGGTGGATATTTTGAAGCATTAGAAGCTGGCATGTTTGTGGATAATGGATATTATCCCGAAAGAATGGGAGATGGAATAGCTAGAAAAAAAGATGGTGAAATAGCCGCAGGAACAGTCGCCCCAAGAGACGAAGATTATATGGCACCTGTTTGTGAACATTTCGGATATAATAATCTCCCAGAAGGTATTGAAAAGCCATGTGATCTTATTGGTGGTTGTACATTCCATAACCCTGAAAAAATACAATTTATAGACGAACTTGATGAAACAGATAACGTAAATATCAGGCTTGAAAAAATAAGAGATATGAAAAAAAGAAATGTAATAAAGCCTGAAGTTGAATGGTTTGCAGACGGCTGGATCCAGATGGACATGACATTTGCTCTGCCAGAAGAATTAGCTGAAGCTGCCGCCATAGCCCTCTGTGAAAAACTTGGATTGGAAGAACCAACAATTATTCACAAAACCGTTCTTCATCCTGCTGAGGGTACATATATAGAAGTTAAAGCTAAAGTACCTTTTGAAATTGAAGTTGACAAACTTGAACTTCCAAAAAAACCTGAAACCTTACCCGAAGATGAAATATTTGAATATGTAAAAAATAACCCAATTCATGTTGTTGCCGGAACCGTTGGAAACGATGAACATTCTGTCGGTTTAAGAGAAATCCTTGATATAAAACATGGTGGAATTGAAAAATATGGAATAAAATATACATACCTTGGAACCAGTGTTCCACCAGAAAAACTTATCGATGCTGCAATTGAAACGGGTGCAAAAGCTATTCTTGCTTCCATGATTATTACACATAATGACGTTCATATAAAAAATATGCAACGTCTCCACGAACTTGCCATTGAAAAAGGAATCAGAGACAAAATTCTTATCATTGCCGGTGGAACCCAAATAAATAACGACCTTGCAATTGAAAACGGACTTGACGCTGGTTTTGGAAGAGGAACAAAAGGAATCCACGTTGCATCATTTATAGTGAAAAAACTAAAAGAAGAAAACAAATAGTTTCAAACAAAATCCCAAAAATTCCAATAAAATATGGCTCCAAATGGAGCCATGTTTTTTATTTCACCAAAATTTATTCAAACTTTAATAGTTAATATTTCCAGTATTCAAATTATCGTGGTAAATCTTCGGCCATGAAGAATTATTTAAACCTCCTGTTTCATCATAAAGAGCATACAAAATACCATTGTAGGCCCCTATATAAATAACTGTTCCATCGTTGCTTATTGCGGGAGAGGAATAATAAAGCCAACCATTTACATTCTCGTTTGTTAAATATTTCCACTTTAACGTTCCATCTGGGTTTAGTGCATAAAAATATTTATCATAACTACCAAAATATATTGTACCATCGCTACCTATTAACGGTGTGGTATATACACTTCCACCTGTTTGATATCTCCACTTCATAATCCCCGATGAATTTATTGCATATAAATAATTATCTGCACTTCCTATATAAACATTACCATTGCTATCTAAGACCGGTGAAGAAAAAATTCCTCCTCCTGTCAAAAATCTCCATTTGTGTGTGCCATCCGGATTTATCGCATATAAATAATTATCCTTACTCCCAATATAAATAGTTCCATCTGAACCTATTGCAGGTGATGAGAATAAATCTCCACCTGTTAGATATTTCCATTTTAATGTACCATTTGGATTTATGGCATATAAATTATTGTCGTTACTCCCAATATAAATAGTTCCATCTGAAGTTATTGCAGGTGATGAGAACAAATTTCCCAACGTTAAATATTTCCACTTTAATGTACCATCTGGATTTATGGCGTACAGATTTTTATCGAAATTTCCAATATAAATTGTTCCATCAATTCCAATTGCCAGCGAATTTATATTCCCACCAGTTAGATACTTCCATTTTAGTGTGCCATCTGGATTTATAGCATATAAATAATCATCGTTACTTCCAATATAAATTGTTCCATCCGAACCAATTACAGGAGATGAATTTATATCATCACCCGTTTGAAATTTCCATTTCAATGTACCATCTGGATTTATAGCATATAAATAATTATCGTAACTTCCAATATAAATAGTTCCATCTGAACCTACTGCCGGTGAAGAATGAATAGAACCATTGGTTAAAAAACTCCATTTAAGGAGGCACGTTGTGAAATACCATGGTCCACCTTCTGCTACTCCACCTTTACCATCTTTAGCAACTATTTTCCAATAATAAACTGTTTTTGGTTCAAGATTTTTTACATCATAATTTTTAACCGTAAGATCAGTCGCAACAAGCGGGGGTGTCGCTTCCTTTCCAAAATAAACATCATAAGTTAAAGAATCTCCATCAATATCCATACAACTCCAACTTAACGTCACATCAGTATCTATATCAATTGCACCATTCAGAGGAAAATAGGGCGCTGGATGAAATGGTGGATTATTCAAGGTAGTAAAACTCCAAATGGGACCTTCCGTTACTCCGCCTTTACTATCTTTTGCAACTATCTTCCAATAATATGTTGTTAATGATTGTAAATGTGTTACAGCATAATTTTCATACGAATAATCATTCAATAAAAGTGGAGGTGGATTACTGGTGCCAAGATAAATATCATATACTAAATCATCTCCATCTGGATCAGTACACTCCCACTTTAAAACAAAATCTAAAGGTACATCAGTAGTACCATTCGTCGGTGTCAAAATTGTAAGTTCAGGTGGATGGTTTTGAGGAATTTGTGGTGTTGAATTTGTACATCCCAACAAAATCCAAAAAAACACTATCAATATTACCCACCTAACATACTTTTTCATTGTATCCCCCCTAATATTGAAAATAATATTTCAAATTTATTAACATATAATTTTAACATAAAAAATATCATTTCTAACAACAATTTCCAATTTTTTGATAAGTCATTTTTATATTAATCGAACTATTCCTTTAATAAACAAAAAAATGAATCATAAACATTTTTTATTGACCTTACAACAAAAATATGTTATACTATATATGAACAATTATTCAAATGTTAAAAGATGGTGATAACATGAAAAAAGACAAAAATGATGTAATTGAAGTTTGTCAAACAATAGAAATACATGAAGATATTATTAAAAAAGTTCGAGAAAACACTCCGGATGAAAATACACTAAATAAACTCGCTGATTTATTTAAAATTATGGGTGATAACACAAGAATGAAAATTCTATACGCACTATTACAGGTTGATGAAATGTGTGTATGCGATCTTTCAACTGTGCTCAAAAAAACTCCCTCAGCAATTTCACATCAACTTAGAATTTTAAGACAAGCTGATTTAGTAAAATACAGAAAAGAAGGAAAAGTAGTTTATTATTCATTAAATGATGAACACGTAAAAGAAATTCTTGACGTAGGTTTTTCACATATTACAGAAGGATAATTTTATTCTTTTTTTAACACATGATTGAATATTTGTTCAAATATTCATGATAATTCAAGGAGGATAAAACATGGCAAAAAAGAAGGAATTTGTTCTGGAAGGTCTGGATTGTCCTAGTTGTGCAGCAAAAATTGAAGAAAACGTAAAAAAACTTGAAGGAGTAGAAAATGTTTCGCTTAACTTTATCAAAAAAACACTGGTTGTTGATGTTGATGATGAAGTAAAACTTGAAGAGATAAAACATTTAGTAAAAAAGATTGAACCAGACATTGAGGTACTTGATAAAAATAACAAAACCTCACACGATCATAATGATGAAGATTTTTTTAATAGAAAGCTTGAAATTATTAAACTATTTTCAGGACTGGCAATTTTTGTTACTGCTTTATTCGTAAATGAACCTTTCTCTTTAAAAATAATGCTATTCATCGCAGCTTATTTGATTTCTGGTGGTAAAGTTTTAACGCGTTTTCTTAAAAATATTATCAAAGGCAATATTTTTGATGAAAACTTTTTGATGAGCATAGCTACGATTGGGGCATTCTCAATTGGTGAGTATCCTGAAGCAGTTGGTGTAATGTTATTCTATGAATTTGGTGAATTATTACAAAACATTGCCGTAGATAATTCAAAAAGATCAATCAAAGCATTACTTGATATAAGACCCGATTATGCCAATCTTCTTAAAGATGGTAAAGAAATCAGAGTATCTCCTGAAGATGTTAAAAAAGGAGATTTAATTGTTGTAAAACCTGGTGAAAGAATACCTTTAGACGGTGTGGTCATAAAAGGTAGTTCCATGGTGGATACTTCTGCGTTAACTGGAGAATCAATACCAAAAACTATTAAAGAAAATGATGAGGTTATGAGTGGTTTCATAAATTTAAACGGTCTTGTAGTTATTAAAGTTGAAAAAGAATACTTTGAATCAACTATATCAAAAATTCTCGATATGGTCGAAAATGCTGCAGCTAAAAAAGCTAAAACCGAAAAACTCATTACTAAATTTGCAAAATACTATACCCCGGTTGTTGTATTTTTAGCAGTTATGCTTGCAACATTACCACCATTATTAACAGGTGCTCCATTTAGTGATTGGCTTTATAGAGCTCTCATCTTCCTCGTTATTTCGTGCCCATGTGGTCTTGTTGTATCAATTCCTCTTGGATACTTTGCAGGTGTAGGTAGCTTATCCAAACATGGAGTTCTTGTAAAAGGTGGAAATTATCTTGAAGTACTTAAAAATTTAGATACTATAATCTTTGACAAAACTGGTACTTTAACAGAAGGAGTCTTTGAAGTAGTTGAAATTAAAGAATTTAATGGGTTAAGTAAAGAAGATGTACTTGAAATAGCTGCTTACGCTGAAAAACACTCAAATCATCCTATAGCTGAATCTATAAAAAGAAAATACGGAAATAAAATCGATGAAAATAAAATTGAAGACTACGAAGAAATTGCAGGACATGGAATTAAAGCAAAAATAGATGGGAAAAATGTTTTAGTTGGTAACAAAAAATTAATGGAGAAATATAACATTCAAACTCCTGAAATTGACTTTAACGGTACAATCGTTTTTGTAGCAGTCAATGGAAAATTTGCTGGTTATATTGGTATATCAGACAAAATAAAACCCGGAGTATCAGACACTATTAAGAAGCTAAAAAAACTTGGTATTCGAAAAACTGTTATGTTAACTGGTGATAGCGAAAAAGTTGCTAGAGAAGTTGCTAAAAAAGTTGGTATAGATGAATATTATTCCGAACTTCTTCCTGGTGATAAAGTTAAATTTTTCGAAAAACACAACAACGGTACTTCAACAGCATTTGTTGGTGATGGAATCAACGACGCTCCAGTTCTAACAAGAGCTGACGTAGGAATTGCTATGGGAGGTCTGGGTTCTGATGCAGCAATTGAAGCAGCTGATGTGGTTATAATGGACGATGATATCTCAAAACTAATTGATTCAATTGAAATATCTAGAAAAACTTTAAAGATCACATGGCAAAATATAATATTTGTCTTAGGAGTTAAGATCTTATTTTTAGCCTTAGGTGCTCTGGGACTTGTTAACATGTGGGGAGCAGTATTTGCAGATGTTGGTGTAACACTTATTGCGATTTTTAATTCATTGAGAATTTTAAAGAAAAGAAGGTAATCATATACCAGCCGGGGATTCTCCCCGGCTGTTTTTAATGTTTCAGCTTTAAAAGTTTTGCGTTTATTGCAACAATAACTGTACTCAACGACATAAAAACCGCTCCAATTGCTGGACTTAATAGTATTCCCCAGCTATATAAAACACCTGCTGCAAGGGGAATTGCAAATGCATTATATCCAGTTGCCCACAATAAATTTTCAACCATCTTTTTATACGTATTTTTGGCAAGTTCAATAATTGCTACTACATCTCTTGGATCGTTCCTAACTAGAACAATATCAGCAGATTCAACAGCAACATCTGTTCCAGCACCTATAGCAATTCCAACATCAGCCTGTACCAATGCAGGTGCATCATTAACACCATCTCCAGTCATTGCAACAATTAAATTTCTTGATTGAATCTCTTTTATCTTTTGGGCTTTTTCATGCGGCAAAACTTCTGCAAAATATTCATCAAGACCTATTTCATCAGCAACCCATTTTGCAACCTGCTCATTATCCCCCGTAAGCATCATACATTTTATCCCCATACTTTTTAATTTTGAAATTGCCTCTTTTGATTCTTCTCGTATTATATCCGCAAGGGCAATTGCCCCTTTGATTTCTGAATCAATTAAAACATAAACAACTGTTTTTCCCTCTGATAATAATTTCTGTATTTTTTCATTTTTTATCTTAATGTTGTTCTCTTTTAAATATCCCGGACTAACAACCATAACGTGTTTTCCGTTTACCTTACCTTCTGCACCTTTCCCGGGAATTGCTTTAAATTCTTCCACTTTCATACGCTCTTTTGCAGCTTCTGTGATTGACTTTGCAATAGGATGTTCAGAATGCAACTCAACCGAAGCTGCATAATTTAATATCTCATCCTCCGTCAAATCATCAGAAAGTTTTACAACATCGGTAACTCCAAACTTGCCCTCAGTTAAAGTACCCGTTTTATCAAAAACAATTGCCTGAATATCCTTTGCTTTTTCAAATGCTCTACGATCTCTAATAAGAAGTCCATTCTTTGCAGAAATAGCAGTTGAAACAGCTACAACAAGCGGAACTGCAAGGCCAAGTGCATGCGGACAGGTAATAACCATCACTGTGACGGTTCTTTCAAGCGCAAAAGCGAAACTTTTTCCCATTAGTAAAGTCCATACAAGGAATGTAATAGCACCACCAGATAATGCAAGAAGTGTAAGCCATACGGCTGCTCTATTTGCGAGGTCCTGTGTTTTAGATTTACTTTCTTGCGCTTCTTTAACAAGTTCTATTACCTGCGAAAGATACGAATCTTTTCCCGTTTTTTTAACTTCTACTTTAAGCGAGCCATCCCCGTTTATTGAACCACCTATTACAAGATCATTTTGTTTTTTGGAAATTGGGTTACTTTCTCCAGTTAACATCGACTCGTTAACAAAACTTTCTCCCTCTATTACTATTCCATCAGCTGGTATTTTTTCACCAGGTTTTACCACAACAACATCACCTGGTTTTAATTCCTGAAGTGGAACATCCTTCAATGTACCATCTTGCATAACTTTGTGCGCATTGGATGGCATTAATTTTGCAAGTTCTTCTAACGCCCTTGAAGCGCCCATAATTGCCCTCATTTCGACCCAATGACCTAACAACATAATATCAATTAAAGTTGCAAGCTCCCAGAAAAAAATTACTCCTTTTAGTCCAAACACAACGGTACTACTGTAAATATACGCTGTACTGATAGCAATAGCAATTAACGTCATCATCCCTGGCATTTTTGATTTTATCTCTTTAACAAAACCTTTTAAAAACGGGTAACCACCATAGAAGTAAATTATAGTAGATAAACCAAAAAGAACATATAAATCTCCTGGAAAACTTACTATTTTTGAAATTCCAAACAACTTCTGGAGCATTGGAGAAAGAAATAAAACTGGAATTGTCAAAATTAAAGATATCCAGAATCTTTTTTTAAAATCTGCCACCATATGTTCATGATGATTGTGGCGCTTTTTATGATCGTGATCCACTTTTTCCTCGAAAGAATTGTTATTCTTGTCACTATTTTCCCCGGTTGAAAGTTGTTTTTTTAACATTTTCCAACCCCCTTTTTTACAACTCTAACCTTACGGATATAATATTATTATAATACATTATTTCAATTTGAGTCCATCGAATGTCATTTAATAAAATTTATCCATTTTTTATGTTACTTGCTTTTTGATATAATTAACATGGAAAAACTATTTCCGTATGCAAGATAAATTAAACCTGAACGGGGTGATTTTATGAAAAAGTTAATTATTTGTTTATTAATTTTAATTTCAATATTGTCATTCTCATACATATACTTTAGAACAGAAAATGTACTCGTTTATCCTAAAAATACCGTTTATTTTTCCACAGATGAAAAATTTTCAGTACAGATTTATTATTTTAAGCTTTCACAAAGCATTCTAAATGGAATACTTGGTTCAGGAAATATGGTAGATTATTCACTCAAAAAAATTAAAGACGAGATGTATTCCATTGAACTACCAGATATTCCGGGTGCGTATTTTATTATTCTTAAGGGGACAAAAAATTCTGCAACCAGGTTATTTTTTTTTGACCCACTTTGAAGCTTTCGTTGCTTCCTCAAAAGATAAACTTTATTTTGCAATATATGATCTTAAAAATCAGAAATTTGTGGATAAATGCTACTATTACGACAAATTAATCAAAAAAACTTTGCAAGGCCCCATTTTTAAATTCCAAACAAAAAACAAATATTCCAAAACTCCATTTTTTGTTGATAATAACGTAGTATTCCTTTCCAACTACGGAGGGTGGAACGCATATCCAGAAAAAAAGGCTCTAATATTTACCGATAAACCAATATACAAACCAGGAGATTTAATTCATTTCAGGATAAATCTTTTTAAAAGAAAAAACGATAGATATATTCCATATTCATCAACTTCAAAAATAGTTCTGAAGGATCCTTTTAATAATGTAATCTTTTCTAAAGATTTTTCCACGGATGAACTTGGTGGATTTTCCTTTGACTATAAAACTACTGAAGAAATAATAACCGGTAACTATACAATAATTGTATATGAAAATGATAGTCCCCTTGGTATATATTATCTTTTAATTCAGGATTACACAAAGCCTACATATACCATTTCACTGACTGCTAACGCCACACAAATAATTGCCGGTAATACTTTAAACGTTAAATTAAAAGCTACCTATCTTAACGGAGACCCAGTAAAAAACGCAGAGATTTTATTCTACACTTTTAATTATTCAACCCTAATAAATAAATATAAAGCTGTAACTGATGATAAAGGAGAAGCTGTTTATAACATTTATTTAAAAGAAAAAGGATTCTACAGAATTCAGGCACTGGTTGTAGATGATTCGGGTAAACAATACGATAAGAATATATACATTGATGTAAAAGCCGACAATGTAAACATTGATGGCGAACTTAAAGATGGAATTTTAACCCTTTATATTACTGATCTTTCAGGGCATCCACTAAAAGGTGTGGGAATTATTACCCTTAACGACAAAGATATATTCTTTGAAGTTTTGGATGGTAAAGCAAATATAGAAATACCGGAAAATATCTGGAAAGTTGTCGTAAAGTTTGGTAAGGAATCAAAAACCATATACGAAAGTTTTGTAAGAAGTAAAAATGAGATTATTTCCTCAAACAAGAATGAAATAAATATTGGCGAAAGTTTAAATATAAAAATAGATCCAAAACAGGATGTTGGAATACTGGTTATTGGTGGTTCTGAGATTCAGGATATTAAACTAATAGATAATGTAAAAGAATTTACCATAAAGATACCAGATGATGAAATCTCATCTACATATTTTATCGAATTCCTTGGAAACAAATTATACGATAGAATGGCAATAAAAATAAACCATGACAGAGTTAAGAAATTAAACATTAAAATCAATAAAAAACAATATAAACCTGGTGAAATTGTAGAAGTACAATTTCCGAATTCAAATTCTTTAAAGATAGTCAGTATAGTTGATGAAGGATTATACACGCTTTCCGAATCAAAGTCGGTAATTGAAAGTTTATACCCAACAATTTATTACCCGCCTTTTGAAATATACAAGTCATCAAAATATGTTTATTTCAACTTTCTTTCTCAATTCGAAACCACAAAGGAAAGTCATATTTTTGCCTCAACAAAAGAAGCTGAAAAAAGAAGAATAAGAGAATATTTTCCGGAAACTGCATACTGGAACCCCAATCTATACGAAAATGAATTTTCATTTAAAAGTCCAGATAGTATTACCAAATGGAGAGTTACCGCATATGAAATCTCAAAAGATTATATTGCAGAAGGAACTGCAACATTTGTAGTTACAAAGCCATTTGAAGTAAAACTTTTCATCCCTGAATTTTTAACTACTGGTGACAAAGTAACTGGACTATTATACGTCAAAAATTATACCGAAACTTCTGGAAAAGTCACGGTAAGTTTGAAAACAAATAATGGAACTTTAAATTTTCAAAATGGAACATTTGAAATTGAAAATGATCTAAAAATACCTTTTATTCTAAAAGACTTTAAAGAGGGAACACTAGAAATAACGGCAGAAGCGTCTATGACAGATAATTATGATGGATTAAAACTTTCAATTCCGGTTTATCCAATATACATTGAAAAAAATGTAAGCAAAATAGTTAAAATAACCGGTGAAAAGAGTTTTAAAGAAGATGAAAATATAAGAATAATAAATAGCTTAAAAGATTTACTCGAGCCGTCAATAAAGGCACTTATCAGATACCCATATGGTTGTACGGAACAAACAATGAGTTCATTTTATCCTGCGTTAATTGCAAAATCTTTTATTGAATATCCAGACCTTGACGATATCATTTTAAAAGGGCTTCAAAGACTTTTGAAATTTCAACATAGAGACGGTGGATGGGGATGGTGGATTAACGACGAAAGTGATGTTTTTATGACATCTTATGTGCTTGAAGGCCTTTATTACGCTAAAAAACTTGGATATTATTATCCAGACGTTGCAGTAAACGACGCAATTGAATATCTCAAAAAGCAAAAATTAACAGGATATTCTGTATTTGTTTTAAGCCTCTATGGTGTAAAAATTGATTTTGAAAGTAAGGATATATTAGATATTGTATACACGTCTCCCGAAAAAATAAAAGAAATAGCAACAGAATCAATAGATAAAGCATATATTAAGGGAAAAGGATTTTATTCATCAATCCATCTCACCAGTGCAGCAATTAGAACTCTTACAAGACATAACAAATATCTGGATTTAAGAGACAAAATGGTCAACTATCTTTTAAACTCTAAAAAAGGACCATTCTGGTATTCAACAAAAGACTCTGCTTTCTCGGTTCTGGCAATTCTTGAAAGCAAAAACTTTAAAAGTAATCTTTCAGTTGAAAAAATGGGTAACATGACTTTAGTTAAAGGAAATGGGTACGTTGAAGTTGAAGCAACTGAAAAGCTATATCATCAAAATATTTCAAATGGTATAGAAATAAAAAGTGAGCTTTACAAAAGATATGAAGTACCATTTGAAGATAAATTTGTAGACGTTTTCCTGCCACTTAATACTAGATATATCCCAGTTGATATTTCACTCTCTACTACACCAACAATTTATTCTGAAATACCTGTCGAAATTTCTGAGATAATTACTGAAGGTACTCCAATTCTGTTTAAAGAAAACAAACTCATAGTTCAAGGCCCATTTAAATTTGCAGGTAACGATTATAGCTTTAAATCAGGATATTATACGATCACACTGAAAAGCAATGATGATTTTTCAATTCATAAAGGCGATTTCCTAAAAACAACAATAACCATTGACGGAACAGGGGAATTTCTTGTTGTGGAAGAGTATTTACCAGCATGCGCTCAGGTAATCGAAAATTATAGTGAAAAACAACCAGATTATTACAGCAAATTCTCTTATAGCTGGTACAAATATGACAATATTTGGTATAGCTACAGAGAATTAAAAAAAGAAAAGGTAGCGTTCTTTATTAGATATCTAACCCCTGGAGTACTTACTTACTATTGGAGGGTAACACACAATGGAACATTTATTAAAAGACCAACATACGTTTACAACATGTACTATGAAGATACTTTTGCTTTTGGTAATGTTGATACCTTTAACATTAAATAGTTTCACAGTTCCACTGGAAATAAATAGCTTCACTTTACCATATACTGTATGGGAAAAACTAAATTATTTTCTTGAAGAAGCAAGTCTAACAATTCCCTCAACTCCAGTTTATATATATGAAGCCAGCAACCTGTATGAATTTTACGAATTAACAGGTATGCCATATGACATCGGTGGAGTATATTTTGACTTTACAATCATTTTGCAGCCTATACACATTTTAAAAAGAAAAGGTGTATACGAAAAGGTACTTTTACATGAATTACTTCATTGGATTTTATATGGACTTGACGAAAAATATCAGGAAGGGTTGATATATTGGTGGTTGAAAGAATATGAGAGAAAAGAAGTTGACGATTTTCTTTCTGCTTTTGACGGTAATCTGCCAAACTTTATTATTTCCCATTGGATTGAGTAACAAAGTTTTCCCAAATGAAATGATATTGGATGTAAATGATTCCATAAACTTCAGACTATGGTTTGTTTCCATAGCACTTGACAATGTTGATAATGAACACCCAACATTTAAAACAAAAGATTGTTCAGGTTTTGTATTCTATTGCATAAAAGAAAGTCTAAAAAAACACGATAAAAGCTGGTTTGAAAAAACTAAATATAGCGGTCCCATCTTCGAAGATGTCAAAAAGTATAACTATCCGGATACACCACTGGGGGTTAATATATTCTTTAATGGCAAAAGTTACATCAGTTATGTTGATGCATATAATCTTTTATACTTCAACACCGAATTTATATCTAAAGAAAGAGCATATGCAAAACCTGGTGACTTAGTTTTTTATTTTCATCCAGAAGACCCGGAATTTCCATATCACGTAATGATATATACGGGGAACGGTTTTGTTTATCATACAGGCCCGGAAGGCGAAATAAGGTACGTTACTTTTAAAAATATGATGTATTCAGATATGGCGTGGAGGCCTATCAGTTTAAATCCAAGTTTTCTTGGATACTTTAGATTAAAAATACTTTCCTACTAGTATTTTAAAAACTTGCCTTGATTACTTCCACCCAATTCTTAAATATCTTCCATTTTCCTCAAGAAATACTACCATATCTTTAAATGGTTGAATTTCATTTCTTTAACAAACAACCTTTATTTTCATGCTATAATTACTCGAAATCCTTGAAAAAATTAAGGTCAAAGGGGGATTTGTATGAGATTTAACATCGAAGAAGTTTTTAAAGTAGATGATTATATGCATTTCTACTCAAAATTTCTTACAGAAGAAAGAACAAAGTTAGAAGTAGAGAACATACTTTCTATTTTAAAACTTCAGGGAAATGAAAAAATTATCGATCTCGCATGTGGATTTGGAAGGCACGCCGTTGAACTTTCAAAATTGGGATTTGATGTAACAGGTGTGGACATAATGGATGAATTTTTAAGTCTTGCAATACAAAAAGCAAAGGACCAAAAAACAAATGTCAATTTTCTAAAAAAAGATATAAGGAAACTTGAATATAAAGAAGAATTTGATGTAGCACTTCTTCTTTTCACTTCATTCGGATACTTCAGTGAAGAAGAAAACCAGCTTGTCCTTAAAAACGTATCCAACCTTTTAAAAAAGAATGGGAAATTTCTTTTTGATATACCAAATAGAGACTCAAGAGCTACAAAATTTAGTGATTCAGTTTTTGAAGTTGACAAAGACATGATGATAGATATTCCCGCTTTTGATCCTTTAAATGGTTATTTAAACATAAGAAGAATAATTATTCGAAACGGCAAAAGAAGAGAATTTGAATATAGCATGAGGATATATAATCTTACAGAAATAAATAAACTATTAAATGAAGCAGGATTAATTATAAAACAGGTATATGGAAGTTGGAAAAAAGAAAACTTCACTCCAAATTCTCCAAGAATAATTATTCTTGCAGAAAAAATTTAAAGTAAACTTCTTTAATATTACAACATGGTATAACATCTTCATTGATGATTCCGGGGGGTGACACTTTTGCTTTTTGATCCCTTTCCAAAAACAAAAGTAGAGGATTTATTTGATAGAGAAAATGAACTAGTCAAGCTTAAAAATACCGATACACCTATTTCGTTACTTTTGGGGGTAAGAAGAGTTGGAAAAACTTCTCTTGTAAAAGTATTTTTGAACTTACCAGACGTAAGAGGAATTTTTATTGATTGTCGTAGATTTTCATCTACCGGTGTTAGTATAAAAGACTTTGTTTCAACTCTTGAAAAAGTATTTTATTCCTTCTCCAAGAGATATTCCACTCTGATAAAAATATTCAATAACTTAAAAAGTATATCTGTTGCAGGAAACAGTATTGAGATAAAAAAACATTCCGAAGAAGGAATAATTGAAATACTGGATGCCATCGATAATTGGGCTTTCAAAAGGAAAAAACACATATTTTTGATATTTGATGAGGCACAAAATCTAAGATTTTTTAGAAAAGCTCATGGAATATCATTCCCCGAAATTTTCGGATATGCATATGATAATTTTAAAGCACTTAAAATTATACTTACAGGTTCAGAAGCGGGGATTCTTAGAGAATTTGTTGGAATCGAGAATGCAAAATCTCCTTTATATGGAAGATATATGAGAGAAATAATCCTCGAACCATTTGAATATGAGAAAAGCCTGAATTTTCTAAAAAAAGGCTTTGAAGAAGTTGGTTTCAAATATAGTGAAAAAGAGATAAGAAAAGCGGTGGATATTCTTGATGGCATTGTTGGCTGGCTTGTTTACTTTGGAAAAAGTTTAATTGACCTAAAAGGCAACTGGAACGAAGCTATGAAAAAAACTCTAGAAATAGCCTCCAACATAGTACATAATGAAATAAAAAATTTATCCAATTTAAGTCAAAGATATATTTACATACTTAAAGCAATATCCCGGGGTATAAATAACTGGAGTGCTATTAAAAAAGCTGTTGAATATAGTGAAAAGAAGAAATTGACGAATTCATCCTTTAGTCGAACTTTAAATCATCTTATAAAAATGGGTTATATCTCAAAAACAAATAACTCATATGTAATAACCGATCCAATTATTAAAAAGGTTATTGGAAGCTTTAATTTTTAAGTTTTGTTTAAGAGCTCATCGAAAAAAATTGATGAATATTATTTATTAATTGTTCGTAAACAGGCATATTTAAGATATTTTCTTACATAATTTATATAAAATTGTTTTATTTATTTTATCAAAATAATATTACAATTATATCTAATTGAGAAAATATGTTTGTTTGTCAGGAATAATACCACATTCAAAGACTTTTCCTACTAATATATGTAACCGTTTGGTAAATTTTAGTAACAATACAGTTAAATGCCCAACCTCACGTAGATATATATATATAGAGGCAATTAAAATTTTGAAAATGAAATTTTTTGGAAGTGTATCTTACTAAAAATAAAAATTCATTAAATTTAACACAGAGATCAATCTAACTAAAGCATCAATTTCCAAAAAAAAAATGAAAATTTAAACACTAAAACATGTTTATTTTATCTGGTAAGTTATCTCTTTTAAAATTACTGAATATAGAGGAAATTTATCAACGATATCCAAAGGAAAGGAGGAAGAAACAGAAAAAATAAAAAATAAGAAAATAACAAACATTTTTACTCAATCAAAAAATAAACTATATAAAGAAGGGAGAAAAATCATGATTAAAGAAATAATTAAACTTTTAATGGAACTTATCGAAACATCTGAGGTTAGTGATGATAAAAAAGCAGAGATCATTGAACTTGTTTTTTCAATAATGAGTGAATTAGATGTAGAAATTCCGGATGATATCGTAGAAGAAATCTTTTCACTTGATTTAAATCAAAAAACCCCCATCATTTTGAATTAATTATCGGAGGGGGGAACCTCCCCCTCTCCATTTTTATTGAATTTCAAAGTTTTATTAAAAAAGCTCTATCTTTTTCGATTAATTTACCATTAATTGTTCCGATTTCTTCAACAAATACAATGTTATCATCTTTCAATACAGGTTTTTTACTTGAATAGAAAATTATCTTACTATATTGCCATATTTCGTCTTCAAATTCAGATACTACTGGACCTTTTACAAAATAAGTATTTTCACCATCAGTAAATTTCAGAAAATTTTTATGTAAAAGCATATTTTCCCTTTTCAAAATGTTCATTGGGTCAAATCCTGCTAAATTGAATTTTCCCATTAACACAACTTTATACTTACTACTTGTTTCAAATTCTTCAAACACTTTGTCTAATTCTTTTTTACGCTTTTCAACAGCCTCACGAGCAAGATTTATCGTTTGATCGTCAATTTCGATATTTTCAAATTCTAACGATACAACATCAACAAAATAATCATAAATATATTTATTTTCATAAGTGTATTCTTTTTTCCAATCTGGTTTTACATAATCAAGCAGCAGGGAAATATACATACCAGGTGAATAACAGCTCATTCTAAATTTACTTAAATCCGTTACTTTTATTAAATCCTTACCAAACATTGAAATAAGATATTTTTTAGGGAGGCGACTTTCATCAAATAATGCTCTATATTCAACATAAGTTGCTGTCCCCTCAATACTTTCTAGTCCAAGCTCATAGTCCAAAAATTCTTTTATAATACTTCTTCTTTTCTCCCTGCACGAGATAAATTTTTTCATGTAGTTCTCTTTTATATCCTTTTCGTCTTCAAATACACTTTTTAAAAGATACTCTCTTTCTTTAATTCTCAATGCTATATTTTCAACTGTAAATGGATATTGAAATGCTAAGAATTCATTTGCAAACCTTTTATCATTATTTGACAACTGAAAACCATGGAAAATTTCATGAACTATCTTGGAATAAAACTCTGAAAAAGTTGTAAATTCTTCGATAGTTGATAAATCCCATATACCAATATAATTTTCCTGAAACTTAATTGAAGTATTCCCAATAAATCTATTATCCCAGTCACCAACAAAAATTTCACCTTCTTTGTTAAACCCCTTGGGTAATTCATCAAGCCCAATAATGTAAACGTGGGAATTATTATAAAAAGCTATTGGAAGTGGCTTAAACCCCGTCCAATAACTTTCTAATACCCCACTATTAATTTTTTCATATACCATTTTCAAAGTTTTCGTTATATCTTCTTTTTTGTTTAATACCATCTTTTAATCCCTCCAATCTATTTATATTAAAAATGAAACTGCTCATAAAATTAGCAGTTCCATACACTATGCAATAACTTATAAATTTTTTACACTTTCATACGCAGTACTAAGTAAAACCAATTAAATATAAAATCCCCCATATGAAATTTGGGGGAGGAAAATTCTATATCTAACAAAGGTATAAAAAAGTTTTTAAAGTCCTAAAATTCTTTTTCCTTTTTCCACTATATCTCTGTACTTTTCAAATAAAGAAAAATCTGGTTCACCATCTCCATGATAGTCCGTACCTATAAATTCAACAAGACCATTTTTTATAAAAAACCTGTCACTTTCTAAACTTTCAAGATTCATTTGAAAATAAACATCCATTGCTTTTAATCTTTCTATCAAAGGTATATTATCAATCAACCATTTATATCTTTCAACATGTGCAAGTATAATTTCATACCCCTCAAGTTGCAACTCAAAAATTTTGTCTAAAAGATAAAGAGGAAATGTTTCTTTTGGAAGCTCTACCAGTAAGAAATAATCCCTGATTGGTATAAAATTATCAATTTTAGGTGTAAGATAAAATTCACTTCCAAGAAAGGTCTTAATACCCAACTCCTTAAATTTTGGCTCTAAGTTTTCATATGTACTTTTTATTTTTGAAATATCAGTTTTTATAGTGGGATGATTTATATGGGGCGTAAATATAACCGTATCAATTCCATGTTCTTTATACTTTTCAAGCACCTTAAAGACTTCACTTTCATCTTTTAAACCATCATCAACCCGCGGTAAAATGTGGGTATGAACATCTATCATTTAAAATCCCCCTATCCCTCAAACTACTTTTTACGTTTTCTTGTTTTTTTCTTTTTTCCTTCTTCGGTGTAATAATAGTAGTAATAATAATAGTAATAACTTGAAGTTTTTTCATCAATATCATTAATTACAAGTCCCAAAAGTTTTGTATCTGATGCTTCAATATTTTCAATAGCAACTCTCAAAGAATGTTTGTGAGTTTGACCAGCTCTAACAACTAGAATCATCCCGTCAGTATGTTTTGAAGCAATTAATGGATCAGCGGCTACAAGAATAGGTGGTAAATCGATAACTATTTTTTCATATTTTTCTTTTATCTTCTCGATAAACTCTTCAAATTTCTTTGAAGTAAGAAGAGCAGTTGGGTTTGGAGGAAGTGGTCCAACAGGTATAATATCCAGATTATCCATATATTCCTGGGTAATCTTTTCCATCGAAACATCTTTTAAAATATGATTTACAAAACCAATATTTTTTCTTTCGATACCAAGCACTTTCTCTACTCTGGGTCTCCTCATATCAAGATCTAAAAGAAGTGTTTTTCTACCATTTTGAGCATATGAAATTGCAAGATTTGCAGCAGTTATTGTTTTACCTTCACCAGGTCCTGCGCTGGTTATCGATATAATTTCTGGTTCTGGAGTTGCAGAATAATTTATATTTGTTGCAAGAAGTTTGAAAGATTCAGAATGAGGAGATGTTGGCTTATTTAAAACGATAAGTTCTGGATTTTTCATACTTTCGTCAATTTCAAATTTTGGTATTCTTCCAAGTATAATTCTGCCTTTTGAGATTCTTTTAAGTTCTTCTTCATCCTTAATACTTTTATCAGCATATTCAAAAATAAACACAAAAAGAATACCAAGAAATATACCAAGAACTCCTCCAATTGCAAGAGTAAGTTTTTTATTAGGTTTCACTGGTTTTTCTGGAACAATTGCTGTATCAACTAAAGTTGCCGTTCCCACGACACCGGCTTCAGAAATTTTTGTTTCTTCTAATTTTTCCAAAAGCAAAGTGTAAAGATTTTCTTTCACTTTTAAATCCCTTTCAAGTTCAAGCAATTTTTGTTCCAACAATGGAAGTTTTGAAAGCTTCTCCTGGTATATACTTCTAAGTCTTTCAAGAGAAGAAACAATTGAGTTCAATACTTCACCTCTATACTGCGCTTCAATTAACTGTGCATAAAGATCCTGATATGCTGGATTAATTGTTTCAACCTGGGAAGTAACAATTTTTGCTACTTCATTCTTTAAAAGCTTTTCAGTTTCAGAAATTTTATCTTTTAATTCTAAAATTTTCGGATCACTTTCAGAATAAATCCTTGTTAAACCGGCAAGTTGAATTCGATATTCGATTAATTTTGATTTTAATTGATCAACAACCGGATTTGTTGTGATTGTTTCTGAAGAAATGATTTTTTCATCAACTTTTTTCAATAATTCATTTAATGCATCTATTGTGGCTTTATTCTCTTGAATTTGTAAATTATATGAATTTATCTGACTATCGTATTCTAAAAGAAAAGACAAAATATTTTTTGCTTCCTCATCAAGTAGAAATACATTATTTTCTTCTTTAAATTTCCTCAAGTTTTCTTCTGCGTATTTCAAATCAGCTTCAATCTTTGGAATTTGTTCTTCAATAAATTGTCTTCTAACGGTAAATTCGTTTTTCGAAAGTGTTTTTAAAAAATCATTGTATACTTCTGCCAGCTTATTAGCAATATTCTTTGCAAGTACTGGATCTTCACTTTGCACGGATATCTTAACTATTTTAGTATCTTTCACGGGGGATATTGAAATCATATTATTTAAAATTTCAATAACATCATACTTTGAAATTTCAACATCCTCTTTTTGAGATTTGTTTTTAAAATATTCCACTAAATTAAGTTCATCAACCACTTTTTCCAGATTTCTTCTACTTTTTATAAGTTCAATCTCTGTTGAAATATCTGGACGACTCGATGTAATTTGCTGGGTAAATATATCCGTAAGCGATGCCTGAGTTTGTGGCTCAATTTTTAGTGTCACACTTGCTTCATATATAGGTGTAGCAAATAAAAGATATATAACGACAAATGTTACTGTTAAAAATACTGTAATGAAAAATACCCAGAATCTTTTTTTGAAAATATGCAAGATATCTTCCAGAGTTAGTTCTTCTTCATGTAAAAATTCTCTATCCATCTAACTCCCCCATTTCACTGTGTTTTTCGCCAATAATTATATCATACATTATGATATAATATAAGCGGTTATTTAAGGTCTTTACTCGCAAAAAATAATAAAAAATTTTCATATAGGAGGGTATCCTATGAAGAAATTATTAGCTCTGGTATTTTTACTATTTCTGATCAGTGTGTTTTCTTATAATGTAAGAATCGGAGATACTATTTCAATTGAAATATTAAACCATCCTGATCTATCAAGAACTGTCAAAGTCGCATTCGACGGAACAATTCCTTATCCATATGCAGGAAATATAAAAGTTGCCGGAAAAACAGTCGATGAAATTGCAGAACTTTTAAAGCCTTACGCTGAAAAAATAGTCAAAGACCCGATTATTACTGTTTATGTGGTTGACTATGCCCCTATGTTAGTTTTCCTGCAAGGAGCTATTAATAAAACATTTGATATATCTATATACCCGAATATGACATTAACAAAGTTACTATCATTTTTAGGTATTTCAAAAAGTTTTGAAGTTGATTTTGAAAATATTCAAATAAAAAGAGGAAACCAGGTAATCTCTGTAGATCTTATTCCATATTTTTATGAAGGTAAATTTGATAACGACGTATTATTAAAAGAAGGGGACATAATTTACCTGCCACCTTTTTCAAAAGACAAAACCATTCAAGTTATGGGAGCATATACATTAGAAATCCCTTACGAACCCAATCTTTCTTTAAGTTCAATTCTTTTAAAACTTGGACCTATTGATGAAAAAGTAGCTGAAATAGAAAATGCAAAAATATATATGGGAAATACTTTAAAAACGGTAAATCTTGAAGATATAATATCAGGTAAAACTGATATTACATTAGTTCTTGGAACAAAGATCTACATTCCAAAAAGAAAAGAAAAATATGCTTATATAATTGGGTTTGTAACAAATCCTGGATTAAAATCCTTTAATGTCGATGAAGAAATATCCTTAAAACTTCTTCTTGCAAAAGCAGGAGGAATTCCCGATGATCAAAAAGAGTACGTTGAAAAGATAATAGTTACCACTCCAGATGGAAAACAATATCAATATGAAAAAGATATCCTTGAAAAAGATACAGTGTTCCCAATAGGGACAATAGTAAATATACAAAAATACCCAGAATTTTATGTATACGTCCAGGGCTATGCAAACAAGAAAGGGAAAATTGAACTATTACCTGATGAAGAAAAAACTTTGAAAATCCTCCTTGCAAAAGTAGGTATTCCAAATGAAGATATAGAAAATGAAGGAGTTGCAGTTATTAATAATGAAATAAAAATAAATATTAAAGACGTAATTTTCGGAGATAGCGATTATATACTTAAAAATGGAGACATCGTTCAAATTACATATGAACCATTTGTCGTAAACGTAGTAGGACAAAATGGTGGAAATTTCATACTTTCATATAAAGAACCAAGGACCCTTTCATACCTTATCAAAAAACTTGGAATCAATCAACCTGAAACAATTGAAGAAGTGATATTAATTAGAAATGGAAAGATAGAAAACTTTAGCATTGACACTTTGATTTATGAGAATATCAATATACCTCTTGAAAGATACGATACTATAGTTATTAAAAATGCTCAAACAAACGCTGTTTACATCACAGGAGATGTTTCAGCATATATAACCTTTGAATACAACGAAGAAATCACACTTCAAAAAATTCTTGCAAAAGTTGGCCTTTCAGACTATAGAAAAATTGAATCAATTACTTTAAACGGTAAGAAATTGAATTTTAAAGAAGATATTCCAATTGAAAAAGGAGCAATTTTAAATGTAAACCTTAAAAAACCAATTTATGTAACTGCAATGGGATATCTAAAACAAACTGGAAGAGTTTCATTTAACTATGATGAAACGGCTGATCTTAGGAACCTTTTTGGAAAACTTGGAGGCCTTATAATCGGTCCAGATATGTACTACACATCTGAAAAAGTTTACATTATAAGAAACGGTGTTATAGTAAAAGAACTTGATGCTCAAAAAGTATATAGTGGAGAAGAAAATGCAGAACTTCAAAACAATGATTTTGTATTTGTAACTGAAAAAGAGCCAAATTACGTATATGTATTTGGCAAAAATATGCCAAATACTATCGTACAATTTAAAAACTCTGAAACATTTGATTTTAAAACACTTCTTGCAAAAATTGGTGGTATAAAAGAAGGTATAAGTAGAACAGTAACAATTCTTGATGATTCCACCATAACTACTTTTACGTGGGATGAATATTCCAACATAACCTTAAAAAAGGGAAGTACCATTTTATTTAATATTGATACTAAAAATTATGTGTTTGTAGTGGATGCAAATGGGAAACCAAATATGATTTATTTAGATAAAGAAAACACCACTTTGTATGAAATAATCAGCAAAATTTCCACAAGTAAAGCATATAAATTCGCAAAAATTATCAAAAACGGTGTGGAGAAAACTGTAGATATTTCTAACATCGAATATACACTTTCGTATAACATACATCCCGGAGACATTATTAAAATAATTGATGCCCCACAAAATATCGCTTATGTCCTTGGAGAAGTCAACAAACCCGGTATTATCTCTGTAAATGAAGGGACCACTGTACTTGAAGCAATAATTTCTGCTGGTTACTTTAGCGCAAAAGCAGCTCCTTCTTCAGTATACCTGTACAAAGGTGGTGTAAACGGAGAAGCAATAAAAGTAAATCTAAGTGGTGCAATAAAAGGTGGAAATATAGTCGAAAACCCAAAAGTTGAACCTGGAGATATTGTGTATGTTCCAGCAGATGCTTTCAAAACAGCTCTCGATTGGATACCTGTTATAAATTCCATGATTGATTTCTATAACAATATTTCAGGGTTGTATAACAATATCGCTGGTAACTAGTGTTTTAAATAAGTAATATTTATGACAAACTTCGTTTCTATGTTAAAAAAAATTTATCCCCTCCAGGCTTATACCAATTGGAGGGGATTTTTATATAAAATTTATTTATATGCTTCTGACATTTACAAAACAAGCATTCCTACTACACCTGAGAGTAAAATTATATATATTGGATTTATCTTAGTCTTGATAAACAGCATAAAAGTCAAAAACGCAAGAATCACCTGATATACGTTGTCAATTTTTAATGCAAGAGATTGAAACGTTAAAAAAACAAGAAAAGTTATTCCAAATCTTAGAGACATAATTAGATTCTTATTTTTTGCAAGTTTTTCTCTAAAATAAAAAAAGATAGAAGTAAAAACTATAGGAGCAACAAGAATCGCAAAGGAATTTAATATTGCCCCCCATACTCCGTACAACTTAAGACCAACGTACGTGGCTGTATTTAATAAAACAGGTCCTGGGGTCATTTGTGCAAGTGATATTACTTCTTTAAACTGCTCAGCAGTTAACCAGCCATTTGAAATGACCATATCCTGTATTAAACCAATTACTGACCAGCCACCACCAAAAGCAAAAAAACCTATTTTCACAAATGAAAAAAATATATCTAACATTAAACCACCTCTAAAAAATTATATAACAAATCTTTTTATAAATCTATTCGTGATATAATTAACAAAGAAGGGGGTGAAAAAATGACCATCACCGAACTATTGGGGGTTGCTTTAAAGATAGAAGGAGCCGGTTATTCATACTACACAAAACTTGCTCAAAAATCGTCAGATAAAGTTAGAGCACTTTTTGAAGAACTTGCAAACGATGAAAGAACACATGCAAAAACTTTTGAAGAAATTATAAAAGAATATGAAGACAAAAATCTTGGAAACCTAAATGAAGAGGAAATTGGATATGCAACAACATATGCTCAAGAGATAATCTTCCCAAAATTAAATGATGATAGTATTCCATCAACATTAAGAGATGCTCTTAAAAAAGCTATTGAAGTTGAAAAAGATTCAATAATATTCTATACAGACATTCAGGCGCTTATTCCGGAATTGAAACTACTTGAAAAAATCATTGAAGAAGAAAAAAAGCACCTCAAAAAACTTACAATGAAACTAAATGATGAAGATAGTTTTGATATGTTCAGCGAAGGAAGTATGATATAAAAGAAAAAGGTCTTGCTTTTCGCAAGGCCTTTTATTTTTCTTTTGGTTCATTCCATGACATATAATTACACTCAGGGTTAATACAAGCCCAGTAGTTTTTACCTTTCTTACTTTTCTTCAAAACTACAAGTGCTCCACATTCTGGACATTTACCACGAGCTATTTTATAACCCGACACGGTAAAATCACATGAATCACATTTAAAATAATAACCATATTTTCCTTTTTTCCTGGTAAGATGTCCTCCACATTTCGGACAGGAATCTTCCGCTATGTTATGTTTTTCATGCTCTTCTAAAACTTTTGATATATACACTTTATCTTCAATTTGAACTGCATTAATTGTACTATCAATACTTTTATTAGTACCACATTTTTCACAGTTTAAATATAAACCATACTTTCCAATTTTTAAATTATAAAATTCACCTTCACAATTATCACATTCTAAATCCGTTTTATAATTTATTGAATAAAACTTGGTCTTAGCATCATTCAAATATTTTGAAAACTCAGTATAAAACTCATCTAAAACTTCTTTCCATTGTTTTTCACCAGATTCAATTTTATCAAGTTCTTCTTCCATCAACGCTGTAAATTTTTTATCAACTATTTCCGGGAATTTCTTTGTCAAGAAATCCTCTACAACAAAACCGAGAAGTGTTGGGATAAGCTCCCTTCTTTGTTTTACAACATATTTTCTCTGCTGAAGTGTTGTAATAATTGTCGCATAGGTACTTGGTCTTCCAATACCCTCTGCTTCAAGTGTCTTGACAAGACTTGCTTCAGTAAATCTTGCAGGTGGTTTAGTTGTATCTTTTTCAGCTATTACTTTTTCAAGAGAATACTCTTTATTTATTTCAAGCTCTACTTCCTTTCCTTCTTTTTGACCTGATGAAAGCACTTTTTCAAACCCATCGAACATTAACTTCAAAACAGTACTTCTAAATTCATACTTTCCCTCTTTAAATATATAAGTTTTTTCTTTGTACACTGAATGTTTCATTTGTGATGCAACAAAGCGTTCCCAGATGAGCTTGTAAAGCTTATAATAATCTTTTGATAAAAGTTTTACAGCCTTTTCGGGTGTTATTTCAACATTTACAGGTCTTATCGCTTCATGCGCATCCTGGACTTTTGAAGAACTTTTTCTTCTTTTTACTTTTCCACCTATATATTCCTTACCAAACGTTCCTTCAATAAATTTCTTCGTCATATCAACTGCTTCTTCTGAGACTCGTGTAGAATCAGTTCGCATATATGTAATAAAGGCAATGTGACCTTCCGGGGTATCTATACCTTCATATAATGCTTGAGCTATTTTCATTGTTTTTGAAACAGGAAATCCTAATTTATTTGCAGCATCTTGTTGCAAGGTACTTGTTATATATGGAAGAGGTGGTGTCTTTTTTGTTTCCTTTTCTTTTATATCCATAAGGATAACACTTTTTACATTTTCTTTTATATCATCGGCTATTTTTTTGTCTACATTTTCTTGTTTTATTTTCTTCCCAGAGACACTGTAAAGATTTGCTTTCAAATCAAAATCTCTTAGCTTTATAGCCACCTTGTAAAACTCTTTTGGTACAAATAAAAATCGTTCTCTTTCTCTGTCACAAATAATTTTGAGTGCAGCTGATTGAACCCTTCCTGCACTCATTGCACCTTTAATGATTTTCCATAAAAGAGGACTAATTTTGTAGCCAACTATCCTATCAAGTATTCTTCTCGCAAGCTGTGCATTTACTTTATTTAAATCTATCTCTCTTGGATGTTCAACAGATTTTCTAATTGTATTTGGAGTAATTTCTGCAAAAATTATCCTATTTTTGCCTTTTAACCCTAAAATCTCTGAAAGATGCCAGGCAATTGCTTCTCCTTCTCTATCCATATCCGATGCAAGGAGAACCTCTTTATCCTTTATAACTTTTTTTATCTCTTCAACAACTTTCTCCTTACCGGGAATTATCTCAAATTCTGGCTTAAAATTTTTTAAATCAACCCCAAATTTCTTTTGCGGTAAATCCCTTATATGACCTTTCGATGAGATCACCTTGTAATCTTTTCCAAGAATTTTTTCTATTGTCTTTGCCTTTGCCGGCGACTCAACGATTATTATCTTTTTCGCCACGTTATTTCCCCTTTCATTCCTCTAATTCATGTTTTAATAGAAATCTTCTTCCAAGATTGGGGTCATACTCACTCCAGCTTTTTTCTGGATTTCCTTCGAGCTCCCTCTCTTTAATAGAAAATATCCTGTTAAGTTTTGAATCCATGTTTTCCACCATATGAAGAACATATGCCTCAGGAGTCTTTGGAACAACTGGCGACCCCCATTCAAGTTCTCCATGATGTGACAAAACCATGTGCAAAAGTCTATTCGAAATTTTCTCAGGTGCATTTATTTTTCTTAATTTCCTTCTAATCATCTCGTATCCCGAAACAATATGTCCAATTAATTCCCCTTCAGTTGTAACTTCTATACCTTTAGATGTAATTTTATAATCGTTTATTTTCCCAATATCATGAAGTAAAGCACCAGTTATAAGGAGATCTCTATCAAGAGAAGGGTAATTTTTTACAACTCCATCAACAAGTTTTGCCACAGTTGATGAATGTTCCGCAAGACCACCTACGTAGTTGTGATGTACTTTTGCACCAGCTGGTGAATTTTTAAATTTTTCAAGAAATTCTTTATCATTCTTAAAAAATTCTTCAAGAAGTCGCTTTAAAATTTTATTTTCAACTGATTCAATGATATCGTATATCTCGTTCATAATCTCATCTACTGATCTTTTTGACTCATTCACAAACCTCTCATAACTATATTCATCATCTTTTAAAACTATCACTGGAGAATCTTGAAGAAGATTAAATTGGAGCCTTCCTTCAAATATCACTATCTTTCCATGTGTTCTTACAACATCACCAATATCAACCTTGGAATCATTGGTTTCTGCATTAAACCAATCAATCGCTCGAAGAGTACCAGTTTTATCTTCAAAAGTTAAAAGTAAATATTTTTGTCCATTTTTATTTTCAAGAAGTCTTTTACTTTTAACTTTTACAACAAGCTCAACCTCACTACCAACATAATCACCAAGTTCTGAAATGAAAGGTTCCCTAAATTTTTCAACTAATTCTTTTGGTAATTTCAAAGTTCCACCCCTTTATATTTTCTCGGCACCCTTTTAGAAATCCTACAGGTAACCTCATAGTTGATTGTTCCAACTTTATCAGCTATCTCTTCAGCGGTTATATGTTCATTCCCCTGTTTTCCAATAAGTACTACTTCATCCCCAATTTTTACATTTTCATCAGCTTCCACAACAAATTGATCCATACACACCCTTCCCAGTATTTTTCGCCTTTTTCCATTAATTAATACCTGCCCAATATTTGAAAGATGTCTCCAGTATCCATCAGCATAGCCAACTGGAATTGTTGCAACTTTTATCTTTTTATCTGCGATAAATGTCCTACCATAACTTATACTTTCACCTTTTTCTATATATTTTACATGTGAAACAACAGATTTCCAGGAAAGAACAGGTTTCAGATTTGTATCATAAACCTCATTACTTGGCATAAGCCCATAACTTGCAATTCCAACCCTAACATAGTTATGATATGGTACAACACCTGAAATTGAAGCCCCACTATTACACACATGTTTAATTGGAACATCAATATCAACTGAAGAAAATTGTTGATATTGTTTTTTTGTAAATTCAATATTCTCATTTCTTAACGAATCAGCCACAGCAAAATGAGTGTAAATCCCCTCAACTTCGAATCCATACTCCAAAAGTTTTTCGTAATATTTCTTTGCATATTCTGGTTTAATACCAACTCTATTCATACCGGTATCAATATTTATATGAACAACAGGTTTTTCATTTAAATCTTTATAATCTTCAAGCTGCTCCCAAGATAACATGGTTAATGTTATCTTGTTATCAACAGCAAGTCTTACATAATCTTTTTCTACATAATTAAAAACAAGAATTTTTGTTCTAATTCCATTTCTTCTAAGTTCCAACGCTTCCTCTAAAAAAGCAACCGCAAGATAATCAATCCCCATTTTTTCTGCAGCTTTTGAGAGCATTATTGCTCCATGACCATATGCATCTGCTTTTACAACTGGCATTACCTTTGCAGGGGCACATTTTTTTTGAAAATATCTTAGATTTGAAAGATAGTTTCTGATATCTATTTCTGCAAAAGTTCTTCTACTTTCCGTAAATCTCCCCCCTTAACTGGTGGAACAACAATAACTTTATCTTTAAGTTTAATTTTACCATGTAAAAAGTTTATATTAAAATCCTCTATCTCAGATATATGAATAACTTTCTCATAAAAAATACACGAAAAAACTAAATTATCATCAAAAACATACATTTTAAATGAGATTGCTTCCAAAAACAAGCTAATTGAAATAAGAGAGGAAAATAGCAGGAGAGAAAATAAATATATAGAAATGGGAAGTTTCAGGAAATATAAAACAATGGATAAAACTATAAAAAGTTGTATGTAATTTAAAATCAAATACCACTTTCTAACTTTAATCATATATAAAAAAAGCGGGAAACCCCGCTTATTATGCCTCCACCTCTGCGCTTGATTTACTTACGTATCTTCTAACCTTTCCTGCGCTTAAACAATCTGTACAAACCCACATTCTTTTAACACTTCCATCATCAAGTAATACCCTAACTTTTTGGAGATTTGGTTTGAACCATCTGTTTGTTCTTCTGTTGGAGTGTGATACATTTTTACCAGAAGCGGGTCCTTTTCCGCAAACCTGACATTTTGCCATTTTGCTCCTCCCCTTTCTATCTATTTATTTATTATTATATACTCTGATACAAAGTATATTTTACACTTTCATCTTTAATGTGTCAATTTTTTTAATGTAAAAACTCTGTTGCATTAATCAAAAACTCTTATTGCCTCAGCAGGATCAACCTTTTGCGCAAGATTCGCGGGATATATTGTAAAAATAATAGTTATCAAATATACACCACCTAATATAAGCAGCACCTGACTCCATGGAACATAAATCTTAAAATCTGGAATCTCTGAAACAATCAACTTTGTAAAATCAAGGGTTATAAAAGTTGTCGTTGAAATTGCCGTTAATATCGCAATTGTAACTATGAATATTGACTCAAACAAGAATGATTTAAATACCTCTTGTTTATTAACCCCTATAGCTTTGAGCGAACCTATTATTCTCCTTCTGGAATATACATTTTTTATACTCAAAATAGTAAGACCGGAAAAACCACTTATAAACCCAAAGTAAAAGAGCTGAATCGCTATATTTACAAAATATCTCACACTACTGAATACTTTATCAAGTTCTTCAGTAACATAAAAAGGCCCATCAAGTCTTTCATAAACAATATTTTTTGCTTTCTGAGCAAGATTCTTGTTGGTAATAACACCCGCATATCCCTGAAGTGCCCCTGGAACCTTTTCATTGTATACAAATATACCATCAAATGGAACAACCATGGATTTTGGGTTGTACGTTTCCTTAACTAAAAAGTTTGCATCAAACTTTTTACTTATACCAGGTAAAATTCCTTTAATCTGGATTGTATACGTTTTATTTTTATCAAACAATTCTTTACTACCAATTCCTTCTTTATCTAACAATTTATCCAAATTTTTTACATCTTTAATTTTTAGTGATTTTACTATATTTTCATCCGTTAATACTACAACTATATCTCTGTCACCCAATTTTGCATTTACAAGTTGTAGCTTTACAAGGTTATCAAACAACGATTTAAATTCTTCATCTTTATCATATGAACTCCCACCGAAAAATGTTTTTAAAGGATTTTCAACGATCAAAAAGTTATATCCAAGTATTCCAACATCCATCTTGTTGTCAATATAATTAAATATACTTGTGGGCAAAATGGCTGTAAGCAAAATCACAAGAGTGATAACTGAGTATACTAGAAAAACTATAAAATTTCGCCATCTTTGCTTATCTATATATGAAAGTGCAATCACAGATGATAAATTATTAAATCTTCTAAAATACGCTTTTACATAAGGAACTATCCCAAAGATTACGTAAATACTTCCGAGCAAAAACAATCCTGCTCTTGATAAATAATCCCAGCCACCACCAGTTCCAATCTGAAAATAAGTTATCAAAATTACAAATGCACCAGACAATGCTTGAATTATATCTTTCTTTATAAATAACGGAATTATTGCCACAAGAGACACCAAACAATAATATGGATTTACAAAATATAAAATAACCGGAAGGGCTATAAAAGCGTACAAAAAGTTTCTTTTTGGAACAATTTCCTCTCTTGAGAGAAGAACAACAGGAGATATCTTAGAAAATGAAGCACTTCTATACATCAATATAAATATGGGTAGAATAATCGAAATCAGAATTCCAAGAACAACTGTCTTAAAAGTTATTGTAAAATAGATTGTTTCAGGAAGTGCTGTTTCAGAAGCTACAAGTGAAGGTATTTTATTCACAAGTGATAGAAGATACCTTCCAAGACCTATTCCTGAAATTGCCCCCACAAAAGCTGCAAACATAAGATATATAAAACCTTCAATAAATAGTATCGCTGCAATTTTCCTTCTGGAATAACCTATAGCTCTCAACGTTCCAAGTAAATTTCTTCTATCTTCAGCAAGCACACCAAAAAAGTTAGAAATAAATAGAAAGCTACTTAAAAGTGCAAAACCACTAAATCCAAGGAACAAATAACCAATAACTCTATTTAAAACTGAATATTTCAAATTATATTTTGTAGGAGTTACTCTGAGCTTTACTTCATCTTCAATTCTCTGTGCTATGATTTCATGCTCTTCTATTGGTGCATTTAAAGATGCAAACACTGTGTTTGGATTCTTTCCGGTGTAAAGTCTTAGCTCCCTTAACATTTCAAAGGGCATAAAAATCGAGCCATTTGTCATTCCCGTTTCTCCACGGAAATTAAACTCCTGTAAACCTATCTCATCAATTACAATTTCCTTTTTTCCATTTGTTGTAATAAGGGTAATTGAATCACCTTTTTTAATATTTAAAACATCTGCAAGATCTTTTGAAATAACAATGCCCGATACCTTTTGACCTGAAAACTTAAGTAACCCTTCATCGTATCCAATTGCAAAAATATCAAGAAACCTGTCATCTTTCTTTATTCTTGACGATACAAGGGCTACATATGTATAGTCTTTTACAACTCCTTCTCTCTTTAACCGGTCAAAATACTGGCTTGTTTTTTCAATATCAAGTGCCCGGGGAAAAAAGAATGTATCTTTTTTATCCTTTGCAACAATATCAATATGGCCAAAATTTTTCACTATTTTTTGAGCAAACCAGGCATCTACAGAGTCGTTCAATGACAAGGCTCCTACAACAAGCATTGTAGCTATCATTGTGCCTAATATTACAAGAAGTGACATTTTCCAGTTCAATAGAAAATTCCTGAACGAAATCTTAAATATCATACTTTACCACCCTCAGAGCTATTCAATAATCAATTTTACCACTAAAATTAAAAAAACCGCACCCAGTGCGGTTTAATCTTCATCAAGCATTTTAAATAACACTTTAAGATACCTGCTTCTTGAAGGATGTCTTAGCTTTCTCAATGCTTTAACTTCTATTTGTCTTATTCTTTCTCTTGTAACGTTAAAATATTGACCTACTTCTTCCAGTGTCTTTGCCTTTCCATCAGTAAGACCGTATCTCATCTTTAAAACAAGTTTTTCTCTATCATTTAATGTTTCAAGTACCTTTTCTACCTCTTCGCGTATAAGCATTCTCATAGCTTCTTTTTTCGGGGATGCTATTGTTTCATCGGCAACAAAATCTGCTACTGTTGAATCTTCATCTTCACCAACAGGAGCTTCAAGCGAGGTAGTTTCCCTTGCAGCTTGCATGATTTCTTCAACTTTTTCAACTGGTTTATCAAGGGCCCTTGCTAGTTCTTCAATTGGAATTTCTTCACCATGTTCTTGATAATATTCCCTCATAATCTTTTGCATTTTATTTATTGTTTCAACCATATGAACCGGTACCCTGATTGTTCTTGCCTGGTCAGCAATAGCCCTCGTTATTGCCTGTCTAATCCACCAGGTAGCATACGTTGAAAATTTGTATCCTTTTCTCCAATCAAATTTTTCAACTGCTTTTAAAAGCCCAACGTTTCCTTCCTGGATAAGATCAAGGAACGAAAGACCCTTACCTACATATCTTTTTGCTATACTTACAACGAGTCTTAAATTTGATTCAACCAGCTTTTGTTTTGCTCTCTCATCGCCCATTTGAGCACGTCTTGCAAGTTCTCTTTCCATGGACTGACTTAAAAGAGGTATTTTTCCAATATCCCTTAAATACATCTTTATTAAATCCTTTGGAGCCATGTTATCGTAAAACTTTGGAGATTCCTCAAGAAAATCCTGAACATTAATATCTGTATCTAATCCTGATGTATCGGTTATTGTTATTCCATTTTTCTCAAGTTCTTCGTATACTTTTTCAAGTAAATTGCCATCAAAATCTTCCACCTTTTCTGGCGGAAACATCCTATCAATATCATCGTATGTTACAAAACCTTTATCCTTACCTATTCTAATTAATTCCTTTATTTTCTTATCGCTTGGATCAAGAACGGCCTTTTTTCTTGCCATCAGGAGTTCACCTCCCAAGATTTTTAAGTTGCCTTACAAGTTCAATTCTGGTCTGAAGAAGTACCTTTTTTTCTTCATCAGATGCCTTACTCAAATAACCATCAATCTCCTTGATTCTTTTTTCAAGACTTCTTTCAAGGAGTTTTTTTTCGATCGTCTCAATATACACTTCATCAATTTCAGTATTGCCCATTTTTTTAAATACATTCTCAATATATTCGGTCAACTCTTTAGACAGATTATCAAAGGAAAAGTTCTTTCCCTTCACATCCTCAAAAAATTTCCTCGCATGCCCGGTAAGAAGAGTAACATCAAAATCGAGCATTTCAAACCTCTCTGGAAAATTCATATACAAATACACAAGCATATCTTCAAGAGTTGGAAGTTTTGTTGAGCTTTCAACTTTATAAAATGATGATTTTGTAAATGAAAAATCAGACCCCAATATTTCTTTTATTGTATTTCTAAAATTTTCTTCCCTTTGTGGTACAGTTTTAAATATTTCATTCCAATTTTTCAACTCGTTAATATACATATTTGCAGCATTTGAATTGTTTAAATCATATCTTTTTGAAAGAGCCTTTGGAACAAACACCTCAGCAGGTATCGCTGATTGTAGTACATTTAAAAGTGCAGAACTTCCCTTTGTCTTTAATATTTCATCTGGATCTTTATCATCTTCGTAGGTTACAACCATAACATTGAAATCCATGGTAAGTAAAATTTTCAAACTCAAAAGTGCTGCTTTTATACCTGCATTATCCATATCAAATGACAATACAACATTTTGCGTTAACTTTCTTAGTTTTCTTGCATGGTACTTGGTAAATGCTGTTCCAAGAGTTGCAACAGCATTAGTTACACCAGCTCTATGAAATGCCATTGCATCAAAATATCCTTCACAAATAACTGCAAAATCAGCACTTTTTATTTTTTCCTTTGCAAAATCAAACAAAAATAAAGTTGCCGATTTTTTAAAAAACTCAGTTTCGTATGAATTTATATACTTTGGTTGACCTTCTCCCAGAATTCTTCCACCAAAAGCTATAACCCGTCCAAATTCATCCCTTATTGGTATAATAATTCTTCCAGAAAAAGGGTCTTTACCATGTGAAAATCCCAGTTTTCTAAGGTTATTTATTTTAAGTTCTCTGGCTATTTTGTAAGGTAAATCTGAATCTATGGGAGAAAACCCAAATCCAAACTTTTTTATCTCATCATCACTAAATCCTCTATCTTTCAAATAAGAAATTGCCTGCTCATCAAGATGTTTTTCATACTCTTCACTTAAAAGACTGTAAAATTTAAGATAAAGAGTTAAAAAGCTGGATGAACCATCAAGTTCAATTTTTACACCCGCTTCTTTTGCTAATCTTCTTAAAGCCTCTATAAAAGAAATACCCTCAATCTCCTGTAAGAACCTAATTACATCCCCAGACGCACCACATCCAAAGCAGTGGTATGTCTTGAAGGATGGATTTACATAGAAGGATGGAGTGGTTTCGGTGTGGAAAGGGCACAAGGCTCTATAGTTATTTCCAACCTTTTGAAGGCTAACATACCTTGAAATAACATCAACGATATCAACCTTTGATTTAATTTCATCAATTACTTTTTTTGAAAGCATTGAGTCACCTCTTTAGAAGGAAAACAAGGTGGCAGCAATGTGCTGCCACATGCTTGTGTATATAAATAAAGGCGTGCCAAAATTAACGTTTGGAGAATTGAGGAGCACGTCTTGCTTTTTTGAGACCGTATTTCTTTCTTTCTACCATTCTTGGGTCTCTTGTGAGAAGACCTTTTTCCTTTAAAGTAGGTCTTAGTTCAGCATTATATTGTAAAAGTGCTCTTGCTATACCAAGTCTGATAGCTCCAGCTTGTCCGGATTTTCCTCCACCATTAACTCTAATAATCATATCAAATGAACCTTCAAGTCCGGTAACTTTTAAAGGTTCCATTGCATGAAGAGTCCATACGGAATTTTTAAGGTAACCATTTAAATCTTCATATTCTTTATCATTAACTACAACTTTTCCATTACCTTCTTTTAAATATACTCTTGCAACAGAGGTTTTTCTTCTCCCTGTTCCCATGTAGTATTCTGCCATCTCTTCTATCCCTCCTTATTAAACGTTCAATTCAACTGGTTTTTGTGCTTGGTGTGGATGTTCAGGACCAGCATATATTTTAAGTCTTTTAAGAGCTCTTCTTCCAAGAATTGTCTTTGGAAGCATTCTTTTTACTGCAAGTTGAATTAACTTTTCAGGATTTCTTTGTAGAAGTTGTCTTGCTGTAAATTCTTTAATACCACCTGGATATCCTGTGTGTCTGTAATATTTTTTCTGATCCATTTTCTTTCCTGTAAGTTTGATTTTATCAGCATTAACCACTACAACAAAGTTTCCACAATCTATATGTGGTGTCCAGTTTGGTTTATTTTTCCCCATTAACACCAATGCAATTCTTGTTGCAAGTCTTCCAAGAGTTTGACCTTTCGCATCTACTATATACCAATCTCTTTGAACTTCTTCTTTCTTTAAAAATGTTGTTTTCTGTATAGGCAAAGTTCTAGCCATTGTTATTCCTCCCTCCTTAGATTCTCTCTTCGTTCGGTTCTAAAATATCTTTCACACGTCTATGAATAATATAGTTTACTACCGAATCTATTGTGAATTTTATTGCATTGAAACCTATTATCCATGGAAGTAACTTAAATACTGTTTCAAGTGGTACCTTCCAATAAAATGGAACAACTACTATATTTAAAAGTGTCATTCCACCTGTTGCTGCTGCAATTCCAACAATGTATCCAAATATTTCTCTTGCTCTTCCCTTTTTTGCGTAAATTATAGCTGCTGGTAATATGAACAAAGCACCTGCAACAAAGTTCATAGTAATACCAACTATATCTCCTGATTTAAATAAATAGAACAATATATCTTTTATCGCAAGAACTAAAACTCCAATTCCTGGTGAATAAATAAACGCAATTAAAAGGGCCATTATATCACTTGGATCGTATTTTAAAAAGTTTACTGCTGGAAAAAATGGTATTTCTAAATACATAATCACAAATGCAAGTGCTGAAAAAACTCCAATAATAGCTACGCGTTTTGCGTTAGTCATAGTCTCACCTATTACTCATCTTCGTAAACATTAACATATTTTCTGTTGTTTTTAACCTCAAATCTCACAATCCCATCTTTTAGTGCAAAAAGAGTAAAATCCCTACCCATTCCTACATTTTTACCAGGCCAGAATTTTGTTCCTCTTTGTCTTACAATGATGTTTCCTGCTACAACTTTTTGACCATCGCTTCTTTTAATTCCAAGGTATTTTGGATTACTGTCACGACCATTTTTGGCTGTACTGCTCTTTGCAAAAAGCTGTATGTCAATTCTCATCATTCTTCACCTCCACTTTTATGAATTTACTATATTGCTCTTCTAAATCTCTTAAAGTCTCCAAAAGTTCTTCAACAAATAACTGTGAATTCTCATCGTTTCTTATATTATCAACCTTCAAATACCCCTCTTTTATTTTTACCTTTGCACCTTTTTTTGCTAAAAATCGGGCTGTATGCTGCGAAACAGTACTTACTGCTGCACAAATAATATCTTTCCCTTTTTTATCAAATAACGAATGACCCGTTATTGTAAACTTTTCAAAAAACCCATGTTTGAAAAAGGTGCACTTAATCATTTTACCTCAATTTTCTCAATTTTTACTGCGGTGTACCATTGTCTATGGCCTTTGATTCTTCTATAGTTCTTTCTTGGTCTGAATTTACCTACAATAATCTTCCTTGCTCTACCATGTTCAACAATTGTTCCGGTAATTTCAACGTTATCAAGATAAGGTTTTCCAATCAGTGTTTTTCCATCATCTGTTTTGACCATAATAACTTTATCAAATGTTACTGCTTCTCCTTCTGCTTTTCCAACTAGTCTTTCTGTGAAGAAAACTTTTCCAGGCTCAACGCGAAACTGTTTTCCACCGCTTTCTACAATAGCGTACACAAACTTCACCTCCTCAAGATTTTTGAAATAAACACCCGCTGGAACATGTAGCCTTTCTGGCGTTTGAGACACGTTCCAGGCGTATGATAACCCATAGTATTTTACCATTTTTAAAAATTTAAAATGAAAAATTTCTGTTAATGTTATTTTGCTAAAGACTTAACAGAAACATCTACTTTTAATTTCAAATCCTTATTTCAAAAAAAGAAATTTCGAATTTTCTTATGAATAAAGAATTATTTCGTACTAGTTAAAGTATATCATCATTATCTAATTTGTAAAACAAGCTCAAATACAAAATTTGGAATATTATTTTTGACATTTGTGACTTATGTGACAAGTGTCTACATTTTGTGACAGCTGCGGTAAATTATTCCAAAATTAGACAAAGTATTTTACTGAAGAATTTCAAAAGTCTGTTTTTTTTAAACATGTGAAGTAAGTACTGTTTCTTTATTTATATCTTAATTAGTATGTGATATAATTTTTTTAGCATTTATCATATAAATTAACTTGTTAAGACAAAACTCAGAAAGGAGTAAGGTATGAAAATAATATCCTTAGTAGGAGCAAGGCCACAATTTATAAAAGAAGCAGTAATTAATAAAGAATTAAGGGAAAAAGAAAATATAAAAGAAGTACTCGTTCATTCAGGTCAACATTATGATTTTAATATGTCCGATATATTTTTTGAAGAACTAGGTATTAGAAACCCTGATTATTTTTTAAACGTTGGTTCTGGAACACATGGAGAAATGACAGGGAAAATAATGATTGAATTTGAAAGAGTTGTTTTAAAAGAAAAACCTGATCTGATTTTAGTATATGGTGATACAAATACAACGCTTGCAGGTGCAATAGTTGGTGCAAAATTAAAAATACCTGTAGCACATATAGAAGCTGGTATAAGACAAGAGCCAAAAGATATGCCAGAGGAAATAAATAGAGTTCTAACTGATAGAATTTCAAAATATTTGTTTTGTCCTTCTATGCTTGCAGTTGACAACTTAAAAAAAGAAGGAATAACTGATGGAGTATATTTTGTTGGAGATGTAATGTATGATTTATTTCTTTTAATGGAAAAGTCCTTTAAATTTGATATATTTAAAAAACTAAATTTAAAAGAGAATGAATTTATTCTTTTAACTCTTCATAGAGATTTTAATGTTGATAATAAAGAGAAATTAAAAAGAATACTTGAAAATTTAAATAAAATTGCAAAAGAAAAAACAATTGTTTTTCCTATACATCCAAGAACAAGAAAAAGAATAACTGAATTTAACATTGAAAAATATCTGGAAGATTTAGTCGTTATAGAACCAATAGATTATCTAAATTTAATGGGACTAGTTAAAAAATCCTGGAAAGTAATAACAGATAGTGGTGGATTACAAAAAGAAGCCTATTTTGCAAAAAAACAGGCAATAGTGTTAATGCCAGATACAGGATGGAGAGAATTGATAAAAGCAAAATGGAATGTTCTGGCAGATGAAAATAATCTATACGAACAAACTTTTAAAGGATGTAATGAAAGTTATCCAGAAGGCCTATATGGGCATGGTAACGCTGGAAAACAAATTGTTGAAATTCTCATTAAATGTGGTGAAAAGTGAATATTTTAATATTAAATCATTATGCAAAAGTCTCTAAATTAAGTGAAGCTGAATCAGGACATTTTGAACTAGCAAAGTGATTTGTAAAAAATTATAAGGTAACAATAGCTGCTGGAATTTATTCTCATCCCTTACAAAACAATTGGTATGAATTAAAAAATCGTAATTTTGCAAAAGATAATGTTATTTTCAAAATAATAAAAACTAGAGAATATAAAAAAGAATTGAAAAATATTTACCATCGGATGAACATTTTAAATAATTGCAAAGAACACTTAAAGTTTTATTGAACCACAAAATCAACAAATTCTTTTTCTTTTTCTTCATTCCAGATAAATAAATGTTTATATTTTTTGATATTTTCTTGAATAACATTATAATTTTCATACGCGTCAAGAATCTTTTTTACTGATTCTTCAACATTTGAAGGATTAATTACAACACCAATTCCATATTTTTTAACTTCTTTTGCCATAGAAATAAATGAATTCTTTACTATAACTGGTGTTCCTGCGGCAATCGAATCAAAAAATTTATGAGGGAGCGAATAAACATAATTTTTTATATCAGTACCAAATGGCAAATATGAAATTAAAGAAAAAGCAGATTTCGAAAGTTCTTTCATCATGTCTTTATATGGTAGAAAAGAAGTATATTCATGTGGTACTCCTTTAAAGACCTTTGAATCCATACCTATAATTTTGAAACTAAACCCTAAATTAATTAGTTCTTTTAATATTTCCTTTTCACTTTCAAAATTTCTGTCTGTTTTTCCAACAAATGAGATTTCTTTTTTCTTATTTTTAGAACTAATCGAAATACTGGCATAATTTGGAATAACCATATAAGCCTTATCTATCCCAGTTATTTTAAAAATTTCTTCTTGTATTTCTTTTGACACAAATATAAGTTTATCAGATAATTCTAACTGCTTTTTAAAAATATTCCACATTATTTTTTCTTTTAACACCTTTGCTATACCTTTAAAGAAATTTAAAAAGTTTTCTGGGTGATATTCATGGATATCATAAATTATCATTTTTCCTCTTTTCTTCGCTATTTTAAAAGGCTTCAATGGCTTCGTGGGTAAAAAATGATGAAAGTATATAGCATCATAATCAAAAACTTCAACCATTTTTAAAATCTTTTCATCCAAATCTTTTCTATTTTTTAATTTTACTAAATAATTAGTTTGGAGATTCTTCGTATATTTGATTGGAATGTAAGTAACATTGTTTTCAGTATATGATCTCTCATCTTTATCAGTCCAATATTGGTATATTATTTTATGCCTTTTTGATAATGTCTCAACAGTTCTAAAAACTCTTTTATCATTTTTAGAATGCGTATAACCTAATATAAATACCTTCAATTTTTATCCCTCCCACTTTTTTAACTCACCTCAAGGTAACTAATATCTCCACTATGTTATCATAACCTACCTTGCTTAAATCATATATAACATTATATAATTTTTGGAAATCATTATTCTCATTGAAAAGAACTCTTTACACAGCACCTTTCCCATCAAAAATGAGCACTAATAGGAGATTTTAACAAAATTAATTCCTATATTATTTTATCCACTTTTTTAAATTTAATCTCAATTTCTCCCAATATATATACTCCACTTAAATTGTTGAGAATAAATATGCTTTTTTCAAAAGCCAAACTTCAAAAACTATTGTATATTTTACTATTTCTACATTTTCCTATGAAGAGTTATATATTATTGCTTAATATTGACATTCTTAAAAATTGCTTTTTTATATACTTCTACTTCTTTTTCCACAATTCTTTTCCATGTAAACTTTTTTGATCTTTCAATTAATTTTTTTGGATCATAACCCTCTCTTAATATTTCAACTATCTTTGTTGCAAATCTTTTTTCAAAATTATCTCCCTCTTCGATAATATATTCTTCAAACCCAATTGCTTCAGGTATTCCCCCATTACTACTCCCCACAACACAAGTCCCACAAGCTTGTGCTTCAATTACCACTGCTCCAAATCCTTCATCTCTACTTGGTAATACCATTACATCCATTGCATTCATCCATTTTGCCACTTCTTTCTGAGATAATCTACCAGTAAAGATTATATCCAAATCCTTTGTTTTCTTTTCAATTTCTTCTCTCAAAAAACCATCGCCAACTATTATAAATTTTGTGTTTGATAATTGTTTGAAAATATCTCTAAATATTTCATCAAATGTATCTGCTCTTTTTATAGGAATCAGATTTCCTACAAAACCAACATAATTATATCCTTCTTTATATATCCCTAACTCTTTTCTAACTTTTCTCTTATCCATTCGATAAAAAACTTCTGGATCATACCCATTTGGAATTACTACAGCATTTTCGCCAGAATAACCATATGATTTGGCTTTATCAAGAAGTGCATTTGAAACAAAAATACATTTCGAAGCATTTTCTAATACATCTAAATATATTTCCGCATTCTTTTCCATATTGTAATTAATATCACTTCCATGCATGGTAACTATATAAGGCTTTTTAAATTCTTTTGCAATAAATTTAGCTACTACTCCACCAGGAATATCACCATACATCCCATGGGCATGGATTATATCATATTGTTCTATATTGAGTTTCTTTTTAATATCCCGATATATAGCTTTTGACAAATTTATTGCCCCTAAATTATAAAATAATTTTTTTACAATATTCCATTCAAAAGTTATATAATTAACACCATTTATTTCTTCTAATGGCTCATTAAATTCTCTGTTTAATATTTTCTTTACAATTCGAATCGAAAAACCATCCTTGTATGTTAGAGAAACTGCATCGTAAAAGACATCAAAATTAACATATTCTTTCAATCTGTTAGTAATAAAAATACCCGAATTTCTATTTGAAGCCACTGGAAACAAATTTGTTAATACTAATACTTTCACCTTTTCACCTCTTAAAAATATATATAAAACCAATTCTAACATTACCTATATAACCAATCTTTTAAAATTTTTAATTCTCCAAAGTAATGCTTTCAATTTGCAATCACTTTAATATAAACATTACAACAATTCTGAATCCGAAAACACTTTTAATTTAATTAAGTTCTAGTTTTTACTTTGTACTGTAATATTTCTCTATTAAATGCTTTTATATAGTCTCTCATTTCTGAACTCAATTCTTCTTTGTTATTAATTATTACAGGTTCTTGTTCTCCTGAATCATTTTCTAAATTAAATAGATATTTTTTTCCATCTAATTCCATATATTTTACCTTTTTCGTTCTTATACACCAATTATGTGTTCCTTTTTTCGTAGCATCATGCCTTATTCCATTTTTAATCCTGTACCCTTCACTATATACATATTTTCTATATTCTTTTCCACCTAATATGGTATCTTTTCCTACAAATTCTTTTGGTATTTTTCTAAACAAATATCTCGATATTGAAGGTACCAAATCAACTAGTGAAACTAACTTTTCAGATTCTAAATTTTTTTCCTCTAAACTAAATCTTTCGTTTTTTACCATTATTATCAGAGGAACTCTTATCAATTCATCATATGGTTTAGGAAGATGGTCATAATTTCCATGTTCTAAAAATTCCTCACCGTGATCTGAAGTAATAACTACCAAAGTATCTTCTAAAATTCCCATTGTATCTAAAGAATTTAGAAGATAACCTATTTGTTGATCTACTAATTGCAAACCACGAATATACAAATATTTATTTAACTCCAACAATTCAAACTTATCTTGCAACATTCTTTCTCTGGTCAGTTTATCAATTAAAAACCGTTCTTTTAATGATTCTTTCCACAATCCCAAATAAGGGCCGTGAACTTCCATGAAATTGATAAATGCAAAAAATTTCTTATGTCTATTTTCTTTTACTATATCTAAGAAATCTCTAATTTGATCCTGAGCTCTGTAAATTACAGGTTTATTCAATAACACTTTCTTCAAATTGTCTATTTTGGTTTTATAATTAAACAATTTAATCACCAAATTATATAAATGCAAATTCTTTAAAATTTTTTTCAACTTTTTTTTCTTACCAGAGGACTCACTTCTTGAAAAGCTTTTGAATAGATAATCCAGCCCACGGTCATAGTCATACAAATTAGAAACATAAATATTACCCCCATTAAAACCTAAAGTAAAATAATCTTTTTCTTTTAAATATTCAGCAAAAGTAAGTGGTGAACCTTTAACACCTAATTTTTTTGATTGCATAGAATAAACAGAAGATAATATACCAGGGAATGAAAAAGGAGTACTTGTCCCAGAACTAAAAGCAAATTTATATGTTAATCCTTCCCGGGAAACTTCATCCAAAACTGGTGTAAAGCTATCTCTGTAATTTCTTGAATAACCAACATAATCGTATCTTAAAGTATCAATAGTTATAATTAGTATATTCAACGTCTTTCCTCCCAACTATTACATATTAATTACATTCAAATTTTATTATACTATCAAAATTTTATTTTTAAAAATACCGGATTAATTAAAGCAAAATTTACTAAAAAAGTAACCAATGATAATTATTCAATAATCACAAAAATGAAATGAAGAAAAATAATTTGATAATTTTATTAACTCTGATATAATATTATTAGGCTCCAATTGGAGTGTAGAAAGGGTGAAAATCTTGAAAATAGACCTCCATGTACACTCAACTGGTTCGGATGGCACCTATACTCCTAAAGAAATTATTAATCTATCTTTAGAGCAAAATATTGACATTATCTCCATTACTGATCATGACACTTTGGATGGAATTAAAGAACTTTCTGAAATTCCTATTGAAGTCGTACTTATTCCCGGGGTTGAAATTAGCGCAGAATTCCCGAGTACACTACATATTTTAGGTTATGGTATCGATATAAACAATAAAACATTAAATAAAACTTTGAAAGAACTGCAGGAATATAGAAAAGAAAGAAATAAAAAAATGCTTGAAAAATTCGAAGAATTTGGTTTTCATATCACACTTGAAGAACTACTTGTAGAGGCAAAGGGAGAACTAATAGGGAGACCTCATTTTGCAAGTCTGATGGTCAAAAAAGGATATGTAAATACGTACCAAGAAGCATTCGACAAATATTTAAAAAAAGGGGCTCCTTTATACATGGATAAAAAAAGACTTGACCCAAAAAAGGCAATCGAATTAATTCATGAAGCTGGTGGAATTGCTGTTATGGCTCATCCATATCAAACAAAACTTTCAGGAGTCGAACTTGAAAATTTGGTTAAAAAACTGAAGTCATATGGACTTGATGGAATAGAAGTGTATTATTCCCAGCATACTGAAAAAATGGTTAATGAGTATAATTATCTTGCAAAAAAATTTGAACTTATAAAAACCGCAGGTTCTGATTTCCACGGCAAGAATAAACCAGATATTCTTCTTGGATTGGATATACCCTTTTCAGAAATTTACGATTTTATATGTAAGGGGGTTAATCATGTCTGACAAAGTAACAATAAAAATACCAAGACCTTTATATGAAAAATTAAAAAAACTAATCGAAGGAACAGGTTATAGTAGTGTAACCGATTTTGTAGTTTATGTATTAAGAGACTTGGTATCAGCAAGCGAACCCAGTCAAATAAATGAAAATGAAATCGAAGAACTTACAGAAGAAGAATTAGAATTAATAAGGAAAAGACTAAGAAATTTAGGTTATTTAGATTAATGGGGGGAATAAAGTGCAACAAAAATCTCCAAATGTAAAATGGCAACATACAAAAATAAAAAGGGAAGATAGAGAAAAAGTTCTAAACCAAAAAGGCCTGGTTTTGTGGTTTACCGGCCTTTCAGGTTCCGGGAAATCCACAATTGCAAATGAAGTTGAATATGTTCTAAATTCAATGGGATATGCAACGTATCTTCTTGATGGTGACAATATAAGACACGGTTTGAATAGCGACTTAGGGTTCTCAAAGGAGGATAGAAAAGAAAATATAAGAAGAATATCTGAAGTTGCCAAATTATTTCAAGATGCTGGCATAATTACCTTGGTTACTTTTATATCCCCTTTTAGAGAAGATAGAAATAATGCAAGAAAATTAATCCCTGAAGGAAGATTTATTGAAATATATGTTAAATGCTCACTGGAAGCTTGCGAAAAAAGAGATGTAAAAGGTTTATACAAAAAAGCAAGGGAAGGTTTGATCAAAGATTTTACCGGTATTTCTTCACCTTATGAAGAACCCGAAAACCCTGAGCTAATTTTAAATACTGAAAAAGAAACAATAAAAGAATCAGTAGATAAAGTTATAAATTACTTGAAAGATAAGAAATTAATAAGGTGATATTTTGAAAAGAAAAATCATCTTTTTAGTATCTATACTTTTGTTCCTTCTACCATTTATAACTCAACCACCTGAAGGTTTAAGTAGAGAAGCATACAAAGCTCTCTCGATATTTCTTGTTTCACTACTTTGGTGGGCTACAAAATTTGTTCCCTTAATGATTACAAGTTTACTGGGTATAATAGCCTTTCCATTACTCGGAATCATGAGCACATCATCTATATACTCGAAATTTGGTAATACCGCCGTGTTTTTTATACTTGGTTCATTGATAATTGCATCAGCAATGAATAGAAGTGGGTTGAGCAGAAGGATTGCACTTAGATTTCTAAGATATTTCGGTAAAACACCTCTATCACTTATATTAAGTTTGTTATATTTAGCAGCCTTTTTTTCAGTCTTTACTTCAGGTCATGCCGTTGCAGCAATATTGATGCCTATCGTTTTAGAAATTGGTTCATCACTGTACGAACAGGAAGGTTCAGAAACCTATTTAAAATTTTTAGCACTTGCACCTATGTGGGGTGCTATTATTGGTTCAAATACAAGCTTTCTTGGTGGTGCTAGAGCACCTTTAGGAATTGAAATGTTGAAAAATTTTACAGGAAAAGAAATATCTTTTTCCAAATGGATTTTATCATCTTTTCCAGTAGTTGTTGGGCTTATTTTAATCTCTACAATTATACTTATAAAACTTACTCCAAAAACAATTGATATATCAAAAGGACTTGAAATACTAAAGATTAAAAATGAGGAATTAGGTAAATTCACCAAAAGAGAGAAATACATATCTTTAATTGTAATCATTACCATATTTGCCTGGATCTTTTTTGGAACAAGTTTAGGAATTGCAAATATTGCAATTGCGTCAGTAATTATCTTATTTATCTTCAACTTAATATCCTGGAATGAAGTTGAAAAAGATGTTAATTGGGGTGTAATATTAATGTACGGGGGAGCTATCGTTCTCGGAAGTGCTTTAGCAGACACTGGTGTCACAAATTGGCTTATGAGCAAATTAAATATATCAAACTCTATACTTTTTGTAATCATAATAATATTTATTTCAACACTTCTTACAGAATTCATGAGCAATACAGCCGTCGTAGCATTAATTTTGCCTGTAGTATTATCTACTGGAATCATTGCTAACATAAAACCTGAATTATTGGTTTTAAGTGTAGTATTGTCAGCAGGAAATGCTTTTACAATGCCCATGAGTACACCAGCTATAGCAATAATGTCATCAACAAACTATATTTCTACAAGTGACACTTTTAAATTTGGTATAATACTAAATCTATCAGCCATAGCTTTAACAATCCTAATTTATTTATTTTATTGGCCATTATTATATTAAGGAGTGTTCAAAGTGGAAAATGAAAACACAATTGTTTTAATATTAGACATGAAAAAAGACAAAAAATTGTTGAAAAAAATTATAAAAAAATATGATAATCCAACATTTTATCTGGTTATAGATGAAAATATCATCTCACTTGCAGCAGAAATTTTAATAAGCAATGGTTGGCTTGGTTCATCAACAGTTGATACTCTTAAAAATGTATTGATAAATAATTTAAAACAATTAAGAGAAATATGGATAAAATTTGCAAAGAGCATAAAACCAAATATTGTATTAAAAGAAGCTGATGGAAATATTAAAAAAATACTCGAAGAAAAGATTGCAACTGAAAGAATAAAAGAAATCATTGTTCCACTATCCAAAGGTTACAATCCATACTGGAATATTGTAAAGCATATACTTGAAGAAATATCGAAAAGATATAAAGTAAAAGTAACTATAATAAGTTAGGAGGGGAAAAATGGACAGACTAGACAGACTTGAAGCAATAAGTGTTCACATTTTGAGAGAAGCCTACGCAAACTTTAAAAATCTTTGCATGCTTTGGTCAATTGGAAAAGATAGTACTGTCCTTCTCTGGCTTGCGAGGAAAGCTTTCTTTGGACATGTTCCTTTTCCACTTGTTCATATTGATACTGGTTATAAATACCCCGAAATGATTAAATATAGGGACAAACTTGCTATGGAATGGAATCTCGATATGATTTATGGCCAAAATACCGAAGCTCTAAGATTAAAACATACATTTCCTGATGGTAATGCTACAAGACTCGAATGTTGTAGAAGATTAAAAACAGAAGCCTTGAAACATACATTAGATGGCACCTGGACAAGATATAGATTAAATCATGCAACGGGAAAATATGAACCAGATCCCAACAGAGAACCTTTTACAGGGGTTATTGTCGGAGTAAGGGCAGATGAAGAGGGATCAAGATCAAAAGAAAGATATTTTTCACCACGTGATCAAGAAAATCTTTGGAATATAGCAGATCAACCACCAGAATTCTGGAATCACTATAAAACTGACTTTGCACCTGGTACACATGTTAGAATCCACCCACTACTCGATTGGACTGAACTGGATATCTGGAAATATATCAAGCGCGAAAATATTCCTGTAATTCCTATGTATTTTGATAGAGGGAATGGTAAAAGATTCAGATCACTAGGTTGTTATCCCTGTACATTCCCAATCGATTCTGATGCAAAAACTTTGGATGATATAATTTTCGAACTTGAAAGTGGAAAATTAAAAAATATTGCAGAACGTTCTGGAAGAGCGCAGGACAAAGAAGATGGCGGTGGACTTGAAGAATTAAGAAAAGAAGGATATATGTGATAAAAAAGGGGGATTAAAATGGAAAAACAAGATATGAGTCTAGTTTTTGTAGGACATGTTGATCATGGAAAAAGTACAATTATTGGAAGGTTACTTGCAGATACAGATTCTTTACCAGAAGGAAAGCTTGAACAAGTAAAAGAAAATTGTAGGCGAAATTCAAAACCATTTGAATATGCGTTCTTAATTGACGCCTTAAAAGATGAACAAGCACAAGGTATTACAATAGATGCTGCAAGAGTTTTTTTCAAAACAAAAAAGAGAAACTACATAATTATAGATGCACCAGGGCATATTGAATTTTTAAAAAATATGGTTACAGGTGCATCTCACGCAGAAGCTGCACTACTTGTTATTGATGCATCTGAAGGTGTAAAAGAAAATTCAAAAAGACATGGGTATTTAGTATCAATGCTTGGTATTAAACAAATTGCCGTACTTGTAAATAAAATGGATTTAATAGGATACGACAGGGAAAAATACGAAAAAATAGTTGAAGAGTATTCTGAATTTTTGAAAAATATACAAGTCACACCAAAAGCATTTCTACCTGTATCAGGTTTTCAAGGAGATAATATTGCTTTCCCATCAAAAAATATGCCCTGGTATAATGGGCCAACAGTATTAGAAATTTTAGACTTATTTGAACCTGAAAAGATTCCAGAAGACAAACCATTTAGAATGCCTGTACAAGGAGTTTATAAATTTACTAAGAGTGGAGATAATAGAAGAATAGTTGCAGGTACAATTGAAACCGGGAAAATTAAAGTAGGGGATGAAATTATCTTTTATCCTTCTGGTAAAAAAACAAAGGTCAAAACCATTGAAGAATTCAACAAACCACCCCAAACTGAAAAAACAGCTGGACAACATTGTGGCTTTACTTTAGAAGAACAAATATATGTCACCAGAGGAGAAATAGCAACAAAAAATGGTGAGAAAAAACCTTACACTTCAAAAAAATTCAAAGCTAATTTATTCTGGCTTGGTAGAGATGCTATGGTTAAAGGAAAAGAATACTGGTTAAAACTTGGTACTGCAAGGGTCAGATGTAAAATAGACAAAATTAACATGGTTTTAGATGCCTCAACATTAAATAGAATGGAAAAGAATAGAATAGATAGGCACGATGTAGCAGAAGTGATAATAAAAACGGAAAAACCAATTGCATTTGATCTCTCACATGAAATTCAACAAACTTCGAGATTTGTAATTGTTGATAACTATGAAATCTCTGGCGGAGGTATAATTGTAGAAAATATTCCTGACGAACAATCTGGTTTAAGAGAAAAGGTATTTTTGAGAAACTATAAATGGATTAAAAGTGGTATAAGCAGGGAGGAACGTGCAGAAAAATATTCCCAGAAATCCATATTACTTTTAATAACTGGCAAGGAAGGAGAAGGAAGAAAAGACATTGCAAGATCACTTGAAAGAAGATTATTTAACGATGGTAAATTTGTTTACTATCTTGGAATTGGTAATGTAATACATGGAATTGATGCAGATATACACAATCAAGAAGACCCAAAAATTGTAAACAGAGAAGAACATGTCAGAAGAATGGCTGAAGTTGCCCATATTCTTTTAGATTCCGGTATGATATTAATCGTCACAGCAATTGAATTGAATAATAATGATTTAGATATAATAAAGACTGTCATCGATCCTGACTTAATTGAAGTAATATGGATTGGAGAAGAAATAACCACAGATATAAAACCTGATTTACACATTTACGATTTTGAAAACACAGAAGCTGCAATGAATATTATTAAGTCAGAACTACAAGAAAAAGGAATAATATTTAAACCTTGGTAAAGGAGGGGTATATATGGCAAAAGAAATTAAAATTTCAGATGAATTATATGAAAAAATTGAAAAAGTCCTGGAAGAATACGGATTTGAAACAGTTGATGAATATGTTGAATTTGTTTTGAAAGAAGTATTAGAAGATAAAAACGAAGGTGAAGAGCAGGTTTTTAGTGAGGAAGAAGAAGAAATAATCAAAAAAAGACTAAGAGATTTAGGTTATTTAGATTAAGGAGATGTAAATATGGCAAAAAAAATGGTAGTTATTGGCCTCGATTGTGCTGATCCAAAACTCACATTTGAAGAGTTTTTCGATGAACTCCCAAACATTAGAAAAATAGCTCTCAAGGGTAGTTATGGTTCTTTAAAATCGACCATACCACCTATTACTGTACCTGCATGGATGTCAATGATGACAGGAAAAGATCCTGGAACATTAGGAATATATGGTTTTAGAAACAGGAAAGATTATTCATACGATTCTGTTACTTTTGCAAATTCAAAAATGATAAAGGAAAAAACTGTATGGGAAATATTAGGTGAAAATAACCTTAAATCAATTGTATTAGGTGTTCCTCTAACCTATCCTCCAAAACCAATTAATGGATACTTAGTTACAAGTTTTTTGACACCAAGCACAAAATCTGAGTATACATATCCAAAAGAATTAAAAAAAGAAATTGAATCCTGGGTTGGAGATTACATGTTCGATGTTGATAACTTTAGAAGTAATGATAAAGAAAGACTTTTAAAAGAGCTATACTCAATGGAAGAAAAAAGATTTGAAGTAGCAAAACATCTAGTTGTTGAAAAAGAATGGGATTTCTTTATGATGGTTGTTATGGGCATAGATAGAATACATCATGCATTTTGGGCATACCACGATAAGACTCATTTTAAACACGATCCAAACAGTAAGTTTGTAAGTGCTATTAAAGACTATTACAAATTTATTGATACAAAAATCGGAGAATTGTTAAACATCCTTCCTGATAACGTAGATATACTTATAGCTTCAGACCATGGAATTAAAAAAATGGAAGGTGGTATTGCAATTAACGATTGGTTAATTCAAAAAGGCTACCTTGTTCTAAAAGAAAAACCTGAAAAACCTACTCGTATTGGTAAATTAATCGCTGAAGGAAAAATTGATTGGGAAAAAACAAAAGTTTGGGGTATGGGTGGATATTACGGAAGAATTTTCTTCAATGTAAAGGGTAGAGAACCTAACGGTATAATTCCGAAAGAAGAATATGAAAACTTCAGAAACCAGCTTATAAAGGAGTTATCCGAAATTACAGATGAATATGGTAACAACATTGGAACTGTATGTTTTAAACCTGAAGAAATCTATGAAACTACCAAAAATATATCTCCCGATTTAATTGTATACTTTGGAAACCTTGATTGGCGTTCAATGGGTACAGTTGGCAACAAAACTATTTGGCTTCACGAAAACGATACAGGACCAGATGATGCTAATCATTCACAATATGGCATGATATTAAGTACGTTAAAAAATGTTCCAAATGAAATTACAGATGTACACAAGTTCATTTTAGAATACTATGGATTATATAAAAAATAGGAGCCTCAGGCTCCTATTTTCTTTTTATTCTTCTTACCAAAGCTCTTATTAAATCTTTGTCATCTTCTTCCCAACCAGATAATGTAATTATTCCTAAATACGCCAAGTATATTACCCCAAGCATTGATGCTACAAAAAGTATATTGAAGTTTATATAGAAGGTTTTAAACAGAAACAGTATTAAAACAACAAGTAATGCCGAAGAAAGCGGTTTTGTAAGTTTTCTGTATGGAAAATAACCAAGTAAAAAATACACTTCTACACTTTTTAGAATATTAATACTTGTTATTGCAATTGTTCCAGCAATTGCCGACCCTACTATTCCATATTTTGGGATTAATAATATATTTAAAACAACATTCAAAGTAGCAATTGCTATACCATTATACAACTCTATCCTTTGATGTTTAGTCATTGCTAGCATTAAGCCATTTGAACCAACAAATGCATTTACATATTGCCCCAATGCTAAAAATATCAACACCCACATACCTTCTGCATAATCTTTTCCAAAAAACATTAAAATTTCTTTCGAATAAAACACCATCCATATTGTAAGTGGAGTGGTTAAAACTATGATAATTCTAACAATTGTGGAATACAATTTATCTAAAACCTCATATTTCTTACTGTGATACAACTCTGATATTACTGTACCAAATATCGAATTAAAACTTGTTAAAAAGAAAACCGATAACGCGGCAATCGTATTGCTTATACTATATATTCCCACCTTAGATGATTCCAAATAACTCCCTACAATTAAAATATTTATTTGGGACATTAAAAAATACGAAAATCTAACGAAAAACATGTTAGTTGAAAAACTTAATACCTTCTTTGTTAATTTTCTCTCAGGAATTTTGAATTTAAAATATTGCCCATATTTTTTTACCAAATATACTATTAATATTACCAGCAAAAGCAAACTCGATATTAGCGTCGAAAATACTGCTCCAAAAAATTTAATGCCAAGTACATATAATGATAGGAAAATAATAATTCTTAACATTCTTTCAATTATTTCCTTGTTAAAGGTAAAAACAGAAGGAATTTTAAAGCCTATATATATACCATTCAGTAAGTTAACATACGATAAAACTAATAATATATACTCGAAATATATGAAGTAACCTGTTAACCTAGGTTCTTTGAAAATATTTATAGAAATATACTCCTTAAAAACATACATTAAAATAAACACTAAAATATTCAAAGTTGTAACTATTAAAAATCCTGAAGAAATAAGAGATTTAATCTTTTCTTTTTCCTTTTTAGCAAAATACTCACCCAAAAATCTCTGCATACTTGATGTCATACCAAAATTTGTAAACATTACACCCATGCTTGCTAAACTAAAGCCCAAAGCATACAAACCATATTTATCTGAACCAAGAAGCTTTGCAAAGATAGCCTGCAAGAAAAAGCCTAAAATGTATCCTATTACTCTTGTTCCAAAAGTTAAACCTGCCTGTTTTGAAGTTAATTTTAAATATTGTTTATATTCACTCAAACTTTCACCTTCCAAATATAACCATCAATTAATTTCAAAAAGATGAATAGATAAATTATTGCCAGTATTTTTATAGTAATTTTCTGATACTTTTGTTTAACTCTTTCAACTCTTTTTTCATTATATCATTATATTCAAAAAGCTTTATATACCAGTCTATAAATCAAAAATATTGTAAACATAAGTCATAAGTGATATGATAAAATGATGTAGCAAAATGCATCAAAAAATTAAAATAAGCTATTGGAGGGATTAAAAAATGTTCTACATTTTATTTCTCATCGTTGTTATTTTAGAATCTTTATGGGATTTAGTTTTAAACACCTGGAATATGCAATATTCAACAAATCCAGCTTCTAAAATCCCAGAAGTTTTAAAAGATAAAATTTCTCAAAAAGATTTTGAAAAATCAAAAAGATATTTAAAAGATACCACTCAAGTAAAAATAGTAAAAACAATTATTACTTTAACCACTACCTTAATATTTATAATCTGGGGATTCCCTTATCTTGAAAAATTAGTCTCAAGATTCACAAATTCTATTATTCTACAGGGACTCTTATTCTTCGGATTATACTGGTTAATTAATTTTATTATTACTCTTCCATTAAAAATATATTCTACATTTGTAATTGAAGAAAAATACGGTTTTAATACAATGACAGGTAAAACATTTATCTCCGATACAATTAAAAACTTAATACTTTACATTGTATTATTTGCTCCCCTTCTTTCACTACTTGTATGGGTATTAAGTATCGATCAAAACTGGTGGTGGAAGGTATCTTTAGTGGTTGTTTTATTTCAGGTATTTTTAACCTGGATATTTCCAATTTTCTTTGCACCTTTATTTAATAAATTTACCCCACTTGAAGATGAGCAGTTAAAGAAAAAGATAAACAAATTATTCAAAGACGCTAACTTCAAAGTATCAAAAATATTCGTTATGGATGCATCAAAACGAACAAAAAAGCAAAATGCATACTTAACCGGTATTGGAAAATCAAGAAGACTGGTACTTTATGATACAATCCTAAATTATCCTGAAGAAGAAATCCTTGCAATAATTGGACATGAACTGGGACACAATACAAAAAAGCATATTCCAAAACTTCTGATTATTTCTTTCATCTTTTATACCTCAATGTTCTACCTAACAAATGTTGTGTACAACTTTATTAAAAATCAACATGTATTTGATGTAAGCAAACCATATTCGTTATTCATATATGCTTTTTTATTTATAACATCAATACTGTACTTCATTACTCCAATTCTTAACTATCTTCAAAGAAAGTTTGAATATGAAGCAGATAATTATTCTGCAAAACTACTTGGAACACCTGAATATATGATTTCAGGTTTAAAAAGAATTGTAAAAGAAAATCTATCAAACTTAAATCCTTTACCTATATATAAGATATGGTACTATAGTCATCCCTCACCTGAAGAAAGGATTAAAAAATTATCTGAGCAAGGAAAATAAAAGCATTTTATTTAATAACATAAACAAATTATCTTATTTCAAAGCCTCAATAGCAGCTTTAAGTAATTTATCGTATGACCTTGTTCCTGATTCGTACAATTTATGATAAAAGCTTAAGTATTTGTCAGATTCAAAATTCAAAAGATTATAACTAAGTCCTTCTCCCAATATTTTGGTGTTATAAAACTGTGCAAGACATTCGTAAGTTTTATAAAAGCGCTGGAATTTTTGTGCTTTATCATCCATAGGAGTGTTTGTATCTAAAAACATCTCCTTCATAAATGTTTTTGAACTATCAAACATAATGTGAGTTCCAACTTCGTGACTTATAAAATCAATTGTCCATTCAAAGTCATTACCCGAGTAAAAAACATTTCTATCATATCCTAAAGAGTTAGCATTGGGACCATTCTTTATTGCTGAAACAAGAACTATCTGATATTCAGGTACTTTAAAATCAATTCCTACCAGTTTTTCCCAGCGCTCTATAAGATTTAACTTTTCAAGTTTTTGATTTATAGTTTTTGCCACTTCTTCTAGCTTTTCTTTTTCTTTCAGCCATACTTCTGTTTCATACGTTTGAAAATTTTCTACATAAATTTCTCCAAGTTTTTCAATAAGGAAAACTTTATCTTTTATTTTCTCAAACCACACTGAATTAATTTCAGGAATCCAGAGCGTTCTTTTCTTTATATAATCATGATACTTTTTAATAAAAGGTGTTTCATCTTTAATTAAAGCATTTAATAATAGATTAAAATACTCCTTAATTTCCTCTTGAGAATCAAGATTAAGGTATGCTGGAAAGAAAATTATAGGGTCTACAAGTTCAGATACTTGTCCATTTTGAAAACTAAGAAGCTTCCTATGTTGTTTAAGAAAATCTAAATGCTCGTCTTTTAAAGTTTTTGAGTATTTTTCAGTATAATCACTGTAAAAATTTACACCGGATACTGCAAGAATATGAAAAACATAATTTGTCCCTTTATCAACTACAGCAACTACACGTTTCACAAACTCACTCCTTTTTTACATACTTTTACAATCCAATTTTATCATACAAGATAAAACCACAAATCATCAGGTTTGATTTATCGTTTTACTTTGAAACGAATTTCATTCAAAATCGTTTTGATGCAAAACTATTTTTGAGATTATTTTCATTATTCGTTTTGTTTTAAAACTAATATATGGTATAATTGTTCTAAAATAAAACGAAAGGTGGGATATTAATGGACATGATTGAAATAATTGAAAGACTAGAGTCAAGAAAAGAAAGGATGGTAAGTGCCCTTCCTGACAGAAAAAGATTATATTTTGAAAAACTAGTAAAAACAGAAAACGAAAGAGGAATATTGCTATATGGTCCAAGAGGTGTTGGAAAAACAACATATTTGCTAATCAATGCAAAAAAATATAATTTTTTCTATGTTTCAGGTGATGACCCACTACTTTCTCAAATTTCTCTTTACAATCTTGGAGAAA
>JACDNZ010000010.1 GCA_017656345.1 Thermosipho sp. (in: thermotogales) | reverse complement strand
TGGGTCTGAATAAAATACTGTTAGTGGTGTATTACTACTCGTTCTATTTCTATTTATTATTGTAATTGGGGTCGTGCCATCTGTTAAAGTGGGATTTTCAAAAAACTCTATTGTGAATTTATCACCATCAGTAGAGAAATTTGTAGGCTTTAAATGCACAGATTTAGAACCAGTTTTTATTTGAATATATACAGAAACTTCGGCTACTATAATGGATTTATATAGTAAAGAAAAACTATTACCTTTATGAATTTCAGTATGTTCTACTTCTATAGTACTAATAGAATCAGAAATACTATCAATATAATCTCCTGTTGTTTTCAAATATCCATTAGTGTCAACTTTAATTCTTTTTGGATTATTTAATTCATCAGTACCTAAAATTTGCCCCATATATCGTTGAAATCCCATACGCAAATACCTCCATTTATAAAATAAATATAATTAAAATATTATATTTTAATTAATAAAGGTGAATTTTTTAAGTCCTCTGGGGTAACATTACCATCTTTGTATTGAGGAACTAAATCAATACCTAAATGTTTATATAATCTGTCGACCATTTCACTACAAACAAATTTATCTGGATTATTGAATATTTTATTAACATGAAATATTATCCTATTTAAAAAGCTTACTAATTGTATATAGTCATATTTCACATCAATATTATTTAAAATCCAATTTCTTATCAAAAATTCATCAAAATTATTTAGTTCTTCTTTTAGTCTATAAATATCGTAACCTCTATCATCATAATAACTTAAAGGTCTTATTTTAGTACCTTCCCAAGTTGCGTCAAGTATAGAAGGTGGATTATTAGTAGAATATATAATTGCAACATGACTATATTCTGATTTAGTTAATTTTGCTATAAGAGTTGAAATAAATCCTTTAGGTTTTATAAAAACTATATCACCAACTTTTAAATTCATTTTAAAACACCTTCTTTACTCTATATTAAATTTTTGTTTTATCTTAAAGTATTCCTCTCTTCTTTTCTTTATTATATCTTTAAAATAGTACATATAATCTACAACTGAACGCCCATTAGGGAATTGACTATTTTGTAAATCAAAGGTATGAATATTACTTTGTGCCTGTTTTAATGAGTCATAAGTAGCTTGTTCTTCTGGAGTTAAAGTAATTTCACCATTAGCTACCATAGTATCTATAACTTTAAACATCATATCTAACATTAAATCAAACATATACTCCATACTAGCCATTAAATGAGCTTCATTTACTTGACTTTTTACATTTTCTAAAAGAACTTCTTTAGGTGGAACTTTTACGTCAGTACCTCTATTTATTTTTATAGGCATATATTATCCCTCCTTATTAGTAACCTATTGCATAACTTCTAATCATTTTAGGCTTATCAGTTGTATTTACAAATTTAATAGTACAAGTAGATATATTATCAGTTAAAATTACTTTATTATCAGTAAATTTCTTTCCTGCTAAATAAATTTCAACTCCTTCATCAGCGTCAAATTCTATTAAATAAAACTCTTTAGCAGGAACTTCTAAAGTTATTGACTTAGTCTTACATTGTCCATAAGGTAAAAGTTGTACTAAAGCAAGACCTGTATTAGCACTATGGTTTGGGTCAGTTAAATCTAAATCCTGCTCATTTAGGAAGCAATCAGCTAAAATATAATCTGCTAATAACTCTTTTTCTAACAACCCTTTATACTTTTCAATTAAAACTTCCTCTAAAGTAAATTCTTTAGGTCTTTCCTTTAATGTTACAGTTTTAGTAACTAAATTATCTATCATAACAGGCTCATAAGGTTCACCATACTTCTTAGGCACTTGTACTGTTTTAGTTTCTTGTACTTCTTCATATACAGTAATAGTTTCTCCTGTTTCTGGGTCTATTTCTTCTTTTGGTACTGTATAAGTTATAGTTTCTTCTTTAGTTTCCCACTCTAAAACTTCTCTTTCATAAGGTACTTCTTCGTAACCATCTTCTATTACTTGCTCTTCTACTTCAATAATGTCTTTCCAGTATAAAGGATTTCCATTAACTGATAATTTTTGCTTTTGAACTAAAACAGGCTGTAAAGGAGTACCATCTTCATCAAATTTTTTAGTAGATTCTACATAATCAATAATATATTTTTCATATATAGGTTTTAGATATAAAGGTTCTCCATTCTCATTAACTCTTTGTACTTGTTCATAGATTGGTTCTCCATTTTCGTCAGTACCTACAACTATATAATCATAAGAAGGTTTATCTGTTACTTCTGTAGTTTCTTCATATCTTACTAATCTTTCTTCGTAAATAGGCTCATAGTAAAGAGGATTACCTGCTATATCAGTTTTCTGTACTGTTTCCATTACGGGCTTATCTGTTACTTCTGTAGTTTCTTCTTGACCTACAACACGCTGAATAGTTATAGTTTTAAATTTAGGTTTCTTATAAAGTAAATTACCTTCGCTATCTGTTTTTTGTATTAGAGGTTTTTCTAAATCTACCTCTTGAATTTCTTTAGTTAAATCAAAATCATCTGGAACTGTAATAGAAATTGTAAGAGGAGTCGCAGGAGAATTAACTCCCACGACTTTATTTGTTATTTTATCTATAAGAATAATCATAATTATTCAACCTCCTTAATTAAAGGTTTACCTTGAAGTTTGAATTTATATACTTTTACATCATTATAAGCAGGGTTCTCTGTGGTAAAGTATCCTATGGATAACATTAATGCTAATTCTTCATTTTCTAATATTAAAGTAGCTTGTATATTTGCTACTTTAGCAACCTTATTATTGAAATTTTGTAAAGTATCTACCCATAACATATCAAAAGTTGAAGTGCCAGAGTCGAATAAAGGACAACCTCCGTATGCATTATTATTAAATGTAGGAACAAATGTCATAATCTTTTTAATAAAATCATTGTTTCCATTTTCTATAATAGATTCACAATTATAATTATATAAGTCTAAATTATCTGCTAATATATTCCATAATAAATTTCTCCAAGGACTACTATTATAAGTTGAAGACAATCTACCACCAGTACCAAGAGTAGAAAATAGAACAATTGGTCGCATAATCCATTTATCAAAACTATTTGTATTATCATAACACTGATATGGTACATAATCTCCATATAACACTATATTACTATATTCATCTGCTTTTCCTAATGGGTATCTTTCTACTTCTTTTGTTTCTGGTCTTACTAATAATATTCCACTATCCATATCTTCCCTAGCACGATTATTTTCTGGTGCTAAAATCTTATAACCATTACTTGTATAAGCAGATGATTTTAAAGTTATTTCTATTGATACGTAGTCAGTATAAACTGTACTTGGGGTTACTCCATCACTTGGGTCTGTATAAACTACTGCATGAACAAATCCATTATCATCTATTGATTTAGGTGCGTCTGTACCCAAATCAAAATAACATTGAGATACAAAATCATTTGTATGACTAGCATAAGAACCGCCCCATGCAGACCAATCATTAATGTCGTTATTCCAACCTTCTATTTTTATAAAGTTTCCATTAGGATTAACACCATATCCATAATGTGCTATTTTTAACAATGTTATATTATCCTTTAACCATTGTATTTTATCTACTGCTTGAATTTTTCCGAATTTTCTTTCCACTATTTCTATTAAGTTAAATGAGAATAAATGGAGAGCCATACCATTCGCTGAATTATAACTATTACCAGATAAAGTACCGTCTAAAGTTTTTATACTATCTATAGCACCTTGATTTTGCTCTGTCCAATTATCATATGGAGATAATAAACTAGTAGTTTGTATTAATTTAAAGGTATGAGGACACTCTACTGTACTTCCACTAACTTTTCCTTTAAAATCATCTACTATTGTTATACTATTACTTGGTATTAATCTTTTTCCGTTTATTTCTGCCATTTTTACTTCACTATATACTGGCACTTTTCCTTGCCCTGCTGGGTAGTTTACTGAATATTCTATTTGTATATCTTCTGTAGTTAATCCATCAGTAGCAGGGTCAGATAGTGTGAAAGTAGCTTCATTCGTTCCTAATCCACTCCAAGTACCTGTTACTGTAGTTAATGTTCCAGCATTATTGAATTTTACTACTGGACTTGAAGAACTTGAAGTAATTTCTACTGCAACCATTCCAGCAGAAAGTGTTAATGCACTATCTAAAGTTATAATATTATTGGTGGTATCTATAGCTGTAATTGTTCTATTACCTTGATAAGTTGTTAAAGAAGAATCGTAAAATGCTATTTGGTCGTCTACTGCCAAAGCAGATACATCATCTAATTTTACTTTAGTTGTGTCTGAATTGTTATCTTCTACTACTCTTGCTAGTACTGTATCACTATCTATTACTCCTGTTATTAATTCACCAGTTAATCCTTTTATCTTTATTGTATCTCCAGCACTCCATTGCCCAGCAGTTGCTTGAGTTATTTCTATATGTCTTTCTGTATTACTTCCATCTGGTTTTATTATGTCTACTGTATATTGACTTGTTAATGGGTCAGCATATACTCTTCTTTGTTCGTTAAATGCTGGTACTATTTCAGCGTAACCATTAATAAAATCTTGTGGTAGAGTTGCGAAAATAGAACCTCTGTCTATATTAGAAATCATAAAATCTGATATAGACACACTACAATTATAATAATAAGATGTTGAATTATACTTACCAGCCCCTAAAACTAATTTAGTAGGAGTTAAAAATGGTTGATTGTAAGAAACTGTTGTTACTTTTACCCCATTTATATAAAGATTAAAACTATTATTTAATTTCCATGTAATTCTTATATGAAGATATCCTTTATAATTTGATATATCGTAAACAATTTTATCTAAAACATCACCTTCACTTTCACTTAATGCTACATATAATTTTTTACTAGTATAACCATAAGTTATCCTTAATGCATTATATCCGTTAGTATTAAGAAAGCTAAAGAAAGTTTCATTTATAGTTGACCTGAATAATTCATCAGTATTAACATAAAAATCTACTGTACCTTCATTTGGGCTTATTGTATTAATATTTAATTCTTGATATGATAAATTAAACTTAATACCTAAACCAGTTGGCATAGGGATAAAATCATTAGATAAATCAGATAAACTTCCTCCTACTTCTGCTATAGTGGTTCCATCAAAACTTGCATAAAATACAGTATGCTCGTCTATTGGAGTTTTTGGTATACCAAAGTAAGTCTTTTTCATTTTAGTTTTTTCTTTAGTTTGCAATTCACCACGAAGTAGTTTATCAAAATTTTCTTCTAATAACTTCTGATAGTTAAATCCTGTTAGACTTACTTTATGTCTAAGGTCTAGTATATCTCTTTCATTAATTATATTTGCAAATAATCCATCTGGTCTATCTGATATTGAGTTACTATCTACATAGTCTATAGCACCGTCAGCGTGTCTTTTATATGGTAAATCATCAGCAGTTAAAGTTAATGTTCCTATTGATTGCCCATTTAATTGTAAAGTTTGACTTCCTACTGTTATAGTTGTATCTGGTAATACTTCTCCATCAGTTTCTTTATAATATACTTTATATTCACCTGCTATATAATTAGCTTCTGGTATAGTTGCAGTATTACCATTTATAGCCCATAAATGTGTTACATTGTGTCCATCTACAGTTATTCCCTCTATTTCTGCGTTTGAATTAGATAATGTTATTTCATAATTTCCAGCATTTAATACTGGAGTAACTTTTTCAGAAGGTAAACAATCTACTATAACGTGATATGTTCCTTCTGTAAAGTATAAATCTCCTTCTAGATTTAAATCATAAATAACTGGCTCTGCTAACTGATAAATTAATGGAGTTCCAGTTAATCCTTCACCACTCATAGCACTAGATATATCAGCATACAACCCTTTTGTAACACCTATATGAATATAACTATCCCCTATTGTGCAAGTAAATTTTCCTATATTTGCTACATCATCAAAAGATGACGTTCCTGTAGCATTGGATTGCCCTTTTGTAGCAGGAATATATACTGCACCCGAATTTACATTTTTATTTCCGTATACATATGAGTTGCTAGGTTTAGGTATAGCGATTAAATCAATATTAGTACAAAGAGTTGTATTCAATATTGCACCTGTTTCTGTTATAGTTTCTTGCTCGACTTTCTTTATAAGCCTTCCATCTTCGGTAATTTCATCTTTAACGCCATTTGGAAGTGAGTGCAACCCATCAACACCATCTGGAAGTGTGATGTATTGTACGCTTTCTTTGTATGGTTCGTATTCTGTTGCTGTGTCGCCTTCTTCGAGTTGGATGTCATAGAACGTTTTATTTGTAACAGTTCCACCTGTTCTGATTTCTATAGTAATTAAATCGTTATCTAATGTTGTAAAAGTTTTGTAATAATAATCTGCTAATCCAGCATTTATATTTACAAGTTTATTTCCAACAGAATCATATACTTGTAAATATACAGCATTATCAGTATAATCTTTTTGTTTAAATTGCAAAATGTAAGTAGTATTTGGTTTAACTTTTAATGTCCATTTTTTACCATTATAATCATCATTTGTAACTTTAAAACTACTATCACTTAATACTTCAACATTTGAGCCAATGTCTTCTGCTTTATATGCTGAATATATTAAATTCTTCCCAACACTCTTAACTCTGACGCTGTTTGTAGATTTAGTGCCACTCACATATGGATATTTCTCTAATAATTCGTCTACTGTTAGGTTGTTATATTCTTCTTCTGTAATTTCTACGAGCATTACACCATCTACATAACCATATTGACCTTCTGTACCTTCAACTACTACCCCTAATTTTGCACTACTTGCAGTATCAAAATACGTCGGTGATATTTTAAGCCCAACTCTTTTAAAATTATTATCGCTTACTAATGAAGATTTTACATTAGTTGTATCATAAACACCGTTATAAACTAAATACATATCAGTTGCATTACCATTTTTTAAATAAGCACTTGCAAAATAATAACTACCTTGTTTCATCTTTGATAATAAATCTTGAGTATCTATAGAGCCTAATGTATATCCTGTGTCTATTGTAATTTTAATACTATTATTCCCAAATACTTTATTTGTACTATCTAATGTTGCTTGCGAATGATAAGGAGTAAATTTACTTGTATCCTCACAATCCCCATCACTACCTAATAAATTTGTATACGTCCTACCCTTCACAGTTACGCTAACTTGCCCATTGTCACTCACATGAGCTATTCTAGTAGCGTTTTCTAAATACCATAAATTTTTAACATTTCCTAAAGGATATACTTTATTATATTCATTACTTCTCATATACCCACAACTTGGTCGTCTATGAACTTTAAACATTGGTATAGCATAACATTTATTGTCATATCCTAAAGTGCTATCTTCTGCTACATATAATCCTACATCTTTAGTATCTTTAACAAATTTTACTGAACTTTCATTATCTAGTTGTGCTTTTGCATTAACTAAAGTTAAACCTTCTTCGTCTTGTGAAAAATCTACATTATCTACTACTCTTAATCTCCATTTTAGTTGCACTCTTCTAGTTGTTTCTATCCCTGCTCTACTGTCTAAAATTTCATTAGTTAAAGTTTCTTGACCTTCGCCACCATATTTATAAATAGTATCTGTATAATCTACTTCTTCAAACCATACTTCTAAAAATACTAAATCATCTCTAGTATTTAAAATATCTGGATTATTTAAAGTTATTATTGTCCCTGCTGGTATTGTTATTTTATATCCATTTACTATTGCAACACTTTCGTCTTTTAATTTAATTTGATTAGGGTTAAATAGATATTCTATATCTGAAAGTTTTAAGAAGCCACTAGGTACTTGTTCTCTTACTAAACTTGCTCTTGCTTCATTTTGAATATCCTGCATTTCGTTTAATTCAACTTCTAATAGAGGAACATTAGAGGCAAACCTAACTTTCTGGAAGTTAGAGTCCTTATTAAAAGTTGAATCTTTAGTAAAATTAGCACTCATTTAACTAACCTCCTTTACTGAAAAATTAGAAAGTGAATCTTATTGTTCTCTCTAAAATCATGTCACTAGTTTTGTAAATTAGAGGGTGTATTTTATGATTTATCATTATACCACTATCTTTAGTAGAAGTTGCATTACCTCCGAATATTCCAAATTCTCTTAATGCACCATTAGCTTCTGTTTCAGTAAATGTTACTTTTATTTGTAACTTATTTGTTATAGTAGCTGTTTCATTTCCATTGTCATCTAAAAATGCCATATCATCTGCTGTAATAGCTTTTCTATAAGTTTCAGAAGTTAATTTAGTATCTGTTACACTAGGTAACGGTGGATTACTGTCGTCCCAAGAATCAGAACCACTACCTACAGCCCAATACAATGCACCACTATAACCAGATTCATTCTTTACTAAAGCCGCGATTAATTTAGAGAAATCATCAACAACAACATTTTTACTAGTCCATAATACTTTTTTCTCACCTGTTTTAGTATTAATTAAAACATCTGTTACTTCACCTTTAAATTTAGGATTTAATTTTTCTTGATACATAAATTTCTACCTCCTTTAATAATGATATAAATATTGTACTGAATTATCACTATAAATAATTTTGTCGAATGAAGTTATACCGTTTAGTCTAAAATTAACACTTAATTTAAAATTATCATTATTTAGACTACTTACTTCTGGTAAACCTATAATTGTTATTAAATTAGATTCTTCATATGCTGTTTTTATATCCTCTAATTGTTGGTCGGTTTGTTTCTTTGTAAATGTTTCATTAATTGTAACTAAAGTTACTTTATTACTTATTACATCAGTTGGCACTTTTTTATAACTTTCTAGTATTTCTTTTAAAATTATAACAGTTTTATCATATGAACTTATATCAGAAAGTAAACCATTTAATAATAAATTAGAATTTAATTTAAAATTAATATCATTTAATGCAATTATGGTAATATCACTTACCTTATTTTTATCAAATAATTCTTCTACTACCTTCATTGTTAGTATATCATAAATACTTGTGTTTGTCATGGTGGATATATCTTTTTCATCTGTAGATACGAATTTTAATATTCCAGAAGAAGTTTCACTTAATTTATATTTATTATATTCATCAAAATATAAGTAAGAAATAACCACACTTATTATAGTATTTATAGGTCTTATAAATTCAGCAAATTTTTTAAAATTTTCTACCTTATTAAATACTAAAGATTCTTCTACGTCAGCATAAACTTTTACTACTGCTGTTTCATTATCTAAAATTTGAGTTTCACCGCCTACAGGGTCTTCACCTGTATAGAAAACTTTATTTTTTTCAACTTTAGTATCCCAACCAAATAATTCTCTACCTAAATATTCAAAACTTGTAGGAGTTCCTTTTAGTCTATAAAGGTAAGGAATTATTTTTATAAACTTTCTTTGGTCTTGCTCTGGTATATCGTAAGGGAAATAAAAACCTAACATCTCTGCTAAATAAGGTAGTAACTCTTTCGGCACTTTATCAACATTAAACAAGTTATAATAATCATATATCTTACTATATAAGAAATTAGCACCTTCACCGAAAACTTTTAAAAAGTTTTCTAATTGTTTAGAAGTATCCTCATTTCTATATACTTCTGGGAGGGTGTTGTAAAAAATACTACCAAAATTTTTATTACTGTCCAATTACAACACCCCCTGTAGCATTTATTGTAACAGTATTTAATCTCAATATTTCATATTCTGTAACAGTTGGTAAGGTACTAGTTACTGTTAAATCTTCTATACCTTCTACATCTCTAGTTAATGCTAAAATATCTTTTAGTTTTATATTTTCTCCAAAATCCATGTATTGTATATTAAACTCTTCTTCTATTAAAGTTTTTAAGTTATTTGCCACATCATCTCTAACATAGTTATCTTCTACAACTAAATCTAATGTTAAGTCAAAATCCACATAAGTTGGGTCTAAAACATTTAGATTAGTGTTTACCAACATTACTTTTTCTATTTCTGTTTTTACATAATCCTTTAATTTTTGGGTAGGGGTATCGTAAGTATCTGGTACAATATATAAATTTACGTTCCTTTCAAAATCAAATAATTCTTCTAATTTAGCTTTTGCTACTCCGTCTAAGGAAGTGGCTATATCTTCAAAATCCTGCTTAGTAACAGCCCTTAAATTAGTTCTAAATGCTTTAGGTGCATTTAATCTTATACTTTCTATACTTTCTTTCTCTTTACCTAATTCATAAGGACTTGAAGGGTTTGTAACACTTTCTATACCATCAATGTAATCATCATATAATCTTACTAAAGTATTAGCACCTACATTACCTTCTTCTCCACCTCCTACTCTATATGAAGCTACTATTTTAACATCTACAGGTGGTATCATACCAGAGTTACCATTACTAAATTCGACATAGGTAAATTCGCCAATTTCATATAACCTATAATGTTTATCATCTACAGTAGAATTTAAAAAGTTATCTACTCTATCCCACTTCTCTAATGTACCATCACTATCTTGGGTATATATTGAAACTGTATCTAATAATACATTAGGTTGAGTTAGTTTAAATACTTGATTTTCGCTTCCGTCACTTTTTCCTATTACATCATTTGAATAAGTTACACCATGAGTACAACTTATCTGTGCTGATAATTGCCCACTAGGTATAGTTAATTCACTATCTGTTTCAAATATAATTTTACCGTCAGAAGTACTAACTTTTGTTCCTGCTGGTATTACAACATCTTGATTTAATAAGTCACTATATTTAGTAAATTGAACCATAACTTTAGCTGGTGTTTGTGGAGTAGCTTCATAACCTAAAAATCTAGCTAAATTAACTACACTTTCTCTTATCTGTGCTGTAGATAGTAAGTTTTCATTAATTGCTTTATCTTGATAGTAAGATAAAATATCAAGTCCATAAGCAAATAACTCAATAAGAACTATACCAAAATCACTCTGACTTCTATCAGTCCACTCTGGTAAATATTTAGGTATAGCGTCAATCATAAGTTGTCTAAAACCTTCATAGTCTTTAGTAACAAAATCTATATGTTTACTTTTACTTTTCATTAATACTCACCGACCTTTCTTTCAAAAGTAACTGTAACTACATCAGTAACTAAATACTTTTTAACAAATATAGTTATATAAGCGTTTATTAAAGTATCCTCTATTTCAAATTTTACATCTAAAACTTTTACTCTATTATCCCAAGTTTCTATACATTCAGTAATATTATGCTTTAAAATTGCTAAATTAGTTGGGTCATCTGCCACTTCAAATAATGATATATCAATTTCATTACCAAAATCATTTTCCATAATTCTTTCATATTTTCTGGTCTTTAATATTTGCTCTATACTTTCTTTTATGTGTGTAAAATCGTTAGGGCTTGTAGTAGAAGTTGCGACTCTACCAGAAGAGTCAATTCTAAAAGGAAAAGAAATACCTTTAAAACCTAAAAGTTTAGATTCCAAGATTATCACCTCCTATAGTGACTTTACAATATCTGACCCTTTAGTTATTTTACCTGTTACTGTTAAATTTATAGTATGTGTATGTGAAGGGTCACCAGAGGAACTAGTTGTACCTGTTATTGTTATCTCTACTTCATCATCTACTCTAGCTACACTTTTACCATTTGCACCACCTAAATTTACATTATTAGCATTTATATTTAGTGTTCCAGTACTTTCTACTGTTATTATATTATTAACGCTATCAATAACAATTTTGTTATTATTCATATCAGTTATAATTATTTGTTCTTCTCCGTCTTTGTCAACTAAATCTATTGTATGCTTATTAGTTTTTATTCTCCTTCTTTTTAGATTATCTGCATAACTATCGTTATACTCTTTTATAGGTGTTTCTCTTTCTTTCCACCACACACCTACTACTAGAGGTCTATCTATGTGACCTTCTTCAAATTCTACCCAAACTATATCATCTTTTTGTAAACCGTAAAAATCTGTTATAAAAGGAGTTACTGGTATAGCCCAATTACTAGGTCTATCACCTAAAATAGAAGGGATTTTTACTCTTACCCTACCCATTAATTTAGGGTCGTCTACATCAAACACAATTGCTCTATATTTACCATAATATTTTCTTCGCATTTTATCACTCCTATGTTGGAATTTTTAATTTTTGACCTGTTATAATTAAGTTTGGATTAGTAATATTATTCAATTTAACTATAGCGTCTATCGTTGTATTATTTATCTTTGCTATCTTCCAAAGAGTATCACCACTTTTTACTGTATAAGTTATATCACTATAAACGTCTGTATTTTCATATTTCTGCTTTCTTGTAGTTTCTTTATTTATATTAGAAGAACTGCTACCCCCTAATTCATTTTTTATAACTTTCATAGTAACAGTATATCCACCACTTCTAGTAATTCTATGAGTACATTGTTTTACATAATAAGTACCATCAAATACAGCACCTAAACCTTTTAATACATAATTCTTTTTAGCTGTATACTTGGCACTTGGTATTACTTGTAGAGTACCTTGTAACATCTGTTCTGATTTTTTATCTGCTTCTATCTGTGCTTCTTTATCTAAATTTCCCTGTGTGCTGGAGTCACTTCCTGTACTAATATCCTCGTCATAAGTTTCATCATCATAAAGATATTCAACATAACCAGTACTTTTATTTATTGAATACCTACTCAATTAAATCACCTCTTTCTCTTCTTAACTTCTACTACTGAACCATCTCCTTTATCTATTTCTACACCACTAATATTTCCATCACCTGTAACATCTGTTTTAGATTTTTCGCTCAATTTAGTATCACCTTTATATAAATCTATATCTTGCGTTGTAGTTGTATTAGAACTATTATATTTTTCTACATATCTTGGTCTAAAAGAAATTATCTCTCCACCATTACCATAAGTTAAAACTTCTGTTGGAGTTTGAGATTTTTGTCGCCTTCCAAAATAAAACTCATTTACATTAATAGTATAACAATAAAACCCTTCTTCTTTAGCAAGTCTTTGAATAAATTGTATATCTGTTTCATTATCCTGTGATATTTGACCCATTACAATTTTAGTATCTTCTACTTTAGGAATAAATCCATGCTCTCTTAAAATAGTAGCTACTACATCTGACTTTTTCATATCTCTAAATATTCTAGTTTTCTTTTCACTATCCATTTTCTTACTATTATCTAAAGCATTAATAGTTACTCTAGGTATATTATTAGGTTGAAAGTCAACGTCAATATGACTAATCTTTCCTTCTAACATTGTTCTTCTATCACCTTTATAATGACCCATTTTTATAACTATAGGGGTATCTTCTAATATTTTAGGGTCATTTAAAAATATTCTATCAACATCATTTATTACAACTCTACCTAAATCAGCTTTATCATCTATTTCATCAACCATAACTTCTTCTATATACTTATAATACTCTTGAGGTAGAGGTTTATTATCTATTATAATTTGAAACCAATACTCTTCTAAAATTCTTCTATCTTGCATTATACATCTATCCTTTCTGGGTTAGGTATTACTAAATAATCCCCTACTTCAATATCTAAAGGTGAAAAATATTCTGGGTTAGCGTCTAAAATTACCCATTGTAATTGAGAGTCACCATAAAATCTTTTAGCTAATAAATCTAATCTATCTCCAGCTTTAAATTGTATAATATAATCATCTTTATGAGGTTTTATTTTAGGTTTCCTAGATTTTAAATATCTTATACCATTTTTATCTATTAAAGTTTTACTGCCTATATATCTACTACCTTCGTATATTGCCATTTTATGCACCTCCTATGGTACAATTATTAAAGTTAAATTTATTTTTGCTTCTAAAGGATTTAAGTCCCTATCAAACATTGTATAATCAGTTGTAAACTCTTTTATTTTACATCTCTTTACAAACCAACCATATGCAAATATAACATCTGGTGGTGGTACATTAAAAGGTGGGGTATATCTTTCATAAGGTAATCCATCATTTAAAAAAGCTATGAACCCTTTTACATCATGTCCTTCTCTTGCGTTTAAATAAATATCAAAAGTTATCTCTGCTGTTTTCCCTCCACTAAATTGATTTATAGGATAGTTTGTTCCAGCACTTTTTATCTCTGAATATTCTATCCCAACTGCTTTTCTAAATTTTTCTGGGTTAAAGGGAAAGGACATTATCTTACCATTTATTATTAATTTAGCTTTGCTTATCTTTTTCATATTACAACCTCCTTATAAAGAAAATAAGGTACTCCTCTATACTAATATTATATAGCAATTACTTTAATTAGTATATTAGAGTACCTTATTAATTAATATTCTACATTATATTATCTTTGTAACGTCTAATATTATTTTCTTCCCTTAACTTTTCTAATTCTTCTAAAATCATTAATGCCTGTTGTCTTGCGTCATCTCTACTTAGATTATTAGCTTGAACAATAATTTCAATCTTATCTATTCTTATGCTATTATCTATATTGTTGTTTACAGGTCTTTTACTGTCTAAATTTATTACTTTCTTCTGCTCACGCCATACTCTAGCTTCTTCTCTATTTAAAACTGCTTCGCCCTTGTGTAACTCTGCTCTATAACCATCATAAGGTACTTCATCAAGACCTGTCTTATGAGAAAACCAAGTAAAAGGATTATACCATTTCTTTTTAGGTTTTACTTCTTCCATAGGTTTTATTTCTAAATTTAATCCTTCTACTGATTTTTTATATTCGTCTAAATCTATTACTTTAGACCTAGTTTTATCTGCTGTACCTAAACCTAGTATTCTATCTATAATTGGAGTTTCTTCTTGAACGAATATAGCTTCATGGTTTTTATTTATAGCTTCTTCAAAAGTTTTCTTATTTTCAGAAATAAACTTATAATCTCTATAACCTTTAACAGCAGTTATACCTAAAAGACTTGCTAGAGTAGCACCAACTAGAGGAATACTAGGTATAAATCCTTTTATTGTTTGAAACATTCCTGTTACTGCTAACCCTATCTTATCACCAAAATTACTAAAGAAATCTCTTATAGAAACCCAAATATTAGTCATATTTTGACTATTAAATGTACTTTGCATTTCATCTACTACTGTTCTACCTCTAGTAAACCAATTTCTTATAGAAGCCCACACATTAGAATTCTTAAAGAAATCCATTGATTTTTTCATAAAATCAATAGGAGTGTTTATTTTACCCTCTTTTAATTTAGAGAACCATTTAGATAATTTTACTGCTAAATAAACATCGGTAGCTACAGCAGAATAATCTCTCCAGTTAATTTCATCATCAGTTAAGTATTTATTCTGTTGCACTCCATAAGATATTGCACCTTTTTTAAATCCAAAGAGCTTTCCTATAGAGAAACTAGAGATAAATTCAAATGCTTTACCAAAAATACCTTTATTTGACGCAATATTTTTTACACTACTTGCCATATTCTTACCAAATTCAGAAGAATTAAAAGCTTCTTTAAAACCTTCTACAAAAGCTTTAGCCATATCATAACCTATTTTAAACCAAATACTTCTATTAGTTATCTCACCTGTTTCTATATCTGGCATTTTTACAGTTAAAGACATTAAAGTTTTTCCAAACAATACACCAATCTTATTAGATATTTCAGTAAACTTCTCTTTACCTCCATTATTCCACCAAACATCTACTGCTTTATTAAAATCAGAAATTTTTTGAGTAATAAAGTTTATTATATCTTGCATTAATTTTGCTAATTTTTCTCTTCCACCATTGTTGTACCAATTTGCTAAATCATCTAAGGCTCTACTAAATGCACCAAGTAAACCATACTTAGATATATTATCAAAGAAATTTTGTGTAATATCGGCTAAAGGTGAGAATATTTCTTTTAATCTATACATTGAGTAATTTATTTTATTAGTTATATCTTCTATACTTCCACCACTATCAATATATTTTTTAAATAGAAGTAATATAGTACTTAAACCTAAAAGTTTTAATTTATTAACTTTTATTAAACCTAAAGTAAATGAAGTTACTCCCTTACTAAATAATAAAGTATATTTTATTAACTTAGTTGATAGTAATATCCCTGCTATCTTACCTATTACTTTTCCTAAATTTTTAAAAGAGTTTAAATCATTTTTATTTATACTTTTTAGTAGGTCGGTAAATTTACTAAATGAAGGTAGGATTGGGTCTAGAGATTTTCTTAATGGGCTAATAAAAGCATTTATTATTTCAACACCAGATTTTATTACTTCTTTTATTCCTGTTACTATTCCAGTTAATAAACTTTCTATTCTACCTTTTAATACAACTAGCTGTATTGTTAAATCCCATAAACCTGCTTTCTTTAAACTATTTACTAATTCTTCACTAAAGAATACTTTAGTTCCTGTATCTTCTGCAAATAGATTATATAATACTCTACCTATTAATTTTAATCTATTTAATGTAGGATTATTTTCTATACTATCCATAAAGTCATTAAATCTTTGCTGTAGATTAAATAAATTTCTCTCATAAGCATAAAATAATAACCCAGCACTTGATACTGCAATTAAAGAGAATTTAGTAAATGATTTTAATAATCCTATAGTTTTAAATAAAGTATTATTTACACCAACTCCTGCAACTTTTAATAGTTGCATTTGTGCAATTAACATACCTATATTTGCGACTACTATTATTGTATTACCAGCAAGTTTTAAAAATGTTCCAGCTAAAACAGAAACTATACCTATACCACCGACAAATAAACCAAATATTTTAGATAGTGTAGGGTATTTCTTAGTAAAATCTAATAAACCTTTATTTATATTTATTAAAGTTCTAGCAAATAAATCTAAAGGTTTGTATAACATTGAAAATATATCTGATAAGGTCTTACCTACTTCTTTAAAATTTATATTATTTAAAGTATCTTGTAAGTATACTAAAGTACTTTTTACTTTTTCAAAGAATCCACCTTCGGCAATTCCTCTTAAAAAGTCAGCTTTATAATCTTCTAAGTTAGAAAGTATTTGTCGCCAAGTACCTTCTAAAGACTTCATTAATCCGTCTGCTCTTGAACTTATTATTGTAACTATATCTTGAACAGTTTTATCTATACTACTTCTATCTATCTCTCTACCTAAAATTTGCTCTGGGTCAAGACCATAAGTAAGTCTTAACATTCTTGTTCTACCCATGATAGCGTTCATTACTGCTAATCTAGCACTATCTATACCTCTATCTGGTCTAAGACCTGCTAAATCACCTACATATTCAATTAATTGTTTCATTTCACCGTTTATACTTTTATATCTCTTTTGGGCATCAGCACCTATTCCTTTTAAACCAATAACACTTTGTATAACGTCTATTGTTTCAAAAGGAGTAGTCTTACCTAATTTAATAGCCCACTCTAATACTTCATTAGCTTTTTCACCATCTTTATAAAGTGCTTTTAGAGTTCGTCTAAAATCTTCATATATCGAACCTATATTCATTATTTGCTTACCAGCATTGATAAAAGTATTTATTATTGAATTACCAAAGCTTTTTAATTCATTACCTACTTTATTTAATCCTAATCCACCTATAACTAAATTCTGAAATCTTTGCATACTTTTATCTACATTATTAACCATTCTTTCAGCACTATTTTGAATATCGTCAAAAGCACTTACAATACTTTTAGATTTAGAAGTAATAGTTTCTTGCATATTTAACTGTATACCTAAACCTAATCTATCTAACATACTATTATCTCACCTACTTTCTTTTAACTTTCTGGGTCATCTTTATCACCTCTTTCAGCTTTTAATTGCTCTATTATTAATTCAACATACATTCTACGTTTTTTAGGAGAAAGAGAAAGAATCTCTTTCTCCGACCATTTATAATAATATGCTATAAGGTGTACTTCACTATAAAGTTGATTAAGGTTGTTCTCTACTCCCCCAATAATGCAGAAATAGGAATTACAGTTTCTAAAGTTTCACCACAATCATAACAAGTAGTAGTTACTTCAAAATTAACGCCTAAATTCAAATCAGCTAAAAATTTGCTAATATAATCTCTATCACGTTTTGTCATTTTCTTAAAAGTATCTGGAGTTAAATAAGGTAACTCACCAAGTTTTTTAGTTATAAGCTGTAACATCATAGTAATAGCACTAGCAGTATTTGTTGTCATTATAGGGGCTATTCTTTCTTGCACTCTACCAGTCGGTAATTGTACTGTTATTTGCTTATGAATTTTACCTTCGCTATCTTTTATTCCGTTCTTTAACTCAAATGTCCATTCTCTTTGATAATCTTCTAATCCATTTACTTCTAAATCTAAAAGATTTACTTCTATTTCATTTTTAGCTTTACAATATGGGCATTTGTGAACAAATTTTAAAGGCTCTACATCTTTACCAAAAGATACTATAGCATTAGCTAAAATTAAGAAATCCCTATCAATAGTTGTTAAATCTCTTAATATTTCTTTATTCACTTTCTTTATTGAACCTAAAGACTCAACTATGCCAAATAATAATTCAGTTATAACTTTACCAGAATTTTCTCTTATTTTAGGTTGTTGCATTTTCTCTTCAACTTCACCTGTAATTGGAGTTAAGGTCACTATATTGTGAACAACTCCCTCACTATCTAAATAACCTACAGGTAGTTTAAATCTGTTTTCTTCTAGCATAAAATCTCTAACTCTTGACATATTAATTCCTCCTTATTTATTATATTATTTTCATCTTTATTATATAAAAAGACAGAGGTAAAAACAACCTCTGTCCTTACATATCATACGTTAATACGAATTCTTTATTATTAACCTACAATTTTAGTAAAACCTTCATGTTGTAAAACTATTCTTTCTATCATTACTCCATCACTTTCTGCGTCAAAATCTCCAGTTTCGTATTCACTTACCCAAACTCTGTCTACTCTCCAAGCTTTAGCTACATTTCCTGACCTATCTAAAAGTTTTATTATCATTACTGCTCTAAAATCTGGGTCAAGAAGTTGACCTTTCTTATTTATATCAAAAGTTTTCATAGCAAATTCCCACATATCTTTATCTTCTGACATACCTCTTTCAAGAGTTATAGGTTCATAATTTGCTAATCCAGGCATTTTTCTCTTAGAGTCGTTATCTCCACCTTCTCTATACTCTATAACATTTACTGACATTTTTAAGCCAGTTACTTTTTGGAAACCTGCTTTAGCAAATACCATATTACCTGTAATTTCAACTAAAAACTTATAATTCTTTAAGGGGTCATGTCTTTGGGAATTAGCATAAGTTTGACCACTTTCTGCATAAACATTCATTAATAACTTATCTATCATCTAAGGACACCTCCTAAATTATCTTTTTAGGCTTATTCTAAATACTACGAACTCACTTGGTTTTTGTTCAGCTAAACCTATATCTATATAAACATTTCCTAAATCTACTGTTTCTGGAGTATTTATTTCGCTATCACACTTCACATAGAAAGCTGATTGTTCATCAGAACCTTTCAATGCACCATTTCTCCATTCATTTCTTAGGAAATCAGAAACAGCAACTTCAATTTTACCCCAAAGAGTTTCATCATTAGGTTCAAATACAACCCAATCTAAATTCTTTAATAGACTAGCTTTTACATACATAACGTGACGTCTAATATTTATATATTTATATTCTGAATCACTTGATAGAGTTCTGGCACCCCAAACTACTATTCCTCTACCTTCAAATACTCTAATGCAGTTTACACCTACTGGATTTAGAGTATCTTGCTCTGAATCTGTTACATGGTATTCTAAATCTATAGCACCTAAAACAGTCGCTTCTATCCCTGCTGGGGCTTTATGAATACCTCTACTACTATCTATTCTTGCATAGATACCCATAATTGCACCAGAAGGTGGGAGTAGTTTAGTAGGGTTCTTACCTATTCCTATTGGGTCACTAGCTTTTAACCAAGGATAATAAAGAGTAGCATATGAACTTGATAGATTATTAGTATTTACATAACTTAAAATATCAGAAGGAGTATTTCCTAATGGGCTATCTAAAATAGCTATACAGTCTTTTCTACTCTCTACATAAGAGATTAATCCTGTATGAATAGCATTAGTAGTCATTCCGGGGATAGCAACCATATTTATTTGTTTGTTATCTAGTGCTTGTAGAGCGTCAGTATAATCTGTATCTGTTATATCAATTAATCCGTCAACACCACCTGTTAAACTTACACTACCTACTTGAGGGTCATTACCAGTATCTAAATAAGTTACTGTAATATACTTTGAACTATTATTTATTTCATCTTCTATAGTGCTTATATCTATTGACTCATATTTTTCTACTATTTCTCCATTCTCTTTAACGTAAAGAGTAATATTAGGAGAATCAAAGCTTACAACCTCTACTGATAAGTTATCTCCCCAAGTACCATCATATTTTGCTTCAACTTTTATAAGTGGATTTGATAAAGTATCTAGTATATCAGCTTTAGCATTATCAGATTGCTTTACTCCAGATACATAATGAACTGTTCTAACAATATATGCTTGTGTTCCACCATTTTCAAAGAATTGTCTTACTGCATAAGCTAAATAAGAGTTTGTATCAAAGCTTCCAAAAGTTTCAACAAATTGTGTCCAATTAGTAACTAATATAGCTTCTCTAATTGGACCTTTTATTGCTGTTCCTACAAATGCACCAATAGAAGTCGAAGTACCCTCAACTGGTGCTGTACCTTTAACTTCTTGGAAATATAATCCTGGGTGTAAAGTTTGCATAGAAACATACCTCCTTTATTATTGACTATCTACTATTTCTAAAACAATTAAATTACCTAAATTAATGTGCTTTTGCACTTCTGTAGAATTATATTGCTCTGTTGTTAAGTCTTTTTTCTCTCTAGCTAAAAATATTATACTATTGCCATCATCAAGAGTTATAGCTAAAGGCTGTCTTAGCTTATTCATAACTTTAATCATATAAATACCTCCTTTATTTTAATTGGGTATTAATAATAGGTGTATCTTGAACAAATTTAACTTGACCTTCTTGTTGTGATAAGTCAAGTAATGCTTCTAGTCTGTAAGTTATCTGCTCAACAAATTCCCTCTTTTTATCTTGAATACCAAAATCTTTGTATCCAGAAGAGGGATTACTAAATGAGTCAAAATAAATATCATACTGCATATCTAAAATATCTAAATAACTCGCTCTTGGAAAAGTTGTCATAATATGATTAAATAATATAATACCATCTCTATGGTATCTATAATAATATCTAACTACATAAAATATATTATATGGCTCTGGGTGTGCTTTGTATTTAGCTTCAATAGGATTATTATCTGTATCTGTTATAACATCATAAATTACTTTATCGTTACTCCATCTAGATAAATCTCTTACTAGCCCAACTCTATAAAATACTATACAGGGAACTTCTTTTATTTTAAATTCATGCTCTGGATTCATATAATAAACTGGAACTTCTTTATTTTTTACAATTAAACCTTTTAACTTTTGCTGTATAGCTAAATCGTAATCGTCTAAAGTTGGTATTTGCAATTTACATCACCACCTATAGGAGTTTCTTAAATTCTTTCTCAACTAAATTTACTACTTCTTTCTTTATCTTACCTTTTATTTCTTCCCAAGTTAGTCTAAAATGTGGTCTAGGTGGCTGTGTAGGAGTACCATATTCAATAATTCTAGCTAATTCACCAATAGTTAAACCAGAATGGTGTTTATCTTCATCACTAGCACCAACTACTATTATTATCTGGTCTTTAGTTTTCTTTACTTCAAATACTCTTAATCTATCTACATATTCTCCAGTAGCAATTAAAGTTCTAACATCTAAATTATTTTTGGATTTCTTCTTTTTGTATTCCTCTTTTAAAGGTGGTAAATCTAAAAGTTGCTTCTTTATATTTTCTTTTAGTTGTATTTCAACTTTCTTAGCAGTATCCACTTCTAATAATATCTTTATCTTCTCAGCAAATTTCTCAATGTTATTCAAAATTCTACTTAATTTACTCCAATCTCCAGTTAATCTACTCATTCTTTATAACCCCAATCTTAGTAAATATAAAATTATTTGAAAACTGAACTTTTAAATTTTTATCTATAATTGAATATTCAGAAGTATTGCCAAATCTATCTGTTATTTCAATTAAGTCATTAAAACTTACTTCTTGTATCCCAGCGTCTACTAACTGTTTAGTAACTACAGTTATTATTGCAGTTACTTCTTCTTTTAACCCTGCTAATTCTATCTCTTTTTTAGTTGGATTAAATTTTATTGAACCATAAAATTTTATCTTATTAACCCTATCATATTCTTTAACATCATTTTCATAGTAAAGAGTATCAGAAGGGGTATTAGTATCTTTAAATTTTATATAATACATTTCTTGCCCAAAAAATTCTTTCCAAGCGTCACTAAAAGCTTCTGATATTTTATCTATTTCATTCTGTTGCACTTTATATCACTTCCTTACTGCTAAGGTAATGTTGTAACACTAACTTGACTAAATCCACGTAATCCATTCAATTCTCTGACTTCTAAAGCTATATAATATTGGGTGTTAGGTTGTAGGTTTTCAATTCTATAACAATCTCTATGAATATCATAAATTTGTTCCACTTTAGTTGCAGTTTCCGACACTTCATTATATTTATATTTATCTATTATTATATTATTATCTATATATAATATAAAAGAATGAAACCTACTCCTTTTTAGCTTTTCTATCTCCCAACTTAATTCAACTTTATCAGAATACACATTATCGACTTTTAGATTTACTTTTGGTACTTCTGCAAATTTTAGGTTGCGACTAGAAAAATATCTACTATCTAAGAGGACTTCTCCTATATCTATTTTAATGTGTTTACCTTCACTTAATACTCTAGCATATTCAGCTTCAATTTCCCTAATTAAAGCTAAATAATGGTCGAATCTAACATCTTTCTGTAAACTAGCACCTTCTGCTGATATTGGATAAAATGGGGCAGAAGAAGTTGCTAATCTCCAGTATACTTCTTTCTTAGATAAAAGAATTACTAAAAACTCTTCCTCTTCTGGTAAAGTAGTTAGAGTATAAGAGGGGTTTCTTTCCTTAATTTTAGAAGATATTATTTCTTCTAAATCTTCATCTGTAAATACATAAGCAGGGTCAGTTTCTACTTGAGGGTCTTGTAAAACTAAACTCTTTCTTAGATAATTAACTAAATCTGGTCTTACAACTGCCAATTATTTCACCCCTCTTTCTATAAAATTTCACATATATTTAATTCCTCTAGTGAATAAGCAACTTTTTCTGGAACTTTCATTTTTTGATTTTTAACAAAACGATAATATTTACCACAAACAATTAAACTAATACTTTGCTTGGGACATATTAAAACTTGACCTTTAGTTAAAGTATTAGGGTTTTTCTCACAATACTTTTCATGGTTATGGATACCTTTAACTGAAAACTTCTTCCCACAGTATCTACAAGCAATTTCTTTTTTCATAGACTATCACTTCCTATAAAGGCATTAAAATATTTGCTCTTAACAAAATCTCCTTTACATTTACAGGTACAGTATAGACTTTATCTGGGAAAAACTCATACCAATTACCACCTATATGACATCTATGGTATTTCTTAGTCTTTATTTTAACCTTCTTAGGTTCTACAGGCTTTTTAGTATTAACAACTAAAGTTACCTCTTCTTTTTTAGTTTCTTGCTCTTGTTTCTCTAATTTCTTTAGTACTTTTACTTCCTCTTCTTTTTTATCTTCATCAATAATTATAACTTCTTCATTTTTATTAGCATTTAAAGGGTTTTTATAACATGATTTCTCATGTTTCTTTATACCTTTTTCAGAAAAGAATTTACCACAATATTGACATTTAACCTTATCAGCCATGATAAATACCTCCTTTATTTTAAATAAAGGGAAGGAATATAAATAATTATCCTTCCCATTAAATCTACGTTAATTCTAAATTAAGCAGTTTCTATTACTACACCATAATTGTCATGTAATATTCCAGCACCCCAAATAGCATACCAAGCTAAACCATGCTCACGACCAAAGTCAGTAACTCCGTTATCTCTTAACTCAACAGGTAAAGCAATAGCTAAACCATAAGTATTTTCTCCAAAGATTACTGCTTTGTAGATATTGAACTCATCACCACTATCTGGAGTTCCGTCTGGGTCAATATTAGCTAAAGTAGCGTCATATGCTGGGTCATCTACAGGTGCAGCACCGTTTGTCATTAAAGTAGTTTCAATAAATCTTACGTCATCAATTCTTCCAATTTCACCAGTAAATAATTGGTCTGGTGCACCATATTTACTAGCTTCAATCCAAGCTGGGTCATCTCTTAATGTTCTTGATTGATGAGGGTGAACAAAACATACATAGTAGTTTCCATCAAACTTAGGTGCGTTATTAGTAGCTAATATCTCAACAGCGTCTTTAATAGTAGCTACTGAAAGAGTACAAGTTTTATCCATACCACTTCTATCAGAAACTTTAGTTCCATCTGACTTTCTAGCATAGATAGTATTAGTTAATCCATTTAATAATGTATCTCTTAATTCACAGTCTAAAACTAAAGCCATATCTCTTGCAAGTAATGTACTTGCAGTAGCCATTACATCATCAAATGCAGATTTTAGAGTTAGTTCTGATACTGAAATAGCGTTACCTCTTTCACCTACAGTTATTTGTTTCATACTTGAGCTTAGTGCTTGAGTAGACATTCTAACTCCTTCTGTTAAAGCACCGCCCATTTTTAAGTTATCATAAGTTAGCATATTGATAGTTAATCCAGGTTCTACCCCTAATTCAGTTTTTATAGTTGCAAATTGTAAAAATCTCATGTTAGGCATAGCCTTAAATTCAATCTCTTTTGAATATACTGCTCTTACAGCATTATCTAAAACTACAGCAGTACCACTATCAACAGTACCACTATTAACAACAGTTGTTATCTGGCTTTCAGCGTATACATTTAAGAAAAACTTTTTAATAAACATAATGTATCATTCCTCCTTCTAGTATTTTTTATCTTAGTCCTAATTTCTTTCTATACTCTGCCCATTCTGAAACAGACATATTTTGAATATCCGATAAATTAAATTCTTTTTGAGTAATTCTTGAAATATCTGGATTTACAGTAGTTGAAACCCTAGTTCTATTCATAACTGAATTAACAATTTCTTCATATTTCTTCTTAGAAAATTCTATAGCTTTATCTATTTCTTCTTTAGTAGTACCAGTAACTAATTCTGGTATTACTTTATCTCTTATTTCTGGGTCGCTAAGTTTTTCTAACCTATAAAGTTTAACTTCGTATTCAGCTTTTAATTTTGCTTCTATTTCCTCTTCTAATTTTGCTCTGTCTACTTTAGAATTTTCAGCTTGTTCTAATTTAGCTTTCAAATCTTCAATCTCCTTATTAAGTCTTTTTACAGTTTCACTTTCTGACTCTACCTTACTTTTCTTTAAGTTTTCAATCTCACTCTTTAGTGTTTCAATTTCCTTATTTTTAGTTTCAACTTCTAAAAGAAGTTTATTATTCTTTTCAACTAAATCAGCGTTTTTCTTCTTTAAATCCTCTATTTGAGGGTATAATTTTGCTTTTTCCTCTTTCCTAGCTTTACTAATTAAATCTTCAAAATTAATAGTAATGTTGCTATTAGAGTTGTTGTTGTTGTTAGCGTTAGTATTATTACCATCATCTTGGTTAGTTTTGCTAGGGTCATCATTACCTTCTTCTGCAAAAACTGATTTAATCAAACTTCCCTTGATATTGTTCATAATAATTCTTGCATTAAAACCAAAATATCTTTTCATAATTAATTCTACCTCCTTATTAGTTTTAATTATTATTTTATATTAGTATTTTTTGAAGTGTAACCTCTTTGAGTTACGTGTCTACTCTTGTGAATTTTAGATATTTTTTGTTCTTTTAAATAAGGGTCTGTTATTCCTGCTTTTACTTTTATCATGTAAAGCACCTCCTAATAATATTTTATTTATAAATTTTGCCACGTTATAGTCCTACATTTTTACTACTCTTCACCCTTATAATAACATAGGAATTTAGTAATTGTAACCCTTTTAATTAAATTTTATCTATTACTGGGTATTTGTTGAGATTTATTTCTATACCTTTGTTTATTTTTTCTGTGTTTTCTTATCATTAAACAACGTATTTTACTTTTAAATCTTTCATTAGTACTAATCCTTAACATAGATTTTAACTGACTATAAGTTAAATTATAAGGTATTCTTTCCTCTAAAATATAATTGATTATATCTATACTAAATTTATAACTTTTTATATGAGTATGACCCTTATTAAAAGGTAAATTAATATTGTGGACTATAAAATCCATATTATATTTTCTATATACTACAAAATTTTCTTTTCTATATATAATAGGCAGGTCTTTTACTAAATACTTTTCTTTAGGCAAGGGGTTTCACCACGCTATGCTTTATTCTGTCCGTTTATCTCTTTTCTAACTTGCTCTATTGCAGTTTCTCCATTAGTAAGACCACTATTTAATTTCTTTTCTTTACCTTCTTTATTTACACCTAAAGTTGATTCTTCATCTAAACCATATATAAGAGGATTTCTCATTCTATCTTCATCTATTAATCTTAATTTAGCTTGAATATCTTTTCTACCCAATCTTTCCATAGCACCTTCTCTATTTTCTAGACCTAACTTCATTTCTTGCTCTATCTTCTGTAATTCTATTAATTCATCTTTAGGTAATACATCTGGGAATATTACTTCACTTGAATAAAAATCGTAATTTGAAATATCATTAGGCTTTGTTATCAGCCCTTCTTTTAGAGAAATTAATAATATTAATCTATTTATTTGTTCAATACCTTCTTTAGTACTCATTCTCTTTATTCTAACTCTTTCTATAATAGGTAAGTTTAATAGCTGTAGTGCTACACCACTAGTATTACTTATATGCATACCACTACCTAAAGCCCCTTCTGGTATACTTCCTATTTCGTGAATTGCTTTTCTTATACTTTCTATATAATTTACACTTGCAGTTAAATCACCTGTTAATTCTAAGTTTGTTACTTTAGCGTCTTTAGGTAAACCTCCCCATATTTTATTAGCACCTTTTTCTAATTGACTAATTCTTGCACCAAAAACAACTGTAACTGGGGCTGAATGGTAATCTATTATTTCTGATACATCAGATTTCTTTAAGTTTAACTCAACATTTAGAGGTATAATATCTTCTAAATCACCTAAACCTTCTGTTCTACCTACTATTGGGAAATTCTTTATTTGCACAAAAGGTATAACACCATATTTATTAGAAGTACTATATACTAACTCACTACCTTCCCAAATTTCTAGTGTTTTATCAGTCCATACTTGTTTATATATAACTTTCTTTACTTTTCTTCTTCTACTTACAACTCCTACAGTTTCAACTTCTATAGGGTAAGCTATTGTCATTTTAGTTAGTATATCCTTATCATGTTTATCATATTCTGGAAATACAATACTAGTCGGTATAACTAAAATTCTTATTCTTCCATTAGGGAATAGAGAGAATGGGTCTGGATAAGTTCCAGGCTCTTCAAATTTTACTTGAACCCAACCATCACCTGTTATGGATTTACTTTGACCTAATTCTATACAAAATAAGTTCTTTTTATTAGCTTTCCAAATATCTTCTAAATATTGAACAATATTCTTACCTGTTTCAGTTACAATAGTTTTCTCTATCTTTTCTGGGTATTTTATAGAGAAACCTTTACCTAATTCAAAAGCTACAAATTTGTCTACAAAGCGTCTACAATAATTTACTGTTACTTCTGGCTTATCTTGTGGTGGTATATTCTCCCAATGGTAGCCATCATAAAAGTTCCATGCTTGGTAAATTCTCATAAGTCTAACTGTATCTTCTGGCGAAATTTCATTTTGAAGAGAAAGTAATCCTAAAGTGTTTAAATCTTGAAATTTGTAACGTCTTTTAAATTCCATTTAATTACCTCCTTCTAGCAGTTAATCTATTTCTTCCTAAATAAAATCTATTCAAATCACTTTTTGATATAAAATGATTATTATTTACTACTTCTATTCTAGTAGTACCCTCTTCTTTAGCACCCCATACTGCTAAAGCTAGTGAATCTGGGAAGTCATCATGTGCACCTCTTTGTGGTGGGTGTGATACTACAAGTATTTGTCCTCTATAATCTTTTTGTAATTCGGTCATTTGTTGTATAAATTTTTTATATTCTCTAGTCTTTTTAGTTTCCTCATTAGCAGGAATTTTAATTCTACCTGCTTTTATCTCTCTATCAAAATGTTTATATAAATCTGATTTTGCTACTGAACTAAATACAAAGGGTATAACTTCGTAAGGTAAATTTGCTCTTAATCTATCTGCCATACTTCCCTCTGCTGTTGCGTCTATTACAAGTCGGCTAATATTAAAGTTTTTAAGATAATCCATAATTATATAATATTGTTCGTTATAATCAGTTCCTTGTATTTCTAACCAATCTTTTAATGTAACTTCATATGCAATAAAATCTGGTACATCTACACTATCTGATTTTTCAACTACAACAGGGTTTTCCCAATCAACTTCAACTATAGTTACAACTGTACTGTCTTCTTTTTTAGCTAAATCTATACCTGCTACGTGATTTTTAGTTTTATCATAAGGTACTCTTCCTAAATCTGGTACACAACATAATTTTTCAAATTTATCTATATCTATAAACATACCTCTTTCAAGTATCCACTCTAGGTTATAAGACATTCTAAATTCATCAGAAAATTCCCCTAATCTATATTTTTGCTTCATTACATACTTTTCATATTTAGGATTGTATTTCATTACTACTTTATAGTTATATTCAAAATGATTTTTATATCTACTTTTACCTCTCTCATAGTCTTTTTTATTTCTTTGTATAGACTCATAAAAATCTCCTTTAAATGTTGTAGCAGTACCTATTTTTACAACTGTAGAGTTATAAGCTGAACCCATAGGAAGAATACTTTTACGGATTTTAAAATCTGAAATATCTTGGCACTCTTCTAAAATTAATAATTTAAAACTTTCACCCTCTATATTACTTCCATCAGAAGCAGAAATAGCTGTAGCAAAACTACCATTTGTTAAAGCAACTGTTTGACCATTAGATGTACTAAATTCTAAATTAAAATCTGGGTCAGCTAATACTGCTTGTGCATTTCTAGATTGTATCCTAGACTTTATTCTGTTATAAGTTATTTGTGCTTGTCTTTGACTAGGGGCAAATATGCCAACCCATAAACCGTCTTTAAACATCTGTAGTCTTTTATCGTTAGCAAACATAGGCATATTAGCTAATTTAGGTAATATAATCATCAACCCACCTGTTGTAGTGGCTATAGTTTCTGATTTACCACTTTGTCGGCTAAATAAAGCTGTTATTTCAGCACCGTCATTCTCTAGTATACTTCGTATAATTCTTTTAGAAAATTGCTCTTGATATGGGTAAAACTTTATACCAGAATATAAAGGTAAAAAATTAAATATTAAATTAACTAACTCTGTTGTAGAAATTTTATTGCCCTGTGCATTAGCTTTTATTAATACTTTACTACTAAATCTTTTTAGTACTCTTCTCATTTTACGTCTAAGTTCTCTATTCAAATACTTCACCTCCTAGTATGTTAATTTCCACGTTAGGCAAAAAGAAAGGGTAGATACTCATACTTGTATCTACCCTTATTGTACTACATTATTCATTTTTTATCCAGCTAGTTACTTGAAGGTCTAAATAACATATTCAATAATGTTAAAATCCATAAAATAATAAACACTTTTAAATAACTTAAATTTATCCAGCCAAAATTATTAGCAACTAAATTATATAAAAAGGTTAAAGGTAATGAAAATATTAATAATACAAGTGAATTAATAGCAAACGCAAAAATTAAACCTGCAATAAAAATTAATACATCTTTCATAAAATACCTCCTTATTATTCTCTTATATGGTCTTTCCATATACATTGACTTAAATCTTTATCTTCTCTTATTCGTAAAAATTGAGGGTGTCTTAGTTTACCTGTTTTCTTTATTACTTCTTGTGCTTTTACTTCTATGACTTTACCTAAATACTCTTCTTTATTATTACTAATTTTCTCTCTTATTTCTTCGGTCATTCCACTTGTTTCACCAACACATAATATTTTATAATCATCTATTACAACAACTTCTGGCTTCTCTTTAGGGTTCTTTTTCTTCCATTCTTCTAATTCTTCGTCAGTAATTACTACACCATATTTAATAGCACCAATCCAATCATTTGCATAAAATTTTGTTACTGGTATTAATCCTTCATCATCTGCTTGTTTTAAAGTTAAAGATTTGTGTACTACTAAACTATCATCTTCTGCGTCAACCCAATAATCCCAAGTACCTCCTTCTTTTAATGTCTTACCTTCATACAACATTGTAGGTTCTACATAATCTATAATTACACAATCCCAAGTATCAAATTTCTTAACTTTAATATACTCTTTAGTTCTTTTATGATAATATTTACCTTCTTTATTCTTTAATATAACACCTTCTCCACCTAAAGCTACAATATATTCATAATATGCTTTCTTTGATACTAATAATTCTAATCCTGCGAATGGTGGGACTTTACTATTTGAATAAATTTCTTTAGCTAAAGTCGGATATTTCTCATTAAAACTATCTTTATTCATTAATTTTATCAATTTAGTGGTTACCTTTATCTTCATTTTATCATCAGAATATTTTATTTCATCTATAAAATACATACCATTAGATTTTAATATCTCTACTACATCATGTAAATATTGTTTTCTCTTCCATAGTGGCATTTGTTTTATATTAATACCTTTATAGTATAAAATATCAAAAGCTTTTAAATGGATAAAACCTAACTCTAACTGTCTATCTATTGCTTTATCCCATAAACAGTTTAATGTACTTGATACATCTTTAAAAGGTCTATCTGGAATATACATCTCTCCGTCAATTATAGTACCTTCTAATTCTGGTATAGCAATTTCTCTTATATGTGGGAGTAAATCAGTATTCTCTACATACCAACCAGTTTTCTTACTTATTCTACGACTAAATACTCTTGCATGGTCTTTAAAGAAATGTATTGTAGCACGTGTTCCATCTAATTTTTCTTCTACATAATAACCACTATTGCTTTGTAATATCTGCTCTAACTTTTCTTCTTTTTTCTCTTCTTGCGCTGTCATAGGCTCTATAGGTTTTATTCCTGCGTCTAAATAATCTTGTTTAGAGGTAAAATGACTAAATTTAGGTTCTATTATTTCTCCAGTAACTTCATTAATAAAATTATTATTCTGTTTTATTATCTTCATTACAACCCTCCTTAATTACATACAGCTTTTAATTTAGAAAACAAACCATGTGCATTGAATTTCTCCAGATGTAAACAATCCTTCATCTAATTTAACTAATCTAAATTCTTTATCTCTAATACCTGCTACATAATAATCGTTACCTATCTTTTTGAATTTATTTTCTGATAATAGACTTTGAATTGTTTTACCTCTTTCTAAAGCCATAAATGCTTGTTGAAAATTAAACTCTCTCATATAACAACCCCTTTCATGTATAAAAATTGTATTACATTAATATTATAAAATAAAACTAGGAGTATGTCAAACCCCTAGTTTCAATACTTGGTGACTTCAAAACTATTTATATTTAGATAAATTTGCTTCCTGTGTTGGTGAAAATCTACTTCTCTTCCTTTCTCTAAAAACTCTTTAGCATTTATTTTATAAGCTTTTCTATTTTTAGTGTCTTTTATTATAATTGTAGTATTTTTAGGGGCTAAAAGTTCTTCTAGTAACTTTTTATCTATAGCCCAAGCATTATATTTTCTTAATAAATGTTTACCATTATCTCTTAAAGTTACAAACTCATTCTTTTCATCATCATAATATCCTATATTTCTCTTTTCTCCATTCTTTTCAGTAATTACTACTTTATGCTTCATTTATTACCACCCTCTTATCATATCTAATGCAATATCAACTTTCTCTTCTAACTCTTCTAAATCACCACAATTAATTATATAAGCGTCAAAATTAAAATTTCTTAAACCTATTTCTGATAAATCATTCTTTATTTTATCAGAATAACCATTATCATAATTCGGTCTTTCAACTCTAATAGTTTTTACTGACTCTATTAATGGATTTTGACTAAAATAATTATAAGTATTTTCATATCTCCAATCTGGTATTATTACATAATCTAAAGGTGAGATAGTTTCTGTATAATACAATATTGACCTTAAAGTCTTTTCTTCCCAGAAAGTTGGGTTATAATTATAGCCTGTATTTGTTATATCTATCAATAACTGCTTTCCTTTTTCGTCTTTTATATTGTTCCAATTAAAAAATTCTATAGCTAATTCTTTTACTTTATTTGCATTTTCTATTATTAAAACTCTTTCTTCGCCTACAATTCTACTTAATTTCTCATACATCATTTTAGCTACAGTATTTTTACCGCTTTTAGATTCACCATTAATTAAGATTAACTTCATAATGTAAAGTCCTCCTTTATTTTTTATTCTTAATTACTGGTTCATTAAGCCATACCCATAATTTAGTTGTTACAAATTTATCTACTAAACATAATAAAATAGCTATAAAACCTAATATTGCAAAAATAACTAAAGCACCGGGTAATGTTAAAAACATAATAACAATATCTAATCTAGTCACTTTTAAATTATCATTATAACAATACCTTTCTAGTATTACAAAAAGCCAAACAGTTAAAGATACTAATGTCCATACTACTATAAAATTAAACATAAAATAACACCGCCTCTTATTTTATTATAAAAGAGGGGTATAACCCCTCTAATTAACATTTACTGTAACCACACTCTGGGCAAGTAACACAACCACTTATAGGTAATAATTTAGCACCACATTCTGGACACTTCATTGTTTCATCTTCTACTTCTTTTTCTTCTTTCACCTTTAATATAACTTTAGAAGTTTTAGTAGGGTCTATCGTTATAGACTCATTCTCTTTTACTTCCTTTACTGTATAATCACTAAATTTCTCATGTAACTCTTTCTGTAATCTTACTAATTCTTTACCTATTGCAGAAGGGCAACTCATTCCGGGACTTACTTTCTTTCCTTTACCTCTAGCGTATTGATATGAAGGACAGCTACCAGCAGAATTTAATTGCTCTACTAAAATATCTAAAGGTATTCCTCCACGTATTGCAACACTTAACAATCTACTTGTTGCTTTAGTGAATATCTTACAACCACCTTCACTACCTTTATCTATAAATACTTCTTTTATATCGCCTGTTTCTGGGTCATAATCTGCATGTAAGTACAACTTACCACAGCCTGTATATAATCTTCTTTTTATAGAAGGTAAATTATCTCTAGGTGGCTCAATATAACCTTCTTTCTTAGAGGTAGCTTTTTTCTCTTCTTTCTTCTCTTCTTGTTTTTTATTAGTAACTAAAGGTTGGAACTTTCTACTTCCATATCTGTAAACAGTAACCCCTTTAGCACCACCTTTTATCATTCTAATAAAAGCTTCCTCTACTTCTTTTACAGTTGCTTCATTAGGTAGATTTATAGTTTTAGATACTGCATTATTTATAACTGATTGAACTGCTATCAACATATCAATATGACCTTCAACACTTATTTCATTTGCAGTTTTAAATACTTCTCTAAGATGTTTATATAAATCATATACACTAGCTGGATAACCTACTAAAGCTTTAGGGTTCTCTGGTAACATTCCTCCATTTTCTTCAATCTCTTTCATTAATTCCTCTGAATATAAGTTGTATTTCTTTAATTTAGCAACTAAAACTGGGTTTTCTACTACTATTTTAAATTCTTTTTCTTCATCTCCTTGATTAACTATTCTAGTAAATCTATGTGTAAAATCTGGCTCAATACCACCACTTGTATTAGCTAATGTTCCTATACTTCCTGTAGGTGCTACTGTAGTTCTTGTAGCGTTTCTCATTGGTATTCCTTGTTCTGCATAAACACTTTTTTCATATAGTGGGAAATTACCATATTTTCTTGCTCTATACATACTTTGGTCATCAGCAAAATATTGTATTATTTCTAAAACTTCCTTTACTTTAGCTCTACCTTCTGGGCTATCATAAGGTATCTCCATCTTCTGTAACATTCTAGCTAATCCCATTACACCCAAACCTATATTTCTTGTTTGCTTAGTACTTTCTTCAATTTCTTTTAGAGGATATTTATTTACATCTATTACATTATCCAAAAAGTCTACTGCTAATCTTGTTACTCTTTCTAATTCTTTAAAATCTAAATTACCTTCCATGTCAGTTAATCTATCTAAATTAATACTTCCTAAATTACAACTTTCGTAAGGTCTTAGAGGTTGTTCACCACAGTTGTGAATAACAACACCGTTAGCTATAAAATTATGATAATTTTCTACAGTTAAATCATAAACGTCCTCTTTATAATCTAAATAAATAACTTCTTTAACTCTTAAATTAGCCCCTATAGGTCTATTCAATGTAAGTTTATCCTTCTCTTTTTTTACAGGCTTTCGTACAAATTGACCTTTTTCATTTCTAATACTCCAATCAATATGCCCTTTATTTGACAATACTGAATGTTTACCATGTTCTATTACTTCTAAATTAGATTTTACATTATTTAATGTATTGCCATCTATATGATGAACGTCTTTACCTTCAATATCCTCATAATGGCTCATAATAAATCTATGCTCTGATATATATTCTGTACCTGTCAATCCTACAGCACAATATTTCTCGTTTTTCATTTTTCTATTCAAACCTACAATTTTATCTTTAGGGTTTAAATCTTTAGCTTCTACCCAACCTCTATTTTTAGTATAAAATTTATGGTCTGGAGTACAAATAATTTCACCTCTAGTTGTAACAACTTTAACTAACTCTGCATTTTCTCTAGTTTTTCTAATATTATATGCCCTAGATATTGTTAACTCACCTTTTTCATTCATACAATATACATCAATTTCTTTACCAACTAAATCTTTTATTGGTATTTCTCCTTCTACTGTTTGGACTAAAGTATCTCCTACAACACATGGATTAGTAGCGTCTATCGGCTCTGTAGGTATAGGGTTATGTCTATTTATCTCACTTAAATTTATTAATCCAGGCTCTCCACTATACCAAGCATAAAAAACAATCTTCTTCCATAAATCACTAAACTTAACTACTTTAATTTTATTAGGGTCACGTCTACTTCTTAAAACCCAATCACTATCAATCCCTTTTTCAACTAAATTTATAGCTTTTTGTATAAATTCGTCATTTATACCTACTGATAAGTTAAAATAGTTTAATGTTGTATCTTCTGGAATATATCTCCCACAATTAGGACATTCAAATTGATTTCTTCCCATTTTTGTATTACAAACATCACAATACTTAACATTTTTTGCTTCTATAAAATCAAAAATATCAAAATGGTCGGCTTCTAAAATTCCCATATTAGCCCCTCTACGTTTTCCACCTTGTTCTACAGTTCTACTAGACTCATTAAACACTTTCATAAAACTTATAGGTCCACTTGCTCTACCTTGACTTGTTGTTAAAAATGCGTCTTTCTCTGATAATTTAGAGAAATTAAATCCTGTTCCTCCACCTGTCTTTTGAATAATTGCTTGGTCGTGTATAGCTTTATAAATACTATGCATACTATCTTCTACTGGTACAACAAAACAAGCTGAAAGTTGACCTAACTTAGCACCAGCGTTCATTAAAGTTGGACTATTCGGTAAGAATTTTAACTCCCTCATTATTTCTAAAAACTCTTCTTTTAATTTTTCATCACCTTTACTTACTACAGTTGCAACTCTTTCTAACATATCTTCTGGAGTTTCAATAATACTTCCATCACCGTCTTTTAATAGGTATCTATCTTCTAAAATCTTTACTGCATTTTGATTAAAGTTGTGCATATACTACTCCCCTTTCACTACTACTAAATTATCTAAAGCTATTTTACTCCAGTTTTCTAATCTATCATAATTCCACTTCTCTTTTAAACTTTCTATTAATTCAAATTTACCTTCTAAGGTATCAACCTCCTTAACTGAAATTTTATCTTCAAAATCATCTGGCACAATAATAATAAATAATATTCCTATATGGTCTTTATCTACAGAAGTTTTAGTACAACGAATTAATCCTAATAATTGTAATCCAGATTTTAACATTATCTTAGGGTCAAACTCTAACTCTTCTAACAATTCTCTTTGCATACTAGCTAAAACTAAATACATACCTTTTAAATCTCTAGGGTCTGGATTAATATGTCCACCTATACCTATTGATAACTTATTTACTAATCTCTTTTCATTACTGCCAGAAATTCTTTTCACACAGAATACTTTATTAGTGAATACAGTTCTAATGACTACATAAGGAATTATCTCTACCTCTTCTGGGTTTTCATCACTAGCCCAACGAGGTATAAAATAGGATTGCTCTAATAATTTTTCAATTACTTTACTAGATATTAAATTCAATCCTTCTTCTAACTCTGGCAGGGCTTTTAAAGGTACTACTAAAACTTGTTCATCTCCGTACTTCTTTTTCAACTCTTCACGATTAATAGACATAAAAATAGACCTCCTTCTTTAGTGGTAATTATATTATATCAAAATGGAGTAGATTTCTCTACTCCGTTTCATTATATGAATCTAAAATTACTTTATAACCGTTATGTTCTATTATATTATCGTCTGAAATTACTGTAACAACTTCATTTTCTTTAGTAGTTATAACAATTTTCTCATACTTTTTATTATCTATTTGCATTTTTACACCTCACTTTCTAATTTTTATAATGTTGCATGAATCTTGTAGGCACATCACTCAACCTCCTTTACTTTTTCAAATATTATATCTATTAATTTTTCTAATTTTTCTTTTATCCATTGTTCTGTTTTATATTTACATTCTATTTCCGAATCTCCTTCGATATATTGTTCTTTTGGTAATTCATATAAAACTTTATCACCTAAATATATTGAAGGTTTTGCTGTATAATCTCCCCAATATCTTGTATCTACTCGGATAACACTAAAATCAAAATTTTCTTTACTTCCACAGTCTTTAGTCCATTCTGCTTCAAAATTAATACCTTTTATTTTCATAAAATCTCCTCCTTTTCATATTTTATATATTTTATAGTTTTCATTATATAATTCTTGAATTGCAAGTTTTAAAGCAATTCTAGTTACTTCTGCCATAGAGTAAACTAAGCCTAATTTTACTTGAGATAATGTAAAAATATTAAAATCACTATTTTCACTTATTATACCATTTATACATATATCCCCAACTTTAGGTAGGTCTTTATCTAAACCTCTACCGGGACTTAAAGCTTCACTTTTAATTTTTATAAAACCTATATCTTCTTCTTTACCTAAACAAGCGTCAATAGCAATGACTAAAGTATCTGGAGTAACTTGCTTATTAAAATCTTCTAAAAACTCTTCTAAATTCTTAGCGTGAATTGGCTCATTTAAGTCACCATAAACTTTAACATTAGGGAAATCAAATCTTTCATCACTTTTAATTAAAGTCCCCACAAGAGGTGCAAAACAATCTCCAGTACATCTATCAGTACCTATATTTACTATTGCTATTTCTTTAAAATCCTTCTTAATAAATTTAACAGCTTCTATAATATTATTCTTTAACTCTAATATATTATCTTTATAGTAGAAAGATTTTTCAAACACAATATTCCCCCTTTAACTAAAATTAATATTTGGGTATTAAATCTATTCTAGGACTTCCACAACTCATTTCACCTTCTGGACACTTACCTTTTATACAACTAGCACCTGCATATCTAAATATGTTAGGGGCTACTTCTCTACATAACCTTAGCATTTCATCAGCTAAAGTTCTTATTTCGTCTTGCGCCCTATTACAACATCTATGCTTAAAGAAGTTTAATAATGACCTAGCGTTCATAGTCACAACAATTTTAGTTTCACAAGCATTAGGTAATACATATCTTGCATTTTCTATTGCTTTTTTCTCCATCATTTTAAATACATATTTTTTATACTTCTTAAATTCTTCAATTAATTCTTTATCATCTCTAGCATATAACTCATCATATGGTACACCTTCATAATTATAAAACTTTCTTATTTCCTCTGCTAATAATATTGTTACTAAATCATCATATGCTTTTTGGTCTTTTTCCATTTCTTCAATAAACCTTCTTTTAGCTTTAGGACTTTCTTCTATTAATTTAGGTACAACATATTCAAAATGGTCTAATTTTACATAGCGTTGACTCTGTTGACTATAAGAAGCTACCCTATGTCTTACTAATTGGTGGGTTAAACTTCTGCTTACTCCCTCTATTGCAAAAGTAAAAGTTATATGCTCTAAAGGTGATTCATGCCCTAAACTCATTAGCTTTTCTATAAATTTTTTGGTCTTTTCTAAGGTTAAATTTTCTTGTATTTCATTTATACCTACTGGGCTATAACATAATTTTGCACTAGAAGCAACTAACCTCTCTGGATTAGGTGTATAACTTATTAATTCAACTTTCATTTTATACCTCCTTATTTGTAATTACTATATTATCTTTTTTAATTACTCTTTTAACGTGTCTATGAAAATCAGAAACAAATCCATACAATCTACAATCTTTTAAATTTAAAAATTTTAAATTAATACCACTACTTACTGTAGTATCTTGTACTAATAAATAATAATCTCCATCTTTAAATTCTACAACGTCACCTACATTTACTTCTGTTACTGTCGATTTAATAAATTTAATTTTCATTTCTAATACCTCCTATACATAAATTTTTATATCTATTGACTCTAAATCATTTTCTCTATCCTCATATTTTTCAAGAGTAATAGCTAAAGCATAAGCTACATCTATACATTTAAGATGTTTCTCCTCAAATATTTCTTCTATTATTGTATTATTTTTATAAATCAATTTAATTTTAACTATCATAATATTTATTCTCCTTTTTATAATACTCTTCTTTCATTTCTATAAAAGTCTTTAATGATACTGGAAGATATGTTATTTCAACTTTATCATCAATACTTATCTGCTCTCCCTCAAATACTGGCTTACCATTTATTAATCTTATATTCATTGTTGCTCGTTTACTATCAAACCTGTCTAATGCACGTGTTGTTATTTCTTCTATATCTTGGGCTAATGCAAATAACCAACTACTTCCTTCAAATGGGTGTCCTCTAAAATCATTTCTTAACCCAAAACATATAACTGGTATATCTAATTTAATTACTACTAAAGTTAAGCTTTCAACATTTTTTCTAGATAAAAATTGTGATTCATCTATAAGTACACAAGCCACATCTTTATATTTTTCATCTGAAAGTATTTCAAATAAATCATCTTTAGGGTCAATTAGAAAATCACATTTTCTCTTAAATACACCATCTCCCATTCTAGTAATAACATATTCTCCTGCTTTAGTGTCTACTTTAGGCTTTAAAACTAAAACTCTTTTATTATTATTTACTTCATAATCATGGGCTATTTGTAGTAACTGTGTAGACTTACCACTATTCATTACTCCATATCTAAAGTATAGTTTCTTACTCATTATCTTACCTCCTCAACTTTTTCTAATTTACACTCTGTAATATAAATAGAGCCTTCACCTTTAAACTCTAAAGTCAATCGAACTTTTAGCTTATTAGAGAATAGGAATTTTAATCTCTGCCAAAAGGTTAACTTTATTGAAAAATCATTGTATATATAATTCATCTCTTACCCTCACTTTCTATTTTATTAATTTTTGCATAAGTAATTTTATATTCTGACCCCATTCTAAATTAGGAGTCATATCATCATTAACTGCATATAACTTATTTATTGCGTTAATAGATTTACCATTATAGTGTTTACCTCTCTCATCTAAATAGTTATAAGCTAAATAACCTGCTACAAATAAAATACATTCTTCTTTAGAGTCGAATTTCTTAGCACTTTTATAAACACTATTGTTATAGGCAGTAAATCCAAATAAATTATTCTTCTCTCTAGCTAACTTACTTCTACCCCAATTACTCTCATGTATAGCTAAGGCACATAAAAATACAGCATTAATACCATATAGCTTTTCAGCTATCACAAAATACTCTCCTAAATTTGCTAGTGGAGTATTAGCTAAATGTCTATCTAAAAACTCGGCACTTACATAAGAGCGTTTAGTTAAATCCGAATAATCATAATAAGTAGTATTTGATATAATTCCTCTACTTGATACAGCTATCTTTGGTCTAAAAGGCAGTCCCTCTATATAAGACTTTGTCTGTAATACATCAGAAAATAACAAGTCCAAATTACTATTTATATCTGCTAACTCTCTATCTAACTCTTCTAAGTCTTGAAATTTATCCTCGTAATTAACACTATACTCCACATGTTTAGTAAATGCATAAACAGATACAGTAACTAATAAACAAGCTACTAAAGCAACTATTAATAAGTTGTTAATCAATGACCTCATTATTTCTCAAGACCTCCTTATATTCTCTTAATAAAGCACTATATCTCTTTCTAGCCTTTTCTAAATCTAAAACTGCGACTTCAACATAGTCATTAGTAGCATACTTAAAATTCTGCTCTGTTAATATTAATTCTTGCTTTGCCTTCTCTAATTCAAGTTTTAGAAAATCTCTTTTCTTTCTCCAATTAATCAATTCACTTATTCTATCAAAGAATATCACAGTTATACCCCCTTTATAAAAGAGGTAGTCAAAAGACTACCTCTTATTCTGTTTCATATTCAGTTCCACAAACTTCACAATAGTAATTTCCATTATTTAATTCAACTAAATACTTACCACAACATACTGGTTCACCATTTCTGTAGAATACTTCTTGTAATTCATGCATATTTCCTTCATCATCAACTAAAGAAGTATATAGGTCTATATAACACTTTAACCTATCTTCTTTAGGGCAATTACAAGTACTGCAAGTTTCGCTATACTCATTATACTGCTCTAAAGTTGCTTTGATTTCTTTATCAGAAAGTTCACCTTCTTTATATTGTCTTTTTATTTCTTTTACTAATTCTTCAATAGTCTTTCTTCTAGCTTCTGTCATTTCCTCTTCAATATCTTCATCATCAGTAGTTTCTTCCTCAACTTCTGTGTTATCTTCTTCAACTTCTTCGTTATCTTCTTCTTCAATTTCTTCTTCATCTTCTGAATCAAACTCTAATAAACCTTCTTCTATAGCGTCTACAATTTTAGCTATCAAAGCTTGACGTTTACCTTTAGGTGATTTACCTACACTCTCAAGTATTTCTGCTAATTCTTCTAAAGTATAATCAGCTAACTCTCTTTCAACTTTTTCATACAAAGTTTCTTCCTCTTCTGAATCTTCTTCAATTTCTACTTCGTTTTCTTCTGGCTCTTCTGTACTTTCTTCCTCTACTTCGTTTTCTTCAACAACTTCTTGAAGTTCTGGCTCTAGCTCTCCTTCTTCTGACTGCATAATTTCTTCTTTAGTTTCTTCACAATTAAGTATTCTTTCAATTAAGACATCTTTCTTTCCTTTAGGTGAAAGACCTAAATCTTTACATAATTTCTTTAAATCATTGTACTTCATAGACTCCAGTTCATCTTTTCTTGATACCCCTTCTTTAGCTGGTGTTTCATTAGCTGGTACTTCTAAAGGTTTTTCTTCTTGCACACTCTCACTATCAATTAAATCTCCAGATAAAATAACTCTAATGTCAGTTAGTCCTCTGATAACTACATCAAGGCTTTCAACTAAGCGTTTTAATTGTTTTTGTTTCATTAATAATTACCTCCTTAATTTTTATTTTATTTTCAAGTTTCAAGCTACACTTATAATATAGCAAACTTTAAAAGCGTTGTCAAGCATTGAAAATCAACCACTCAACAACTTCTATTTAACTATAGTATACTACAAAATCTAATTTTTATACACGTCTTTTTCTTTCTTTAATGTTTCTATAATAGTAGCTAAATCCTCTAATCTCTGTAGTATTATATATAAATCTTCTAAGACTTCTTGTACCCTGTCTTTGTCAGCAAATACATTCTGTTTTAAACCTTCTGCTATATTATCTTTCATAAAAGTAACCCTATTATATTCTAGTTCTAAAATCTTTTTAGTATTAACTAAATCAACAAAAGTTAAATCTTCCAACATCTCTTTAGCTTCTTCTATCGGACTGTCTACTAATTTAGATAAAAAAGTATCTCTTACCAAACATATCACCCCTGTAATGATTTATTAGTATGAATAAAAGTATAAATAACAATACAACCTGCTACAATTTTAAAAGGATTAAAATAATATACGTTATACATAACATATCCTGTCATAAAAACAATACTTAAAAAGGTAAATAATAAAGCAAATCTCATAAGAAAATTCATAGTCTTTTTCCATACTCTTAACAGCAAATCATCACCTCCTAAATATAGGGTCTATCAACCCAAGTTCTTCTGCTTTGTCTAAATAATACTGCTCTAATCTTTTAAACTCTTCGTTGTGCATTATGCCTTTTACTCTTTTGTAATCAGTATGCTTCCATTGATAATGATGTATTACTTCATGTATAACGATTTTTAATAAAACGTCATACTCTCTTAACTCGCCATTTTTTCTTAAAGAATATAATACAACTGTATCATTATTAGGATTGTATCTACCATTATAAGTTTTGCTATAACCTCTAACATCTAATTTAAAATCTAAAGGTAAACCTAACTTCTCTAAATCTTTTCTAATTCTCTTTTCTAACTTTGTTTTCTGCTCTAATGTCATAACTCAACCTCCGTCAAGTAATCTCTTACTGCAATTATTAGTATATCACAAAAAGGAGAGTTTATTCAACTCTCCCTTATGCTACTAAAAGCATACCTGCGAACTTCTCTAATTCTATTCTTCTATCTAAGGTAAAATCTTGTGCTACTTCTGTTATACTATTTACTAAAGACCAGCGACTTCTTTCACCATACTTATTACTATTCACAATATCAACAATTTTATCCACAGTTTCTTTACTAACTTTAGTCATATTTTTAAACTTCTCTATTAGGAGTTCTAACTCTAGGTTATCTATTCCATCTTTACTTTCTATAATTGCTTTTTCGACTTCTTCTTTTAGAGAATCTATCATTCTCAATCCTATCTCAAAACCACTCTTAAACTCTTCTACATCTATTCCTACATGGCGTTGCTTATAAATGACACTATTTAATTTAGGTATAACTAACCCATTACTACAAATCTGCTTATAGACAAAGAATTGTACTAATAAAGTTTGTTTACCTACATCAGAACTATCTATCTGTATTCCTATAAATAAATCTTCTTCTGGCACATTTAATTCATCTTCAATAAGTCTTACATGGAATCTTTCTTCATTCATAAAAAACTCTTTCACTTTATAGTCATTACCTAATACATCTTCTGCAACGTCTAAAATTTCTGGAGTATCTAAAGTAGAATATCTGTTGCTCAATATTCCTCTTATCATACCATTAAACTCTCTTATTAAGAATTTAGTTTTACCATTCTTAAAAATCCACTCATTTACATTTCTAATAGCTAGGTCAACTGCCCCATTGTCTAAACACTTCTTCATATATCTTACTGGTATTCCTAACTTAGCACATAACTGACTAAAAGCAAAATCACTTAGAGGTCGCTTATACATACTTCTGTCAATATTATCTCCAGATGTAAATATTAACTCTAAATTACCACCTGTTTCTGTAATTCTTATTAATTCGCTGTTTTCATAATCAACACATCTGTTTTGAATCTCAATAGCCATATACTTTAATAATGATAAATCTACTATATTGCTATTTACTCTCACAACACTTCACCCCTTCTTATTTAAAATATCTAACTATTATCAAATTTTTTAACATAACATCAATATTTTTTAATCTATATCCTTTAGACTGCATATCGTGTAAATCTTTATAATATTGACCTAAAGAGTTATAAGCTTTTCTTATAATCATCACTTAACCTCCTAAATATACTTTTGAATCATAGTAAATAAATCAGAAGCTTCCATAATTTCTTCTACAAACTCAATAGTATCTAATAAATCCCAGTAAGCTGATTTTGTTACAACTTTAAACTCACCATCAAGTATATCAAGTTTAGCATATTTTCTACCTCTTAAATCAATTAATGTAGTACCTAGTGCTGTTTGCTTTATTTCATAACCATGTTCTTTTAATAATTTAACTAAATCTTCTTTTAGCACTTTCTCACCCCTTTCAATTCCAGAACTTTTATTTATATTATATATAATATATTAATAAATAATATAAATATATAATAATAAAAGGTTTTGAGTCCGTACATCTAAACTATTTAGATGTTACTATGTATTTAGTATATCTACTACTATAAATGTTTAGATGTATGACGCTCAAAATTACATCTAAAATACTTCCAAAATACTTTCATTAGGTTTAGTATACTTACACAACTTCTCCAGCTTATATAGGTCAAAATTCTACTAGTTTATTTATTCGCTACTCACTCCCTTCGTTTATTGATTTTCAACATCTGACTATATTATATCAGCTATCAAAACATTTGTCAAACATTGATTATCAACCTATGAGTCGACTTTATAGTTGTGGAATATATACACACTTCCAGTAAAATTTATTGCACAATTATGAGGTACTGAGGTACTCATTCCACGACCTTCAAAATTGAATTAAGGGTGGGGGGGTCTATCATGCACCACATACATTAATCACCTTAACGGATAAGCAAAAAAAAAGAGGTACTTTCTAGTACCCCTTCTCTGCACATTCTCTGTCTATCTTATCTAGTATCTCTAGGAAGTCTGGCAACCATTCGATTGGAAAGTTAATCCCTTTCTTTGTAAGCCCAGTATATTTGTTACTTGTTACGTGTAATCTTATGTCTAAATGAGGTATGTTACTATCTTCTGCTTTTGACACACTAAATACTAACTTGCTTTTGTCGCTTATTTCTAGTTCTTTTGGGCTTATTATTTGTTCATAATTCACTTTCTTAGGCATTTTTAATCCTCCCATCTTTTTAATTTATTTTAATAACTCTAATAATTCTTCCTGCATTATTACTTTATCTACATTATTTATTTGTTTTAATTCTTCCAATGTTTGTTTATTTAATTTATCTACTAATGTAAAATATTTTATTACATCAACCTCAAATACTTTACTACCGTTTTCTTTTATTATTTTACCTTTCTTTAATGCATAAGTATTATTTTGTATATGGTTTATAACTAAAAGTTTCATTTCAGCACCTCACTTCTTAATATTATTGAAGGAATAGACTATTTTAAGTCTATTCCTCTTCTATTAACTTATCATATTCTTTTACTATTTCATCATAACTTCCTATAGTAGATATTCTTATATAATCACTATGACTTCTTTCCATTCTGTCGCTCTCTTCTCTAGTTACTAAAAAATATTCCCCTGTGGCAAAATCTTTTACTATACACCAATCTTGTTCTTGCTTCCATTTTTCATAAGCAGAATCGTACTCTTCTTTAGATATTTCTTTAAAACTAAAGAAATCTTTTCCTTTTAAATATTTAAAACCATCTCTTTTATAATACATACTATTAAAATAAAAATAATTATAATTCATTTCTCCACACTCTCCTTTTATTTTTATTTATATATTAGAGTATTAAACTAAATACTCTATAAAGCCCACTATCTCTTCTTGGAGATAATGGACTCTAAGAGTATTTAGTCTAAATCTGCGTTCATTCTTATTATTTCTGCAAATACTTCTTCCCTTTCTTTTTCACTTCTGGCGTTTATTAGTTTGTATAGAGTATCTTCATCACATTCTAGAACTGGTGTTAAAGCCCTTACTCTGTTTTGGTGCTTGGAAGTGGTCGGGCTGTACTTAGTATTATTTAATATTATATTCCTTTTATATCTATATGCTATAACTGTACTATAATTTATTAGTTTATCCCCTTCAATTCGTAATCTGTTACCACTAGCACTTCCATGAGTTCCTCCGTATACAAATTCTTTTACTAAATCATAAGTTGTCATATTATTCCCTCCACTCTTTTATTATTTGAGTACCCTTTAGTACTCACTAAAGGACACTAACCTTTAGTTAATGTCCTCTAAGTCAGCACTAAAAAGTAATATTTCTTCTGCTAATACCTTAGCTACTATATCTCCAGCTTCTTCATATAGTTTAGATGCATTTTTATGGTGTATATTTATCCCATTTTGTTCCCAGTACTTTAATACTATCACTTCTAATACTACTACATCTACATCATGCTTTTCTTGCACCATTCTTTTCACCAAAACTGGAGTTTTAGCTAATATATTCTGTAATGTTTCTAATTTCATATAACACACTCTCCTCTTTTATTTTTAGTGGAGGAATACTTATTATATAAGTACTCCATAGAGTACACTAACTAAAATGTTAATGTACTCTAGCAATACTTATATAATTCCATGTTCTTTGTAACTAAAGTAGCTATCATCTCCAATTATTACATGGTCTATTAGTTCAATCCCCAATAAGTTACCTGCTTCTTGTAATCTTCTAGTTATTTTATTATCTTCTTTACTTGGTTTTGGGTCACCACTTGGGTGATTATGTAAGATAGCTATACTACTAGCATTTACCAGCATAGCTCTCTTAAATATTTCTCTTGGGTGTACTATTGAAGAGTTTATACTACCTCTACTTACTTCAAATACTCCTGTAACTTTTAGTTTAGTATCTAAAGTGACAAGTGCTAGTACCTCTTCTGCTTGTTCGTCTAACTCTAATACTTCAATAGCTATCTTTTTTATATCATCTGGGCAGGTAACTTTTTTAGGTACATCATATCTTGCACCTTTCTCTTTAACCACTTTTAATTTAAGTAATTGAATATTTGTCATACTCATTCCTCCACTCATCTTATTATTTGAGTACTAGCTTTAGTACTCATTGGAAGGCACTACTCGAAGAGTAATGCCCTCACAATCAATACTAAAGCTTGGAGTTATTCAGCTATATAAAGGTTATACTCTATAGAGTTACAGAACCTTAAACTCTCAGTTTCATCTTTAAATACTTTTAATTCTTCTGGTATTATTTGATAAATTACTTCTGTATATATGGAAATTACATATATTACTTTATTATCTTCACTAATGTATAATGGCATACACAAGTCCAAATCATTAGGAAATTCTTTTACTTTTTCTTTAGCTGTGATTCCTCTTATATCATAGCTATTATAATATTGCTTCAAGTGACGTTTAGTCCAATAGAAGGCAAATATAATTTCTTTGTTATCTTCTTCAACTAACTTTTTAAGCTGTTTTATACTTTCTATATCTAAATCTAACTTGAAGTTAGTATCTTTTATTCCTAATTCTTCTGGAAATATCTTTTTAACTTCTTTCTTAACTTCTTTCTTGGACTTTTTAACGTCTTTTTTAGCGTCTTTTTCTGCTTTCTTAGTGTCTTTCTTAGGTTCTTCTTTTTCGGCTTTCTTTGCTTCTTTCTTTGCTTTAATCTTTGCTTTCTTAGGTTCTTCTTTCTTAGCGTTATTCTCTATTGGTAGTGGCTCATTAGTTAATAGGTCACTTAATAAGGTTACTAAATCGTCCTTTGTTACATTTCTTGTACTCTCTTCTATCTTCTTTAATGTGTATGCTACCATATCTTTTAGGTTCTTGTCTGTAACTCTAGAGCTAACCTCCTTTAACTTAGCTATTAACTCCTTCTTACTCATGTTTGCTAGTTTTTTCATAATACACACTCTCCTTTGTATTTTTATATTTTTTTCAGAGTAGTATTAACTACTCCCCTTAATGCTAATAAAGAATATTAGCACTAAAGGGAATAGTCAATAACTGACTATTCACACTATGGAGAGTGTGAGTGGAGGTTGCCCAACTCTATATAGTCACATATAAACAGTTAAACTACTTGTACTACAGGCTATTGCCCTCGGGCAGACTTGACTCTTTTCAACCCAGCAAGTCTGGAATACATCAGACTTCTGTTGGTTACCCAGTGTACTAAGTCACTAAAGTAGTAAGCTACATCTAGTATTAGGTATCTGGTGTATAAAGTCTTTTATTCTGGTGCGTCAAGTGGTTCGACTCTAGAAACTACTTATGTATATACTGCTTTATGTCTGGAATGATTCTCTTTAGTCACTAACTGTTTTATAGAGTCTTATAGCTTCTAGTGCTATAAGAGGACTAAGCAACTAAAGAGGTGCTACATTTATGCTTAGGCTCTTAAAGTAGCTTCTAGCACTCTTTAGGCTGTTCGTCTAACTGTTTATATGCTCTTGTCAAGGTACAATTTAAAAGGTCTTTGTCTTTGGTGTCGTTGGTTGTTTATCTTTGGTTGTAACTAAGCTGTCAATGCTTAAATGTCGAACTGTGTCAATGCTCTTCTGTTGTCTTACAAGTATAGTATAGACGGTATATAGCACTTTTACAACTAGCATTATGGGCGATTATAGACGATTAGAAGCGATTAGCTTTAAATAGCTTTGTCATTCTCTCTCATTCTCTCTTTTTTACATGATACATTGATAATGAACGCTTGGGACTCTATAAGCTGGTAGACTCTTATTTGACTTATAACAGGCTTAAAAGTGGTTAAAGGTGCTATAGGTATACTAAGGACTAAAAGAAGGCTTAAAAAGGCTTCTAAGAGGTTATAAGCTGGTTAGGTGATACTTAGGACTTGAAGGCACTTATAAAGGCTTCTAAAGGTACATTATGAACTTCTAAAGGTGCATTATATACTTCTGGTACTAGTAGCACTTTATCTGGTGCTATAAGTGCATAAAAAAGGACTCACTTCTTTATAAGTGAGTCGCTTATATAGTACTGACTAAATGGTTAACTTTTTTGTAACTGGTTTTATCTTTCTTTTAATAGATACTAACTTTCTTTCCTCTCTCTTCACCCCATCTTTTACTGGTACTTTTTCAACCTCAATTTTACCCTTTAATATGTTCTTCATTTTAGATACTGACTTTTTATTTTTCCTCACTAAATTACTTTCCTCTTTTATTGTAGCTAGTGCTTCACTTACTACTTCCTCTACTAAATCATTAAACTTATCACCTATTTGTTTGTACTCTAATTCTCTCTTTTTAGATACCACTAAATTCGGTTTTACTGTTTCAGTCCTTTCTAATCTTCTGTAGAATCTCTCTTTAGTTTTGTATTTAATTACTACCTTCTTTAGTCTTGCTAGTATACCCTCTAAAGAATTTGAGGTACTTATTACTGAATGATACTTCTTTTCTCTTAACTGCCACCAATCTTCACTCACATTGATTAAATAGAATACATTTTTCATACTAACACTCTCCTTCTCTATTTATACTTAATATTGTAACTTTCAGAATTAGTATGGACAATTTACATACTTATTATACATTTTTTGTACTTAAAAGTCAAACTCCATAGATTGGTACTCAACGGTTCATAAAACCACGCTTTATTTTCGATTTTAAGGTACTTATTTTTTCTCCATAGACTTATTATATTACCTAACCAAAAACAACCACCTTAAAAGCCAAAATATGAGGTCACTTCTAAAGAGTAGGAGAAAGACCTTCACAGGCTCTTTCTAGTACCTTTTAAAAGGTGGCTGAAATAGTACCTTAGTTATATATAATAAGTACTATATATAATAGACTTATATACTAATTCACTACATAACCACTATCAAAAAGGTGGTGAGAAAGACCTTGTGAAGGACTTTCTGGTACTTTTTAGAGGTAACCATAGTGCTATATGTATATATAATAGTAATATATAATAGACCTTATATATAATAAACACTATATATAATAAGTACATAGTAGTACCTCTAAATAATAATTAAGGTACTAGAAAGTCCTTCATTGGGTCTTTCTAGTACCTTTTCACTACTACTAAAAGGTGGCTGAAAGTCCTCTACAGGCTCTTTGAGGTACTTTCACCAATTTTTAAAAAGGTGGTAGAAAGTCCATCATTAGGTCTTTCTCAGTACCTTTCCATTGTTATACCACTCTTAAAAAGGTGGTAGAAAGAGCCTACGAAGGACTTTCTAAGTACCTCTAAAATGTAGTGTGGGTGGAAGTGTACCTTAACCATACCTACCTAAAAATTTTATACCACTATGTGAGTGGGTAGAATCATAAGAGGTTTAGAGAGGTTTAGGTATATAATTTCAATATAAAATATATAAAATGATAGGTATAAAAATAGCGTTCGGAAATGAAAAAGTTATAGGTTTACCTAATAAAATCCAATTTTACTATATAAAATGACTAAAAAAAAGTAATTATATATTTAGTAACTAAATAACCTCTACTATATTTATTACTCTATTATATATTTTAGTTATTATTGTATATATTTATATATCTTATTATATATATTCTTTATATTACTAAATACTCTTTCGGCACTTTTCTTGCCCCTTTTTCGCCTTCTAATTTCTTGCCACAGAAAGGACAATACTTAATAGGAATATCAATAGATACTTCATTAACTAAAATCCAAAATAGGAAGCATAATAAGAAAGATATGCTTTTCCTTCTACATCTATTAAGGAGTTCATTTTTATATTTTCAACCGTACGTTCACAGCAAATTTTAGGCTCTTGCATTATTAACACTCCCTTACTTATATTAATAACGTATTATTAATTCTGATTCTACAATAGAAAATTCTTCTACTACTATTAATTCTTCAATACCTTCTTTAGTATTAGTACTTACAACTTGACCTGCTTTTTCTCCTGTCAAGCTTATTAATTCAAATAAATCATTACCTTTATTTTTAACAACTAAAAGTAATTTATCGCCTCTACCTTTAAGAACAAAAGGTACTTCTGGGAGGCTTTTAGACTTATCTTGATACTTAACTATCATTCTCATAATTATACCTCCTATAACTCTTCTAATCTTTCATTTTCTTTATTTACTTTTAAGATTTTACCTGTGGTTTTACATTTATATAAGTCATTTTCAATACGTTCTACAAATATACCATTACATTCATTACAAGCAGTACACACGTCAAATTCTTCACCTAAAAGAGAACAATATTTAGTGATAATATCTTCTGCATTTTTAGAACAGCCTTATTCTTACTAATTTGAATACATCTTGAACACGTATGGGTATAGTTAGGTAATATACCACAAAGACACTCAATATGATATTTTATTTCCTCTGTAGACTCTTTCAAAGCTTCTTTTAATTCATAAATTACTTGTTCATACTCCTTTATTATTTCTTCTATTTCATTTAGTGTTTCTAAGGCTTCTTCAATTTCTTCCATTTCTTCATCTGGAATGTCACAATCATGGTAATGCTCTAAAGTTATGCCACACCAATCAAATAACTTCTCTAATTTAGTCTTTTCACTCATTTTATCTTACCTCCTTTAATACTTAATACCCTATTAATTCTAATTCAGCTTCTATAATACATAATGCATATTTTTGTTTTTTAGTTATATATCCACGTCTATAATAGAAATCAATAATACTATTAGCTTTTTCAATATCTACTGAATTAAAATCAATATTTTTAAGTTTTTCTTTCATAGAGTTTATAACCTCTAAATTAGAACGCTTTATTTTATCTAATAACATACCTCGTATTCGTGCTATATCTTCTTGGAATAACTCTTCGGTTTCTTTACTATCCATAATATCACTCCCCGTATAATATTAATATTTCTCTAGTGCTTTTCTCCAACACTCTAAACAATGTTTATCTGTATTCCTTTCTTCTGTAGCTGGTTTCATACAAAGATATTCAATATCTTCTAAATCAAAATCACTAGGGCAAAAATATTCAATAATATCCTTATCTGTAAAACTTGTAAGATTTGATAGGTATTTAATAAGCTTACTCTTTATATCTGTTTCTGTATTTGTATTACCTTCTTTATATACTACTATAATATCTGTACTCCATTCATCGTTAGTAGCACTACTGGATATTTTTATATCTACTACTCTATCACCTATATCTTTTAAAAAATTATTTATTTTCTCTTGATTCTCATTAATAAAATGTTTTATTTGATAATACATATAATCTACCTCCTATTTAACTCTAACATTTCTCTTCTTCACATGAATTAAATGCTTTAGCTAAATCTTCTATTATCCCATGTAATACAGAATACCCTATTTCACCTAATGCATTTTCTATATGAGCGAATTTACAATGTAGTAATTCATGTATTAAAGTTATCCTATGATTTTGTGGTAATATTAAATTAGGATAGTCTTTTTCATCTAAAATTCTTATTACTGCTGTTTTAGATACTACCTCATAGCTAACCTCTCCTTGTACGTCTGGTAACTCTAACTCATTTAATCTTACTTTCTTTACTTTAATATACCAATCATTCATATTAAGTTTATTTTTCCAATATTCTAATTCTTTTTTCAACTCTTCTTCATTTAAAATTAACTCACTATACATATTAATCCCCTTTCTTAAATAAATCTGTTATTTCTTCTATGCCATAAAAGATTAAAAAATAAATTGCAGGTAAGTACTCACCTTCTTGTAAATACATTATTGATAAAATAAGAAAAATAAACTTTAATATATTGCCTATTATATTACTTATCTTATGCTTCAAAATAACACCTCCTTTATTTTTCTATTGTTAAAACAATATTAGCTTCTAAAGAACTATCCTGTAACTCTGATATTTCTAAAATGCTTTTCATAGTATCAATAATAGGTGATATAGTATCACGTGTTAGGCTATTACAATAATTAAATATTACTATTTTATTAGCTGATTTTATTTCCTCAAGTTTCTTCAATCTATCTATGTCCATTCTATTAACAGTTTCTTTTAAAACCTCTCTATTTGTTTTAGTTGAAGTAGGACTTTCATCTTCGGTATTCTGTTTATGCTCTTCAACCACAGGTATTACTTCTTCATTAGTTAAGTCTATTACATTATTTACTGGAGTATATTTTTTCAATTCTTCATCTGTAGATACCCAAAAGTTTATACCTCTATCATTTCTCGGAACTTTAGTTATTACTACACCTCTATTATTTAATTCTTCTAGTACATATCTTTTTAATACAGTTTCATATCCAGGTATTACATCTAAATTATGCTTTTCTAAAATTTCTCTTATTTTAGTTAATTTCTTACCTTTATTATTTAAGCACCAATTAATTAACACTTCAATTTGTTGTTTATGTCTTTCTTTTACACTCATTAGATTTTCCCCCTTATAGTTTTTACTTCTTTTACCATTATTATATTTTTGCTCAACTAAAGGAATGAATTTATTTTGTATTCTTTTTACTATTCTGCTTACTTGTACTTGAGTAACACCAACCATGTTTGCAATTTTTTCTTGGTTCATTTCTTCAAATCTTTCTAACATTAATATTTCAAAATTCCTATAACCAACTTCATCTCTAAGTAATGCTAATTTTTCTCTCAAGTCTATTAGATTTACAGTACTTTCAGCTAAATCATATTCATTAGTTAACCTATCAATTCTATAAATATCTTTATTATCATCTTTTATTTTATTGTTATTTACAGTATCATCTAAATACACAGGCTCAAGTTTTGACACCTTTATATTCTCTAATTCTTCTCTAGATACCTCTAATTCTTTCATTATTTCTTCATCTGTTTTACCTTCATCTTTTAGTTTATTATATTTAGTATATAACATTTTAATACTCCTACTTATTTTTATTTGATTAGGGCTATAATCTCTCATATAACGCAAAATTTCGCCACGAATAGTAGGTACTGCGAATGTACTAAAAGCTAAACCTCTACTAGCGTCAAACTTATCTACTGCTTTCAGTAACCCTATATAAGCAACTTGTAATACATCTTCTAAAGTCATACCACTTGTGTGTGCAAAATTTTTAAACTCTTTGAAAACAATACTTTTAGCTAAACCCATATTCTCTTCAAACATTTTATCTCTTTCAGTCTTAGTCACCTCCATCGCCCCCTAAATCTAAACTTATTCTTAAACACTTTTCAACCTTTTGCATTTCTTCTTCTGTTAATCTACCCATTCTTTCAACTAAACGAGTTTTATCAATCGTTCTTAGTTGTTCAGTTAAAACTATAGAAGGTACTTTTAAATTAACCAAACAATGGGTCGGTAGTTTCTTCTTATGTAGTTTAGAAGTTATAAAAGCTACTATGACAGTTGGGCTAAATCTATTACCTATATTATTCTGGATAATTAAAACTGGTCTTGTACCTTTCTGCTCACTACCGACATATTTGTTACCAACTCTAGCTAAATAAACTTCACCTCTCTTAACTTTTTTGAATGACATCTTATAATCCCCCTTTTTGCTTTATTTAATTTTTATTATTTTTATTTTATTTATATATTTATTATTTATATTATTATAATTAAAGGTTTTGAACCTCTTTCTAGCTTTTCTTATGTATGAATTACTATCCCATTCATTTAGTAAATTTTCTGCTTTTCTTATATAACTCTCTATATTTTTTAGTGTAGTAATGTGTATTTCTAAATCTGGTTTTAGAAACTCATTAGGAGTCATTTCTTCAAGCATTTTAAAGTATTCCTGTACTTCTTCATACTTTTGCTTGGCTAACTCAATTTCCTGTCTTACTTGGCTTTCTGTCATTTTCTCTAATGAAATGAAATCATAAGTAGTATATAGCATATAAAAATCCCCCTTTAAGTGTTTATTTATCGTTGTTCACAGCTTAATTATATAACACTTAAAGGGGGCTTGTCAAGCATTGATTTTCAACCTATGTTACTATTCAATATCCACATCTATTGCATTTTCCTTATCTATCTTACTCTTAGGATTAGTTTCTTCTTCTTTATTATTATTATTACTTTTATTTACTGTTTGACTAAATAACTTCTCTAATATTCCTCCACCTCTTGGGTTACTTACTTGTACTATAGTTTCTTCTGTACCGTCAGCACGTTTTATTTTAGTTTGCTTTAATACTTCTGGGTTACCATACTGGTACATATCTTTCAATAATTTTAGTAATCTCATGTTTTGGTCTATCATAGCTGTTAAGTTTCCATCTGGCATACCACCATCTAAAATTTCAAATAAGGCAACTCTCTGCATACGTTCTAAGTTTAAATTAACCATACTTTGCATAGCGTCTATTATATCGTTCATATCTCTTGTATCAAATCTCTTAAACATTTTATTATATGCACACACATAACCAGCTTTATACTCTGGGCAGGATTGTGCCGCATAACAAGTATCACAAGCTAATTTAGGGTACTTATCACTATAAATATTCTTAGGCTTTCTTACTTTTCTTTGACCTTTTAAGAATCTTCCTTTACTATCTCTTACTGGTACTATTCCAGCTTTGTTGAATATTTCATCATCTAAAGCTGTTACTTCTGGGTGAGGGTCAGAATCATCTTTAGGGGCTGGGAGAAGTTCGCTTAATTTATCTCTAATTTCTTCTTCTGTTAAATCTTCATACTCATATTCTTCCTCTTCTATATACTTTTCTCTTTCTCTTGCTTTCGCAAAAGCAGTACCCCAATTTAGTAATTTCTCTTCTTTACCAGTTGCAACATCTCTAAAGAAATTAATTAAATCTCTTATTTGTTCTTTTTCATCACTACTTACTTGATTAATATATAAATCGTGTAATTCTGGTATTAAATTTTTACCTAAATAACTTTCATTAAAGAAATTTAATAAATCTGGGTTTTCACTTGTTATTTCTCCTTCTTCGTCTATATCTATCTGACAAAATACTGAACAATCTATTACTGCATTTATAGCAAAAGTCCTATCTTCTACATTTATGTTTAATCTCTTAGCATACTCTTCCCAATTATCATATTGAGGTTCAGTCTTACCTTCTAACCAATCTAAAGGTGGAAATAAATCAGTATCATCTAAAGAATTATTATTCTTTTCTTGTTTCAACCAATACATTCTACTTCTTAATCTTTGTCTAATATATTTTTCGGCTTCAATAAAAGGTATTATATTAGCTTTTATCATTTCTTCGGTATCTTCTGCAAGTAACTTTTCTTTATTTAAACCTAAAGCTATTAATTTAGGTAGATATTCACCTTTCCACTTTTCTTTCTTTAATCTAGACATTTTAGTACCATTCCAGTAGTTTATCTCACCATATTGAAGTCCAACTAACCAAGTAGTGGAGTCTACTGTATAAAAAGGAAGTTTAGGAAGCATTGAAGTTCGAGTCATTCCAAATCCGTGAACAACTGAATTGTATTTCTGAGCTATTTTTAGCTTACTTATATATTCTTTTAATTCTATAGCTTCACCTTCTGTATTTACAGAAGAAAAACCTACATATGGGTATCTTTCACAATATCTTTCCCATGTAGTATATGAATCTTGATGCCATACAAAACATACTGGTATACCTGTTTCTAACATAAAGGGTTCAAAATATTTTTTATTCCATTCTTGTATTTTTTCAGCACCAACTAAATTCTCAAAATCAAAATTGGCTATTGCAAATATATAATCTTTATTTTCTTTAGCCCAATCTAAATATTTTTTTAAATGATTTTCCCAATATTCTATTGGATAATCAAGATATTTAGGGTCATTTTGATAGGTATGCGCACCAGAGTCTATAAAAAATTTTATATTTTTATCTTTATATTGCTTTTTTATATCAATATTCTTTTCAGTAATATAATGAAATGATATAAGGAAATTTCTTATTCCCATATTATAAAGTATATTAAAATACTTTTCATTCTCTACTCCAGAATAAATCATAGTGAATAGCCTATCTCTATTTATTATTTCTCTTAATTTATTCATATTACATCACCTCTTTAATAATCAATAAATATAGAGGAATTAATATTATTATTATTTTCTATAGATAAAATTAGTTTCTCTATATTAGATTTATCATTTTCTGATAAATCTAATACATCATCATAAGTAGTTTTTTGTACTACTCCGACAAATATACTATTACAATAATTACATACTCTTTTTAATGAATCTATAACTAAATCATTTCCTCCTTCAAAAAACTCACTACCAGATACTAAAATAGCACCAATAAATTTATGACTTAAATTAACAGAATATAATCTATCTAAAAATAATTTAGTTTGGGCTGTAAGGTAGAAAAAATAAATAGGACTTGCAATAATAATTCCGTTATATTTCTCTTCAAAATTTATTAATACCTCTCTTAACTCATCAAAATGTTTACATTCTCTCTTTTCTATACAAAAACCACAATGATTACATGGTTTTATAGTATAATCATCTAAAGCTAAAAAATCTACTATATGACCTTTAATTTCGGCTTGTTTCTTAAATTCTTCTGCTAATTTAAATGTATTACCATATTTTCTTGGACTACCTACTGCTAATAAAATTCGCATTTACAATCACCTCTATTTAGTAGTCTTTAAAATAAACTCTTTTTTATACGCTGTAACTGCTTCAATAGGTATATATGAGTTCATATAAACATAAGAAGTTTCAGTTATAGAATTACTTTCAGCACCTCTGCACATTACACAATCATGTATAGCTTTAGCAGATACAAATAAAACTTGTGGATTTATAATACCTGCTAAATATTCCCCTATCTCATGGACTAATCTTTCTTGTAATTGAGGTTTTTGACTAAAGAATTTCACCACTCTAGGAATTTTAGATAAACCTATTATTTTATCTGTAGGTACATAACCTACAGAAATCTTGCCTGTAAATGGTAGCCAATGGTGTTCACAAAATGAGCTAAATTCAATATCTTTTACTATAATTAATTCATCATTACAGAAATTATTTTTAAATAATTTCATTTGTGCATTTAATTCTTCAATATTTTTATTATTCCTATTCTTAAATATCTCATTTACCCACATCTTAGCAACTCTAAATGGGGTGTCTTTAGTACTATCGTTTTTCTCTAACTCTAATATATCCATTATTTCTTCTAAATGATTTTTAATTCTTTCTATTTTGTTATCAGTCATGCTATACCTCCTTATATGTTGTATTATCTACTTTTATTATATAAAAAAGATAGACTACTAGCAAGTTTTACTAGTAGTCTATCTTGTTCCGACCCATATATTTATCACGAAAGGGGGAGGGGCTAATCTAAATTAAAGATTATCCTCTAGGGCGTCCTGGTGGTTGGTAAGCTACTCTACCTTCTCTTAATCTTCGGATAGCTTCATTGTAGGCTCTCAAAGCTGTCCTATTTCCAGAGTTTCTCATAGCTCTGTCAATTCTAGAAGCTCTACTACCTTCACCTTCTGCAAAAACTTTTATAAACATGATTTCACCTCCTAGTAGTTTTAGGTTGATAGGAACTAGTATACACCAGATAGTGAACACTAGGAAAAAAACTTCTGGCTACTATCAACCCTACTTTAAGGATACTACTAAAAGGCAAATTTTACAACCCTTCAAACGTTAATTTTTCAATTTATAAAAAGTATGGTAACAACTACCGTTATAGTTTTTATTTTTATGTTGCTTATCTATCATCTTCAAAGACTGTTCTTTACCTAATTTTATTAACTTTTTTAAAGGTAATTCTCTTATATTCCCTACAGATATTTTATCATAATGAATAGAACTAATTTCTGTAGCACAACCTAAAATGTAACCATCTGGGGTTAAGGTTATTTGACTCTCAAATCTGCTACAATAAAATTCTGGTAAAAGTACTATATTACCTACTATATTATTAGTAGTATCTATAAGGTCATATAAATAATTTGATAAAGTATAATTTCTTTCTAATAATTTTTTAGTCCATACATTTTTTATTGCAAATTCTATTATTACATTATCTAAATTTAAATTTATTAAGTCCTTAAACACCTCATCTAATTCTTTAGCGTCTATTATTTCATTAATTATATTTTTTCCTCTACCTAAAGGTGAAATAGGTCTTACGTGAAAATTTCTTACATTATACTCTTTATATAATTTATATATAATATCTTTTATTTGATTTTTATTACCTTTATGAATATCAATAAATACTTCTAAAGGAATTTCTTTATTTTGAATTAAATCTATAGCGTCAATTACCCCTTTTATTGTTGGTCTTATTTTTAAATCTTTTAGGTTATCTATACTAACAAATATTTTATTTACTTCAAGCTCTTTTAATCTATCAATATACCTTTCTATATAGACTCCATTAGTTACTAAATCATATGTCATATCGCTATAATTCTGTTTTATATAAGCCATTATCTCAAATATATTTTCATCACATAAAGGCTCTCTGCCAGAAAAATGTATATTTTCTATGCCTAATTCGTTAGCTTGGTCTATAATATTTTTATATTCTTCTATTGTTAATTGATTTCCTTTCATTTTATCAAATCCATAAAAACAATGCTTACAATTAAATTGACATTTGTCTGTATTTAATAATCTTAACTCCTTTATCTTACTATTTCTAAATAATTTTTTAAACTTTTCATCTGGATTTAAATTCGCTCTAAAATAAGTGTGAATAGGTATACTATCCTCTAATATATTAGTAACAATATAATCTAATGATTTACAATCTCCACATTTACCACAAGGCTCTCCATTATCTTTAGGAGTATTACAACTAAAAAAGTCGTTCTTTTTAATATCTAACACTCTAGCTATATAACCTAAATGTACTTTAGATAGCTCACTAAAAGGAGTTTTAAACTCTATACCAAATTTATTTACAAAATCATTAAAAGCATTTATAAATTTTATACTTGTATCACTATAGGTATTTTCTCTAGCATTTATTATTGCACTATATATTTTATTAATTTTTTTACTTTCAGCCACAGATATTGCATAGGATAAAAATATTAAATTTCTCATATGAATATATTGATTTTTTATATCAATTCCTAAAGATTTATCATATAAACTATTATTACTCCATTCAAATTTTGGGAGTTTTATTTCAATGTGTTCTGCTTTTACCTCTTTAGCGACTTTTCTAGCCTTTTCTCTTTCTTGTTTTACATTTCTTTGTTCATAATCAAAGAAAATAGAAACAATATCATACTTTTGTTGTGCTAACCATTTTATTAAAACTACACTATCAAATCCACCACTATTTAGTACTATTACTTTCTCTTTCATATCTCACAATCTCCTTTACTTCTTTAATTGATAGGTTTAAATCATCTATATACCTATCTGCGACTATTTTAGGACTTCCAAAATCACACTCTGGAAACTCATTTACATAATCATAAGGTATATTATTTCTATCTAAAACATTTAAAGCTTCTTTTAAATACTTGTCACTTCTGCAAGTCCATATAACTATTTTATGCCCATATTTCTTGGCTAACATTATAAATTCAACTATTTCTGGGTCTAATTCGTGTTTTCCGCCTCTAAACCCTGCTCTGTTTAAAGTACCATCATAGTCAATAGCGAATACTTTAGGTCTATTTCTATAACTAAATACTTTTCTAGACAATTTACCTATCTCTTTTTTATTTACTTCTCTTAACTCTTTATAAGTTTCTTTAAATATTTCTGAAAGATTTTCTATTACCTCTTTTCTTACTGCTTCTTTAGGTAGTGCTTTTACTATTTTAACTGGTAGTTGTTTTATTATATCCCATTCTTGTTTTTTCATAATATCACTCCTAACTTACACCTAAAATTTTGTGCATTTGTAGTAATACTCTAGCATTATTTAATCTGTCTTTAATTATCCAATTACATAATTCTTTACCTATATACTGTTTATTATCTTTATTAAATAAGGGACTAAATAAAATTTGTGCTTTAGTAGGATATTTCTTTAAAATACTTTTAGCAAATTTATAATCCTCTTTATCAGCTATAACAAATTTTACTTCATCATGTGCCTGTAATATTTCTAAATTAGCATATTTATTTTTATGGTGCATTAAACTAGAAGGGCATTTTATATCCATTACATACTTATAAGACCTTTTATATAAATCTTCACTTATTGGTATACTTCCATTAGTTTCAATACTCACACTATAACCTCTTCCAACTAAGTCATATATTAAACAATAAACTTCTTCTTGCAATAAAGGTTCACCACCAGTAATGCATACATTAGTTATTCCAGTTCTGAAAACAGCTTCTAAAATATTATCTACTGACATTTTTCTTCTTTTTCTATCTTTTTGATTAGTGTCACAATAGATACAATTCGAATTACAGCCGTGTAATCTTATAAACACAGTAGGTAATCCTATACTTGTTCCTTCACCTTGTACGCTAACAAATATTTCATCTATATAAAGCAAGTCTATCACCTCTGTATTCTGCAAAACTTGTTGGAGTTTCCCATAACTTAATGCTATCCAAAACTATTTTTCTTTTTTCTAATTCTTCTCTTAAAACATCATAAATCCAAACAACTAAATTTTCGGCTGTAGGATTAAAAGGTAATGTATTATTAATATATTTATGGTCTAATTTATCTATTACCTTTTCTTTAACTACACTTTTTAGTTCTTTAAAATCTATTACCATTCCAATATCATTTAATATACCTCTAACAGTAACTTGTAAACGATATGTGTGTCCGTGTAAGTTAGAACATAATCCATAATACTCATCTAAATAATGGGCTGAATCAAAAGTAAATTCTTTAGTGACATATACTATAGCTTCTTCATCATATACTAGTTTATTCATTAGAATACCTCCTTTTATGTTCTAAAAAAGGTCAGAAGTATACTCTTCTGACCTATATTGGTATTAAACTAAAACTATCCTAAAAATCATCATTGTTTTTAGTTCGCCTTCTATCTCTGTTTCACCAAAGCCTACTCTTACTAAGGCTTCTTTACCTTTAGCAGAAAGTATACCTCTAGCAGTCGCTATAGCTTTTACTGTTTGATTAACAGCACTTGCACCTATAGCGTGTAATTCTACATCTCTTCCGTCTTCAATAGACTTAACTATACTTCCTGCTACTGCTGAAACATTTGATTTTCCAGCGACTTTCAATATGTTTACTTTTTTCATGCTTACTACCTCCTTTACTTTATTAATTAGTGTTTTGGTTGCCATATTACTCTTGCAATAATGTTTTCTGCATTTACATAGCCATAATTTCTGCTGTCATAACTTTCTTCGGGGTTATCACCTATAAAAAAACAATAAACTTTATTATCTTCAAACTTTAAATGTCTTAATCTTTTTATAACTAATTTATCTGAAACAGGAGATTTATATACATAAATATTGCCTGTTTTTAGTTTATATATTCTACTACAAAGTAGTATATCTCCTTCATGTAAAATAGGGTACATAGAATTACCAATAACTCTGGCTAAAGGAAAAATATAAAGAATTGCAATTAATACAGCTATAATAATTACTACAATCAATTTATCACCTTCCTAAATATTTTATCTTTATCTACTATATCAAAGAAGTTATTTAATTCTATTACAACATATTCTTTACTTGTACCATGTTTGTGCATTACTACTACAGGTATTTTACCTTCTGGGCAATCTTCTTCTGCTTGTTGTAACCACTCTTTTAATTTCCATGATTTTTGATTTTTACATTCTATATGAAGCTTAAAATCTAAATCTTTTTCTACTGGTATTATATCACCTCTAAAATCTTCTGCTTTTTCTACATCTTTGGCAAATCCACCACTCTGGGGAGTTCTTTTTAACTCTACATTATACCTTTCTTTAAACTTTTCGGCTATTTTTCTTTCATAATTAGCCCCTTTGTTTTTAGCACTTCTACCTCTTCTTGCCATATTAGTTACCTCCTTATCTATTACTAATTAAATTATAACCTAAATACTAGAAAATTGCAAAGGGGGCTAAGAGGTTAATCTTCAACAAGTTCGTAAGTTTCTTCAAATATTTCTTTATTGCATACATACAATTCACCTTTAACCCCACAAATTAAATAATCACCTTTCTTACCAATCATAGTACCTTCTAAAGTTTTGACAGTAAAATCTGTTTGCATTTGTATAGCTTTTATAGGTATAGGCTTTTTAACATAAGTTTTCCAATCACCTAAAAGTGTATAAGAATTATCTTCTATAATGGATTTGCTCATCTTAATATCATCTCCTTTGGACATTCTCATTTCTATTCTCTATATTAAAATCACCTTCTCTGCGTGATATTTCTCTGGAGATTGTAAAAATGGCGTCCTCGATACTAGCTAAATTATAATTTAATAAGGTTAGCTTCTTCTTTTCGTCTTTATATTTTATAAAATACTCTTTTATTCCCTCTGTATTATTTACAATTCTTTCTTTAGCTGTTTCACTTAATTTTTTATCTTTACTTAATTCCTCATAAAGACTATGTGCTTTATCAAAATATACTCTTTTAGCTTGTTCTACCTCTATTTCTTGCCAACCAATTAAGGTTCTCATATACATTCTTTGTTGAGTAAAAGCGTTTAAATATCTTCCTAATTCTCTTGAAGGAATTTCTGTAATATCTTTAGGTAAAGCTAAATAATCTGAATCTATATCTAAAGTTCCACCATGTTCAGAAGGTCTAAAAAACTCTACACCTTTTTGCTCTAAATCTTCTGTTAAACTATCAACTAAATTCTTTCTTCGTTCCTTAATCTCTTTAGGGTTTATTTTCTTTCTCTTAGTATTATTCTCTTTTACCTTTTTCAGCTTCATTTAACTTCCTCCTTATTATTACATTAATTCGTTTATCTAGAGAATACTCTTTATTTAATTCTATAAAATCCTTCTCATTAATTATAACGACAAATATATTATTGTTCTCGACAAAATATCTGGATACTTTAGAATGTTTCATATGATTTTTTAAATTAACACATTCAACCCTAGACTCTTTTTGATGTTCACTAATATAAATATAAATTTTATTTAAAGGGTTAGTAATAAGTGTTTTCAGAAAAGAGGGAGAAACTTCCCTCAATCTATCTAAACTCATTCTATCACCTTCTTAGTTCCAACATTCTATTTTATAACTACACCATTTACAAGGTGGTGCATTTTTAGAAGTACCTTCTCTTTCTGGTAGCTTTCTATTCGCTACACATTCATTAAGAATAGTATATCTAGCTAAAACATCAGCTAAAATTTCATCATCTTTGATTACCACAAACTCTTTTAACTCTTGAGTATCTTTATTTTCATATAAGAATATAACCTTATTTATTGGTCTAGGACAATGATATAAAACTTCATCAGTTTTTAAATGCTCTATTACTTTATATAATAACTTTTCTTCTCTAGTATATTTATTACCATCTTCTAAATGCTCATATAAAGATTTAAAATATTTTATCCTTTCTTTCTCACTAGCTTTAAATTCCTCATAAGTTTCATAAGTTTTTCTTAAATATTTTCTTCTTTCTTCTGAACAAAACATATAAATCATAGCTTGTTGCTTATGATTTTCTTTAGCGTCTTTTAAATTAGCATAATTTCTGGAGTTTATAGTTTTTATTTCTAAAATACCTATCTCTGGAGAGAAATTTCTTTCTTCAAAAATAACATCTTCAATATCAAAAGTTGATACCTTACTCATATTAATATCTAAAACTTTTACAATATCTTTTATAGGATAATTAAATGTTATTGATATTTTAGGTGTAGCTAAATTTAGAAAGCCATCAGTATGTCCTTGTATATTATATTCATCATTTCTTAAAGGCACTTCTTCCATAATTAATAGTCCACAATCTTTTAAATAAGTCTGTAGTCTTTCATGTGTATGGTGTCCATTATCAAAAATTCTTCTTGCTCTAGGGTCTATTGCATTAGAATCTATTGGATACTGTAACCTAGCATAATAATTTGCTCTCATACAAGCACCTGCTTGAGAAGGACTGTTTACATTTATAGCTCTATCATTCTTTTCACCATTCAAACTTAATAAATATTGGTCTAATTTCTTTATTATATAACCTTCTTTTTTCATAGTTTTAAATACAGCTTTTAATCCCATTACTTAATCCTCCTTTAATTACTATTTTATAAAAAATCTTTTTAATGAATATATTTCAAAACTAAATTCTATATTTCCAGATTTAAAATCAATTCTCCAGCCATGCCATATCATATAAACAAGTACAATTATCAATATTACTGATTTTAAAATTATTAAAACATCTTTTATATTCTCCATATCTACCTCCTATAAAGTTGCATAATAAAATATATTAACTAAATATCTTTAATACCTATCCACTCATAAAACTCTTTATCAGTCATCTTTAATACTCTATCCATTTCTTTTTCTATTTTAGGTCTACATTTAGTATGAATAAAATCACCATCACACCCAAATAACTCATAATCTTCACTAAATTGTTTTATCTCTTTACCACAGTATACACACTTCAATAAATTACACCTTCTTTATTTACATTTTACTAAGGTTTCATTATAATACTAAAACCTCTTAAAGATTTTGCAGGTAAATAACCATAACATTTTAATGTATAGAAAAATTCATCAGTAATAAGTTTTTTACGCTCTTGATATTCCTTTTTAGATATACTATTTCTTTTTAATTTTCTCTCTAAATTCTTTAATTCCTTTGTATAGTATTTTATAATATCTTCTTTAGTTGGATTTTCTTTACCTTCTGATATATAAGAAGAAAACATACTATCACTACTCCTTAACTATACTTAAAAAATCATGCCACGGTATTACTACTAAATGTACTCTTTCTTTCTCAAATCTTACCTCATACATATCATAATAATATTCACCATTTACAAAGAAAGATAAATTAAAGTAAGGGTTTTCTTTAAAATCATATTTTATTTTTGCACTACTAGCTTTGGTAAAAAATGAAGGACTTTTAACAAAATTAAATTTAGAAAAACCTAAAGCTTCAAAATCATTATAAGTCATTACTGCTAATCTCTTTTCACCATTTAGTAAATCAATCTGCATTAAAGGTATTTTCATTCCATCTTTTAAAGCTTCTTTCTCTATCTTTTTCCACGTGCTAACTTTTAAATTATAATAATCTTTTTCTGTGGTCTTGCACTCTATTAAAAAGTCGCTAGTTCTTACATCTGCTTTCTGAAAATACAGACTACCACTTGCTATGGTAGTCTTACCATTCATTTCTTTAGCAACTTTACTTTCTTGTTTTTTAGATTTTTTCTTATAATCCATACTATCTATCTCCCCACTTTATTATTTACTCTATGTCTAAAAGCATTAGGTCTATTATTTCTTTTAGGTTTATCAAAGCTACCATGCTTCTTTAATACTGCTTTATATAATTTAGGATTATTTATTCTTAAATATTCTTCTTGTTGTTTTGATACAAAGCCTGTTTCCATTACTGTAGGCATTATATCACCCTCTCTTTTACATAAATTCTTAAAATATACTCTTTACATTCTATACCTTCTGTTGAATTACCTAAAATATGGTCTACATCACATACAATATATCTGACATTATTATGAATTAAATCATCAAAAGGTTTTATATAAAATCTTCCTCGGAAATTATCTATGACCCTACCTGTAACATAATCAATAATTTCTACATAACACATATCATTTAATAATCTTTGCATAAAGAAACCTCCTTATAAGGATTTCCAATACAAACAGTAAGTTCTATCGTTTTCTACTATAATATCATACTCTAAAACCTTTTCATTCTGGCAATATTCTTCATCTTCTCCCTCTAATTGATAATAATATCTACAATTATTACAGTTTCTAAAAAATTGAGGGTTATTATTTACTTTTTCTCTTACAAATTTCCAACCTACATTAAATAATCTCATCCATCTCACCAACTTATTTAGTACTTAAAGCTAATTCTATTATTTTATTCCTATATTCTTCAATTAATTGAGGATTTTCTCTAAAATACTCTATTAATTTATCTGTACCTTGAAACTTCTTCTCATTCTCTGTACCTTTATCTAAATAGTACCATGCACCTGCTCTATCTATTAATCCCCAAGCTATACTTTCAATGATTATAGATTTAAAATTATCATTATAAAGAGGTTTTATTCCTGCTTTGTTTTCAGCAAAATAAAAATCAAATTCACCAGTTTGCATTGGTTTAAAAGTCTTATTCTTGTTTATTTTAAATTTCACTACTTGACCTACTATTTCTTTATTTGAATTACTACCTTGTGTTATCCAATCACCACGTCTTAATCTTAACTCTACACTAGCAGTAAAACCTTTTGCTCTACCTCCGGGACTAAACTCTGGGTCACCATATGCAGACATTCTTTCTCTTAATTGATTTATACCTATTATAGTAAAAGGTTTCTTACCCTCTCTAACTAATCTATTATTTCCTGCTTGGTACTTTCTAAAGAACTCTGCTAATAATTTAGGTTTTATTCCCATCTGAACACTATCTTCCATTTCACTTTCTTGCTCTTTTATAGGTGATAATGCTTCAATACTATCTATTACTGCTACATTTACTAAACCACTTCTCTGCATATCTAAAATCATTTGAGTACATTCTTCTAAACCATCTGGTCTAGTATATATTAACTCATCTATATTTACTCCTAAATATTCTAAGTATTCTTTATCTGTTGTACCTTCTGCGTCAGCCCATAGACATACAAGACCTTGTTTCTGTGCATTAGCAACTATATGAGCGACTTGAGTAGTTTTAGTAGAGGATAATGCACCACTTATTTCTGTAAATCTACCTACTGGAATACCACCACCTAAAGCAATATCTAAAGAAATACTGCCAGTTGGTATTCTCTCTACTTTAGAGGTAACTATTTCACTTCCAACTTGTACTGCATTAGTGCCAAACTTTTTATTAATTTCGTTTATAATACTTAATATCTTTTTATTATCTTTTTTATTAGACAATTTACATACCTCCTAATTTTAATTTTTCTTTTATAGCTTCTAAAATAAAGTCGTTCATTGACTTTCCTTCTAAAGCTGATTTACTCTTTACCTGTTGGTGCAACTCTTTAGGTAAAGTTAATAAAAATTTCGTCACTTTTACACCTCCGTTTCATAATATTTATAATAATTATTATATTTATAATATATCTTATTTTCTATAAAAAGTCAATAAAAATATAGAGAGGGGAAAACCTCTCTATATCTCATTAAAAGGTGGAATAACTTTAAAGGCTAAATCTTTATATGAAAATTTAAATAACTTAAAATCATCTAAATGATTGTAATAAAGATACCCTAAACAAGTATTTAATTGAGGACTTGCAAATCTTAAACTACCTACTACATAAAGGTCATCATAAATTAAGAAATTATCTAAAACACTAGAATCTACATAATCTCCTTCATCTACTACTAAAAGGTCTAGCCAAACACCACATCTATAACCTAAACTTTGCTTTGATAATATACTTGCACTAAAAAGAAATACATTAGTTTCATTACCATAACTATCAGTTAAATGTAGCCACATCTCAATAGAATGTTTATTTAACACTTCTACTTTAAAAAACCTTTCTAACATACTTCTAAAAAGAAGTACATTATTCATAGTTGGAAGAACAACGCCTACTGTTTCATATTTAGGTTTCTTTATCTTCTCTATTATAGTAAGGGTTTTTCCAGAGCGTCTTGGTAAAATAGCTAATTGGTCTTTAGCTTTACAATCAACTATTTCTCTTTGGAAATCTTCTAATTCTATTATCATATTCAACACCTCTACTTAGCGTCTTGGTAACTATCTCCAAAATCATACTCGGCAACTAAAGGAACATTTAATTTGACGCTTTCGCCAAACGGATTTTCCATATAATGTTTAATTATTTTTATAGCTTCTTCAACATTTTCTTCTGGACACTCAAAGACTAATTCCAATTACTACCCCCTCTTTCGAGGTACTTTAACACCTTCTCACAGGAAGGTGGGTTTAGACCATATCTTCACTATCCCCTAAATAGTGCCTCACGCTTCCACTAGATTTACTCTAGTGTACCCTACTCCATTCACGTCTAAAAGACTCGGGATTAATGTCTTTTAGAGTGTGTTTCGGTGGTCGTTGAGGGTGGATTCTGTTTTACCAACTTTATATAACATAGAATAAATTTCATTTTTTATTAAAAATCTTTCTATATCTTTTTTAAATTCTTTAACTGTAACAACAGGTATATAAATATAAGGATACTTTCTACCATCTTTTTTCTTATCCCATCTAAAAGAACATTTCTTTATTGGATATAATTCATAAATTTTATCTATTAATAAATTTACTTCTCCTACATTAAATTCATTACAGTATATGTGCATAAAATGTTTCTTTTGATGATAAGTTCCATCATCTAAATAGTATAATATTAGTCCTTCTTTAGATAAAGAATTTATACATTCTTTTAATGTCATAGTGGCTATTTCTGTTATTTTATAATGTTGATAAGTTGAAAATGTATAACTAAAAGAATGTTTCTTATAGCCAGATTTTTGAGTCCTAACATTTGACACCTTTACAATATTTTTTAATATATCTCTTTTATATAATAAATAATCTAAGTTTATAGATACAAAACTTATATTATAATGAGGTTGATTTTTATTATTTTTATAAATACAACCATCTCCTAACTTACCACTTATTAAAAGTTGGTCTATAATTTCACTAGTCATAACAGAATCCCTCCCTGCTGATTGCCCATTTTGTATACTTATATAATAACATATAAGTACACGACATACAAGACTTTTTCAAACCATCACGCTTACTGTCACCAGTTACGTTGTGGTAGTCTTGTCTTTAGGGCTTCCCAGCATATCGTGAGGTTTATACACGACAAATTAGTTTATCGTGTACCTGTATTAACATTTTAGCCCTTAATTCTTTTAATCTTTCGTCAACTTCTATCCTTATCTGTGCGTTCATCATTATATCTCCAGCACTACCTTGAATTGGTGCATTAACTGAAAGTCTTTCTTCATAAGCTACTTGTTTATAGTTTTGAGAATTTATATTAGGTAATCTTCTTTTTCTACCAACTAAAGTATATACATAACCATGTCTATGTGCAAATCTTTTCTGATTCTTTATAAATCTTGCTACACCACTATAGGTTTCAAAGTATTTATCATAATATATTTGTGCAACTTCTTCACCTTTCTTAACATTATACTTCTTTAATAATTCTGGGTCGTCTAAATCTACGCCCCAATCTTTTAAAGTATTATATAATGTGTAAGCACTCATACCATACATTAAACCAAAGTTTAAAACTTTACCTACTTGTCTTTCAGTTGGATATAATTTCTTACATTCGTCTGGGTCACAATCTAAACCAAACATATTAACAGCAGTAGCACCATGAGAGTCGTGACCTTCTAAGAAAGTTTCTACTAAATAAGGGTCTTGACTAAAGTGTGCTAATAATACCATTTCTAGGTTTTTATAATCTAAAGCTATTATCTTATTACGTCTACCATTAGAATTTATACTACCAATGAATAAACTTCTTATTTTATATTTATCATCATCACTAGCCTTCGGCAACTGTTGTAAATTCGGATTTGAGCAACTTATTCTACCAGAGGTTGTACCTACAATATTAAAACTAGGGTGAACTTTACCATCATCATATATTTGGTCTTTTAAACCATCTATAAATGCGGTTTTTAACTTTCTTAATTTCTTATATTCTAATAAGACTTTAACTAATTCTACTCCCTCTTGTTTTCTTGCAGATTTATATTCTTTCTTAGCTAGTTTTTCTAATACACCAGAAGAAGTTTGAGGTACTCCCTTAGCAGTAACACTTATTACTGGGAAGTTAAAAGAAGCACTTAAAATATCACCATTAGGGTTTTTAAAATCACCATAACCAAACAATAATTCAGCTAAATGTTGACTACTATTAGGATTAAATTCTACACCTGCTAATTCATACAATCTATACTCTAGATTTTCTATATCTTCTTCCATTTCTCTTGACATCTGCTCTAGACGAACTAAATCTACTGTTACCCCTCTTTCTTCCATCATATAAAGAGTATATAAAAATCTTCTATATACTTTCTCATAGATTTTTAACATTTCCTCTTCTTCTAACTTATCATAATAATATAAATATAATAACCAAGTATAATAAGCGTCTGCTACTGCATATTCAGCCCCCACATCAATTCTAACTAAATCAAAGGTGGGTTTCTGATTAGCTTTTAGCCCTACAGATTTCTTCTCTTCTTTAGTAACTGTAGTTAATACATCTTTAATTTTAGTTTGGTCTATTCCTAAATCACGTTTAGTACATTGTTTCAAACCATTATCTGAATTTTCATCTATAAGCCAACTCATTACCATTGTATCCCATAAATCTATAGTCTTTATAAAGATACCTATTCTAGCTAAAACGTGCAAATCGAATTTTAAGTTATGACCTATTATTCTCAACTTAGGATTTTCAAATATAGGTTTCAAATACTTTACAACAGCGTCTAAAGGTAATTGATTATCGTCAAAATAATGTCCTACTGGAAGGTAATAATTATTATATTTACCCCAACTAATACTAATACCTACTAATTTAAAATCTTTATTTAAACCATATACTTTAAGAGTATTTGTTTCTGTGTCAAAAGCAAATTCATCTAAAGTCCTCATTCTTTTAGCTAACTTTTTTAATTGCGACTCTGAACGAATTATCTTATACTTCTTCAATTAACTAACACCCCTTTATTTAATTTTAATAAAAACTACTTTATTAATTCACTCCTTTCTGTAATTTACTTTATACTATAAGTTACTATTAGTATATCACAAAATTTTTATTCAATCAAATTAAAAGACTCAATTACATTAAGTAATTGAGTCTTTCACCGTATCTATATTTAAAAGGAGAGTGTGTATTATAACCTATTGATTTAATTTTTCTTTAAATGAAGCACCAACTTTAACTTTTAAAGTCTTATGAGCTGGAATAATAATTTCTTGTTCTGGATTATTAGGATTTCTACCGATTTTTTCTTTTCTTTGTACCTTTTCTAGAGTTAAGAAGTCAATTATTTGTACCCCATCTTTGTCACTTCTTAACAACTCATTTTTTAATACTTCTAAAAAGCTATAAACTCTTTGTTTAGCTTCCTTTTTAGTAATTTTTTCTTTTTCAGCTAAAGCGTTAGCTAAATCGTTAATTCCAGAGAAATTCTTTCTAGCCACATTAACAACTCCTTTCATTAGTATGTTTTTATTTCAACTTTATATTATACCTTTAAAATCAATCTGTCAACTATTTTCTCGATAATTTTAATTTAGTGGCTTTTTTACTATTATTCTCTTTTGGCTTAAATTTATTCTTAAATGAAGATTTTTTATTACTAATTTTAGGAGTTTCTTCTCCCTCATTATCTAATGATACTAAAGAGTCATTTAACTCTTCCTCATAATCGTCATCTTCGTCATCATTACCTGTAGGTACACTCATTAATACCTGTTGTTTTAATATTTCTATTAAACTTTCTTCTGTACCGTCATACATTTCTCTTAAAAAATCTGGTAATAAGTTTTCAATCTCTTCTGGAGTTAATTCTATTTTATCACCTCGTTCAAAAGTATAAGTAGTATTTTGACCTTTACCTATTCTAACTATTGTGTATTCTCTATTAGTTAAACCATATTTAGTAGCATATCTATCTAATTGAGATAAAACTTTAGTACCTTGTGTGTAAATCTTAACTTGATTAGATACTACATTGCCATTCTTATCTTTATACTCACGTTTATCTACTATTAAGAAACTTCCTACGAATCTTGGTCTATCACCATTAGCACAAAGTTCACACTTACTACCAGTACATACTACATCTTCATATCTTGTCTTACCATTTATATTTTTCGGAACAGTATGCACATAATAATTTAAAGGTTCAGAAGTTAAAAATATTACATCAGCTTCTTCTCCATCATCTGCTAAAAAGAAATTCCATAATTTTCTAGTCCTATTCTCTCTTTCTCTTTCTTGTCTTTCTTTTTCTTGTCTTACTGCATTAAAACCAGTTTTAAAAATTGACATTATAATTCCTCCTTTTATTATTTTTATTTCGCTTTTCAAGTACAACTATATATTATCATAAATCTAAATAGTTGTCAAACGTTTAAAATGAAGATTTCATAAACCTTATTAACTTATAACCTTTTTAATTTTTTAGGTAATAATATACTTCTTTTATTATTTAACATATATTCTATTTCCTCTTTAGTACATTCTTGAGGGTCTTTCTTACCTTCTGGGTAAGCGTGTTTTACTGTGAAACCTATCATATCTCTTAATAAATACTTTTTATACTTTTCTGTAGCTATACTTCCTCTTTCGTCATTATCTGACATATCTATAAATTTATTAGCTAACTTTTTAACTATTTCGGCTTGATTTCTAGTCATACTATTAGTTAAAGTAGCTAAAGCATTTTTAAAACCTAACTGGTGTAACCAAAGTGCGTCTAAAATACCTTCTACTAAAATAACTGTATTATCTATCGGCTCAAATTTATGCAAAGGATATAAAATATCCCCTACAGGTGTATTATGATATATTTTATATCGACTATTTTTAGGTCTTTTAATTACATATCTACCTATAACACCACATAAAGTATTATCTTCCCAAAATAAAGGTATAGTTATAGTCTTATTTATTACATCTCTTCCTATCATAAACTCTTTTACAGTTTGTTTAGTAAATCCTCTATCAAAGAAGTATTGATAAGTTTCTTTTCCACTTTTGTAAGGTGCTAATTTAACTCTAGGTAATTCGAATCTTTTATTAATTTCTTCTTCTAACCCTATAAAATCTTCATATCTTTTTATCTCTCTAACTTTAAAATCTATCTGACGTATATCTACTCCATATCTTTCTTTTAAAAATTCATCAGCTTGTTGTACTGACTTTATATTATCTAAAGACTTAAATAATAACCAACTAATATCACCACTAGCATGACAACTAAAACAATGAAATATTTGTTTCTCTACGTGTATTCCAGCAGAGGGATTTTTCTCACCATGTACTGTGCAACAAAATTGTATATTATCTTTTACTTTACTAGAAGGGACTACATAAGTCCCTAAAACATTCTCTAGTAAATCAATTATTTGCTCTCTAGTTAGGTCAGTTCTCATAATGCTACACCTCTTCGTCATACATTACTTTATTCCAGCAAGTTTCTACATCTTCATCTGAAATATCATATCCTAATTCTCTTAATACTTGAATAGTATCACTAAAAAGTAGTCTATTTTTAGTTGCGACAATTAGACCGAAAATAAATAAAGAAAGAAAAGCACCTAGAAATAAAAAAGTTATACTAGATAACATTAATTACATACCTCCCTTCTTTAAATTTCTATAACCCCAGACTTTTCTTTTTCTGTCTTAGAATCTTCTTCTTGTGATACTGTAGAGTATATAGGGTCAAAATTCATTCTAGTAAAGTCCCAATTTAATAGTACATTACCTAAGACACCTTCTCTTTGTTTTAACACTTTTATCTTCATTTCTCTATCTTCTCTCATTTGTTCATCTTGAAATAAAGCTAAAACAACGTCAGAGTCCTCACCTATTGCTCTTGAGTAACCTATATTATCTAACTCTGGACCCGTTTTCTTACTAGTAGTTTTATCAGCTTGTGAGTTAATAAATATAGGAATATTTCTATTCTTAGCTAACTTTTTCAAATCTCTAGTTATATGTGTTACTCTTAACCAATCTTCTTTTGCCCCTCTATCATCTTCCATAAGATATGCAGAGTCTATTAAAACTAAATCTGGCTTATATAAATCTATCTTTGCAGCCACATTAGAAACACCTGTAGCTACGTCTATAATAAGAGGTTCTAGTCTAGGAAGTTTATTTCTTAAAAAGTCAAAATACATCTCTTCTTCTTGAGGAAATAATGTACCACTTTTAAATCTTCCATAATGAAAGTCACCATATAACTTACCGACTAATACTGCTTCGTATCTATCTCTCATTTGCTCTTCTGACATCTCTGTTACTAGTTGCAACACTCTATAACCTGCTAACAAAGAATTAGCACCTATAAGTACTTCTAACCACGTCTTACCTACCCCTGCTCTAGCTATTGTAGTTATTAACTGCTTATTCTGTAATCCTTTTATGATATAATCTAATTGTACTATTCCTGTAGGTATACCTAATATTCCTTTATTTTCTTTTCTCTTTTTATATTCTAAAATTCTTTCTTCTATATTTTTAGTTATATCTATAGAAGAACTTAATTCTACATCACTTTCTAAATAAAGTACTGTTTTCTTAATTAAACTATAGGCTTTTTCTGTTTCTAAATTCTCTAAGTTTTCTATCACCTGTTCTGTCATATCTGCTAATTTATTATGTTTTACTTTCTTTCTTAACTCTTCACACCAAAAATTTAAAGACTCTTCTGTACCTATAGTTTCGTCTAAAGTTTCTGGGTTAATATAAGTTTCTAATTCATAATCTGGAAAAGCCTTTTTAAAAACTCTTACTGTCGGTAATTCGCCATTCTTTAAGAAAAAATCATTTAAGTAAATAAAAACTTTTTTATGTTTACCACTAAAAAAATAAGGTTTTATCTGTAGGTCTTTTACTAAAACCATATCTTTGGTTTCTAATAACTTAGATATTAAACCTCTTTCTACATCAAATTTTTTCTTCAATGGAGAAACCTCCTTTAATTATGTCTAATAATGTTATTTAACTGTTGAAGGTCTATAGCATATTTATGTCCTACTTTACTTAACCTAGATTTATCATTATCTACATAATAGATATAATCATTAAGATTTAACCCTATCTTTATTTCTAGTTCTGAAACTATTACATTTAATCTCGAATATGGTACATCTTTTAACATACTGACAACCTTTTCAGAATAAAAATCTTTACTTATAATAAGGTCTACTGTCATATCCGTATGTCTAAATATATAATCTATAGCTTTTAAAACTTCTTCGTCAAATCCATAATTAGTCCCTAAAACAAAATTTCTTAACTTATCTTTAATAGATTTATTTTTAATTTTCTTTATAAGGAAATCATCTACCCTAAAAGCTATTGTTGGGGCTACTCTATTACTTAAATCATTTCCTTTCATCTATCCCTACCCTCTCTTTATAATAATCTTGTCTAACATCAGCACCAACTATTTTTATAGGAGTAAAATTACCTTTAATTAAACTACCAATACTTTGTCCGTATCTTTCTACAATAGTTTTAGGGGTTAGATTAGTACATATAATAGTAGGTAATCCCTTATCTTCTCTATATCTTAACAAATCTTCTAAAATAGTTGGACTTAATTTAGTATCTAATTCTTTACCTATCTCTTCTAAAGCTAAAAATTCAACTGCTTTGTAGTTATGATAGAATAACTCTTCTAATTCTTCTTTTTCTTGAACACTTTTAGCGTTCCATACTTTAGTGTATTCATTTATATATTCAACAAAGGTACATCTTTTAGAAGTATATCTATGTCTATAAGCTTCTTTTACTATTAATGAAGCTAGAAAAGTTTTACCTACACCATTACTACCATAAAGTAATAAACCTAAATTTTGTTCAAATACTTCATCTAAATTCTCTATATAATTCTTAACTACTTCTTTAACTTTAACTAAATCTTGCTTTTCAAAATCGTCAAAATCATCTATTGTCAAATTATGAAACTTTTTAGGTACTCCACGTCTACTTAAATTCACAGGCGATAAATGAGTTCTTATAGGTCTTTTCAACTCTCATTCCCCTCCTATATTAAAAATCCCATTCACCAATAGATACTTCATAATCATTATTATTAACTTCTTTATTCCATTCTCTTTGACTAAATTTCTTTTTCTTTGTCGGAACATACTCATTATTTACCCAATCTTGACTATCTTGATAAATCTTATTACACCAACCACTAAGTAATATTGTAGGTTGTAAAGTCTTTTTATCTAAATAATCTTGCTCTGATAGAAATAAAAATCTTATCATATTATAAATTTCTTCATTTGTGTAACCTCTCTCTTTTAATAGCTTATATACCCTCATATCTTTCTTAATATTAGCTATAACATATTTTATTCCAACACTATTTGCTGTATCTCTAAAGAAGTACATAAAATCTCTAGTAGAAAACTTATCTATATTACCATTCTCTAACTTAGCTTTATACTTATCATAAAAACTTGTTTTAGTTCTTGTCTTTTCCCTCTTTCTTACATTCTCCCAACCTACTTTAAATTCTTTCTGCTTATCATTCTGCATTTTCTGTATTTCTGCCCTAGAGTTATAAAAATTCTTTACTAAATCTTGTACTTTAGATAAGTCCCTTATCATTATTATATCTCTCCTTTACTTTTTATTTCTTCTAAAACTAGGTCGACTCCCCTTCTTATTATTTCTGGTATTACTCTAGAAGGTAGGTTTTTATCTTTTATTATCCTCTCTAGTTCATCTTCTTGGTCTACGAATAAAGAAACACTCCTTTGTTTAGCAAGTTTTCTTATTATCACTCCTTAATCCCTCCCTACATTTATTTTTAATGTATTTTTAAGTTAAAAATAAGTTACAAATAAAGTATAACTTATTAGTATGTAACTTGTCAAGAAAAATTATTCATAAGATAAGGAGTAGAGTTAATCCCTACTTCTTATCTTCACTAACTTATCTTTATAAATAGCTTCAATCCAATTATCAGCTAAAACAAAAGCTATATCGCCTTCATCTGCAACAACTTCTATTTTTAAACCTCTATATGATTCTAATTTTAATAAATACATAGCTTGAGTTTTATAACTATAACCAGCACATAAATCTAAATAATTTCGGCTGGATAGTAATAATCTTTTAGGTTTAAAACCTTCTTTTATTAAATCATTTATTTGCTCTTCTATCCTATATTCTAATCTTTGAAAATCATGCTTATTTACAAATACATCTAAATACTCAAAAAGTAATTTATCTGTAGGAATTTCAGAAAGGTCAGCAACCACTCTTGACTCTAAATCACATTTATATACTCTATAATGCATAATTAAACCTCCTTAAATAAAGATAAGAGAGGTAGAATATTAACTCTACCTCTCATTCATTTCTATAATTCTCTGTACTTCATATTGTATTTGACTTTCTATTATCTCACTCAATTCCATGAATTTTTCTTCTGGGCTGGATTTATCATCTAAAGGTACTGTTAACCAACAATCTACTCTAAAGGACTCATAGTTATCCATATTTACTGTAACGCCTTTAGACATACCTATCATATTAGGTACTTTCTTTATTATATGGTCTAAAGGTGTTCCTGCTTTTATTACTTCTTCCTCTTTAGTTACAGTATTTTTCTTTTTAATAGTAGTATTTTCTTTGGCACTCTTTTTTAATTGCAACTTTTTAGGCACTAATAATCACTCCTATTCTTCAACATTTAACCCCTCTATTATATCTTTATTCTTAAAGATAATAGTATTTTCAAAAAATTCATTAGCTAAAGTTACTACTAATTTGTTGCCCTTCTCTTGAAATTTAGTTACTTGAAATCCTTTATGCATATTAAATGCTGTTGCTATATAACCTAATGCTACATTTAAGTTGTTCATATTAGCTTTAGTATCCATAAATAATTCCTCCTTTACTTCTCTATTATTTCAACTTCTGTATCTATTAAAATATCGTTTCTTACTACAACTTTTTGTCCTTCACTTTTTATTTGCTCTAAAGCGTCTTTATAAGCATATTTTTGAGCTAAAAGTATATCAAAATCTTTCTCACTACTATAAATACCTTTAACTGCTGTAATCTCACCATCTTTATTTACTCTTAAAAAGCAAATAACTGTTGAGTCATCTTCTCTAGCAAAATCAACTAGTCCTTCTAACTCAACTTTTCCACAATGTAATTCATCTATTAATTCTACCTCATTATAGAAAAAATTTGTTTTTATATCTTGCATTATAATACCTCCTTTATAGTATTCTATTTACAATATTAATCCTCCTTATTAGGAAAATATTTTTTATTTAATTCTGCTAAGGCTTTGTGTACTTTCCTGCTAAAACCTGTATTTGCTATAGAGTGACCTTGTCTTATTCTACATTCTTCTGCAATTCTCACAATAGTATCAATTTGTTCTTTAGTATACATTCTTCTACCAACTTTATCTTTAAAAGTAGCGTCTGGTAAAACTCCAGATATTTCCCACTTTCTAATTGTTGCAGAAGTTCTGCCTAAAGCATGGGCTAATTCATTTATATAATATAGTTCTACTTCTTCTCCGTTTATTATAGCTTTCTTTACTACTTTATCTAATGGCACTAAACTTCACCTCCTGCTTCAATTAATACTAAATAAACTTTCTTAATCTTAGTTTCTTTGTTGAATTTTCTTTTTCTCTAGTAGATACTTCTACCTCTGGCATTTCTTCCTCTTCTCTTTCTTTAATAAATACTGCATAAGTTGTTTTTACTGTTACTAAATTCTCTAGTTCATCATATGAAATCTTACCTTCTTCTAAGAGTTTCTCAACCTTATCTTCGTCTATTTCTTCTTTTACTACAACTACTTCTTTGTATAAACCTTTTTCTAAGAAAAACTCTTTAGCTTTTTCTTGGTTCAATTTTACTGTCTTTCTTGCTTGACTTCCTATTATGAATTTATCTTCTTCTTTATAATAACTTCCGTTATCGTCTTTTACTCCATTTTGTACTGCATATTCTTTTATTTTATCTGCTATTTCCTTTTTACGTTTCTTGATTAATTGCTCTTTTTCCTTTAATTCGTTGTACTCATTAATTAGTTGAATAATTGACACGTTAATCCTCCTTTCTTTTTTTTTATTTTTTTTCTACTATTACTTACTATTAGTATAAACTAAAAGAAAAAACTTGTCAAGCGACAAGTTAAAAATTATCTAAACAAACCTTTTCTACTGCTAAACCCTCTTACAAATATATTATCATCTAAATATTTTACTTTAAAATTTAATTTTCTATATCTCATATCTCTAGTTCTACCATGACCATTTATAGAATATACATAAGGGTGTCTATAATCATAAACTAAAACAGGATTTATTTTACCTTCTTTAGTTCGTCTAATTCTACCTATTGCTTGTTCTGTATTCTTACCATTGTTTATACTTGATACTAAAAATGCTACTTCCCACGCTTTTACATTCGTACCTTCTGTAGCTATAGAATAAGTTGCTATTGTTATTCTTACTTCTCCACTTTCAGCTTTTCTTTTCATCTCTGCTTTACTTTCTGTTGCGTCACCATAATATAATTGTATCTTTTCTTTAGATATTTTATATTCATTAACTAAAGAGTCAAAATATAATCGACAATGTTCCTTCTGGGTAAAGAATAATATTAAATTTCTACCTTTATTGTATTCACTTACTACATCATCTAAAACCATTTTCATATATTCTTTATTAGTTACTACTAAATTATCTATTGTATGGTGTGAAATTCTAGGGCGTTGTTTATATGGAATCTGGTCTATAAATAATTCCTCTTCTTTATTATTTATTACAACCTTTACTTTAGGTCTATATTTTATATTACTATTTTTAACTAGGACTTTTACTGGCAAAATATCTTTATCTGTTTCACCTTCTTTTAATTCAAATTGATAAGCTATTTCACCTAAATAGAAATTCATTACTCTATCTAATCCGTCATTTCTCTCTGGAGTAGCACTTAAACCTAACTTATAATTAGCATAAAATTCATTAACTAAATCAAATACTCTAGCACCTATATGGTGACATTCGTCAACAATAACCATGCCAAAAGTTTTAGTTAATTCTTCAAATTCTTCTTTAGATAATCTAACTAAAGTTTGTATTGTTGCTATTGTTATTTGCTCTCCTACTTTTCTACTTCTTGCTTTTATTAACCCCACATCAAAATCTTCGCCAAAACAAAACTTTATATCTTTCTGCCAACCATGTACTAGGTCATCTTTATGGACTATTACTAAAGTTTTCTGACGTAAATTATGTGCTAAATATATGGCTAATATAGTTTTACCTTTACCTGTTGGTAGTACTATCATTCCCTTATCTGTATCATCTAAATATGCTTTTCTTGCTTCTTCTTGAGTTGCTCTCAATTTTATATTTATTTTAGGATACGGTACAGTAACCTCTATTCTGTTATCTTCTATAACTTCATGCTCAAAAGGAACTTTATAACCAGAAGGTACAACTAAATGGTCTTTACTTTCTCTATAATAAAAGACATACTTAGGAATATTCACATTGTTATATTTAGAGTACCTTTTGGCTTTATAGTAGTTTGGGTTTACTAAAGTCAAATCCTGTTTTATTTTGGCTTTCTCTTGCTCTGTGAGGTTATATAAAAACTGGACATTAGACTTTATTATTTTTATCACTTCTAAAATCTCACCTCCTCAAATTCCAGAACTTTTATTATAATATATTATTATATATTTATTTATATATTATATATAATTATATTAATAAAAGGTTTTGAGTCCACACTCCTGTTTAGGTGTAAATTTCTTACAACTAACATAAGAATATCACATTTTAAACATGCTGTCAAGTAAAGAAAAAGAGGGCTTCACGCCCTCTCTAATAAGTCTTATTTAGTTCCTTTTTCTAACTCATTATATAATTTATCTACAACTATTTCAGCCATTAATTTAATATCTTCACGTCTAAATCCAGAAATTTTATTTTCTTCTAGTTTTCTCATTGTAATGTTAGTTATTGCTAAAGTTAGTTGACTTTTATCCTTACTTGTTGCGACACTTAAAATATCTTTAGTAGTTTGAATTAAAATCTCCTGTACTTTAGCTTTTTCTTCTGGTGTAATTTTAAAATCTTTTAGGTAAGGTATAAGTTTTACTATTGCTATTGTAATAAGAACTAAAACACTACCTCCTATTAGGAGTTGTAAAGTTGTTAATTGAATCATAAAATCACCCCTTATTAGTTATTCTATCTATAATAACCCAAAACAACCATTGAGGTACATTTTGGTCTAAAGTTTGCTTCCATTGTTCGGGGTTATTAACAATACCTTTAGCGTGTAGACTATCTAAAGAATCTTTGCCTAACTTTTCTTGCCAATCTTTTAGCATTTTCTTATCCCCTCTCTTTTGCTCTATTTTTACTTCTTCTTTTAATTTCTTATAAGCTAAGGGGTTTCTGACAAAATATCTATGACACTCTTTCCAGCCAACTATTTCTTTGTGTAGCCATATATCTTTTAAAGGGTCTAAATTATACTTTAAGCATAAATCAGCTAATCTTTCAACTAAAGTATTATAAGTTTCTTTAGTCATATTACCTTCCCAATCTAAATGGCAACACTCTATACCATAAGTGCAATTGTTAGGATAATTTGATAACTTTTCTAAAGCTTCTCTAGTATAAGTTTTACTACCAACATGATATGCTATTTCACTATCTGGAATACATAAAATAACATCTCCGTTTAAGTCTATTATCTCATGTGCTGAACCATAACTTGATTTTCCATATTTTCTATTCTCAAAATAATCTCTATTAGATTTTGCAGAACTTTTCGGATTAGCGACCCAATGAACTACTAAAGCTTTTATTTCTTTTAAAGGTTTTTGTGGTCTTGAGTATTTATTAGGAGTTAACCACATTTCAACTGTTTTATACTTTGTCATTATAATCACCTTCATTTTTATTAATTTCTATTTTATTCATTTCTTGTTCTAGTATTTGCTCTTGCTTTTTCTTAACAAATATCAATAACCACTCTAAATCTGAACCAGCGTCAATTAAATTCTCTATAATGCTTTGTGCTTCTCTTAAAAACATTATAGAGTAAATAACTGTTGCCAAGAAAATACTAGCTGATTTAAACATTATTACTCTGTAACTTAATCCAGCTAATATAGAAATAACTAAATAAGAAATAATTTTTATTTTAGTGCCTTCCCATAGAGTTTTAGAGTAAATTTTTCTGCTTTTTATTGAATTTTTAAAACCATCATTTTGTTTACTTATAGCATACCATTTCGTTATAATATCTAATATCATAGCACCTACGACTGCATATAAAGCTGTTTGGAAAGCTGTATCTGGAAAGAGGATATAGTTTATCAATGCTAGTAAGCTACCTAAAAATGGTTTTAATCCAGACATTAATTTTGATACATAAGAATTTAATTGTTCCATCAATTATTACCTCCTATTCATATTTATTATGTGAATAGGGGTTTCCAGTAACTTGTTTAAATCACTATTCAGTCTTACTTTAAAGTCATATTATTTTAGTTGTTTCTTTTCTAGAATATCACCCCTTACTATTAAAGGGTAGTGTTATTATTTCACTACCCTTCTATTATCATTATATAATCTTTCTTTGGTAAATTATAGAGGTTTATTGTAATTTTAATAATAATTAAATTTTAATACTATTTTTCATAGAAAAATAACCTTGTTAAAATAGTTGCATCAGCCGAACCATCATTAGTAATCTTATATAAATAATCTGTGTTAGGTTTTAAGATAAATTCATTAACTCCTGCGATAATATCGCCACCTACAACTTTTTGCCCGTAAGAACCACCTAAATAAAATTCATCTATCTTTGTTCCATCAGAAGTTACGGCTGGGTCTGAATAAAATACTGTTAGTGGTGTATTACTACTCGTTCTATTTCTATTT